>DULM01000017.1 GCA_012840405.1 Syntrophomonadaceae bacterium | reverse complement strand
ATCAGCTTTGTGTAACTGATGCACGCACCTGCTGTATATCCTGCGGGTCTGCCGGCTGTGCCGGTTGGTAGTAGCCTTTTTGTTCTGCTATCTGGCATAGTTTGTACTGGAATTGTTCATCTGCATCTCTGGTCTGTTGCAGCATTTGGCGAAGCTGTTGGTTTGAGGTCTGAGCTATTGCATTGGCATAACCGGTCAAACTGCTGTTAACCATGGATAGAACATCATTTACCATGTCTTTTTCCTGCATATTCTTTCACCCCTTATTATTGTAGGAATTGTATAAATTTCTGTTTTGTATTTTCAGCCTGTTGTGCAGCTTGTTGGAACATTTGTTTGATCTGAGGGTCCTGACACTGTTGCGCGTAAGTTTTCAGCTTTTGGGCGGCGGTTTCATGTGAAAAGATCAAATGTCTTACATTTTGCAGTTCTTGCTGGTTCAATTGTGCCATTTATTTTTCCTCCTTTTTGTTGATCTGGTATTAGTTTATCGAGTGTTGATTAATTTATTCATTCCCTGGGTTTGAAACCTTAATTGCCAGGCAGTAAATTATTAGACAGGGACTTTTGTTAAATCAGGGTGGTTAAGCTAAGCTTTAAAAATTTCTAAGAAAGGATGCTGCTAGATGGAGCGGGTTACTATAAAGATCAAGGGTATGAGTTGTGCTGCCTGTTCTGCCCGGATAGAAAAAGTGCTCAGCAAAATGCCGGGAGTAAGCCATGCCCAGGTTAATCTTGCATTGGAACAGGCTGTTGTCGAATATGACCCGCAAGCTGTTAAAGCTATGGATCTTGTTGAAAAAATTGAGCGCTTGGGCTATTCGGTAGTTCCCGAGCGGGTAGAGATTAAAGTTCAGGGGATGAACTGTGCGGCATGTGTTTCCAGAGTAGAAAAAAAGCTGCAAAAGATTAATGGTGTTCAGGAAGCCGTTGTCAACCTGGCTACAGAAAAAGCGGTGGTCAAATATCTGCCTGCTGTAGTAAAGCCTGAAGACCTTGCCGCTGCAATAAGCAGTATCGGATATGGGGCACAGCTGCAGACCGATCTGGCAGAGGGCACTGGTCAAGTATCAGAGCCTGCCGAGTTGGGGCAAAGAAAAAGGCTCTTAGTGTTTTCCGCATTTTTGTCTTTTCCTTTTTTGGTGATTATGTTAGAGCATTTATTTGGCCTGTCTCTTCCTGTTTGGCTGACCTCCTACACCACACAACTCTTGCTGGCTACCCCAGTGCAGTTTATCGCTGGGTTTCCTTTTTATAAAGGAGCCTTTACAGCGCTGCGGGGCGGCAGCGCCAATATGGATGTGCTGGTGGCCTTGGGCACCAGTGCTGCCTACTTTTACAGTCTGATCATCGGGCTTGTTGACCCCCATGCCCATCTCTATTTTGAAGCCAGTGCTGTTTTGATTACCCTGATTTTGCTGGGCAAGTATTTGGAATCAATGGCTAAGGGCAGGACCTCAGAGGCCATCAGAAAGCTGATGGGGCTGCAGCCCAAAACCGCCCGGGTGATCAGAGATGGGAAGGAGCTGGAAATCGATATTTCTGAAGTGGTTGTGGGTGATCTGGTAGTGGTGCGTCCCGGTGAACGGATCCCGGTGGATGGAGTGGTTAGAGAAGGTTATTCATCTGTGGATGAATCGATGCTGACCGGGGAGAGTGTGCCTGTAGATAAACAGGTAGGGGATCTGGTGACCGGTGCTACGGTCAATAAGTTCGGCTCCATTAAGTTTGAGGCAACACAAGTGGGAAGGGATACTGTACTAGCCCAAATCATACGGGTGGTTCAAGAGGCTCAAGGCTCAAAGGCACCTATCCAGCGGCTGGCTGATGTTGTGGCAGGTTATTTTGTGCCTGCTGTGGTGGTGATCGCTTTAGGCACATTTGCTCTGTGGTATTGGGTTTTGGATGCAGGTAATTTGTCAAGGGCCTTGATCAATGCCACTGCTGTGCTGGTGATCGCCTGCCCCTGTGCCATGGGCTTGGCTACACCTACCTCTATTATGGTGGGAACAGGACGAGGAGCGGAAAATGGGATCCTGATCAGGGGGGGAGAGCATCTTGAGCGCACTCACCGGGTGGACACAGTGGTATTGGACAAGACCGGCACAATCACCAAGGGAGAGCTGGAGATTACAGATATCATAACTGCTAAAGAGTTTGCCGGTCGTGAGGAGAAAATAATGGAGTGGGCAGCTGCGGCAGAGAAGCTGTCAGAGCATCCGGTAGCTAAAGCCATAGTAGAGGGGGTTCTAAATCGTTTGCCCGGTTTAGGCATACCCGATCCGCAGGAATTCAGTGCAGTGCCCGGCAAGGGGGTAAAGGCTGTCATAGATGATAGTGTGATTTTCCTGGGCAACCGCAGGTATCTGCAGGAGCAGGGGGTGGATGTGGAACCCCTGCTGCCGGCTCTGGAAAGACTGGAAAGTGAGGGAAAGACCACGATTTTGATGGCGGTTGATCAAACTCCGGCTGCGGTGATAGGGGTTGCTGATACAGTTAAGGAACATGCGGCAGAAGCCGTCCAGGAATTAAAAACTCTCGGCATTGATGTCTGGATGATCACCGGCGATAATAAGCGCACTGCGACAGCCATTGCCCAACAGGTAGGTATTGAGCATGTGATGGCAGAGGTACTGCCTGAGGATAAAGCCGATCAGATAAAAAAACTGCGGGAGCAGGGCAGGGTTGTAGCTATGGTAGGGGATGGGATCAATGACGCCCCGGCACTGGCAACTGCTGATGTGGGAATAGCTATGGGCACCGGAACTGACATTGCCATGGAAGCCGCAGATATTACACTGATGGGTGGGGATCTTCGAGCTATCGCTACAGCTATCAAACTCAGCAAAGCCACCATGCGCAATATCAAGCAGAACCTCTTCTGGGCCTTTTTCTATAATACTGTTGGTATTCCGGTGGCAGCCGCAGGATTATTGAGTCCGGTAGTAGCCGGTGGCGCTATGGCTTTGAGTTCTGTGTTTGTAGTCAGCAATGCTCTGCGCTTGAAGCGGGTGCGTCTTGCCTGAAACCTTCATAGCCGGAATGAACTGAAAAATAGAATATACTCATACTCCTCACCGGCAGACGGTGGAATAAGCTGGTTTTAGTGATCGGTTATTGTAGATGAAAAGAAGCCTCAAGGGCTTCTTTTTTTTCTAAAAAATTCTTGACGTATAAATTAAAAAACTGTATAGTATGATATATTAGTAATCATACTGGGTTAGTAGGATTTATGGATAGATCTTCTGGTGGGAGGTGAACTCAAAGGAAAGGAGAGGATCGGAACTATCAAAAATAGGCAATGGAGGTTAAATACAATGAGGGTATATGATAGCTTAACCGAGCTGATCGGTGGAACTCCACTGCTGCGGCTGAAAAGCCTTGATGCAGACACAGGTGCTCAGATCCTGGGTAAATTGGAATATTTCAATCCTGCAGGCAGTGTCAAGGACAGGATCGGCTATGCCATGATCAAAGATGCTGAAGAAAAAGGGCTTATCAATAAGGATACAGTGATCATCGAACCTACCAGCGGTAACACCGGAATCGCTCTGGCTTTTGTATGTGCTGCTAAGGGATACCGCCTGATTCTGACGATGCCGGATACAATGAGTATTGAACGCCGCAGCATCCTAAAGGCATATGGGGCTGAACTGGTATTGACACCAGGCGCTCAGGGAATGACCGGAGCAGTAAAAAAGGCGGAGGAACTGGCTAGAAAGATACCCAATTCATTTATTCCCCAGCAATTCAAGAACCCGGCAAACCCTGCTATTCACCGTGCCACAACAGCACAGGAAATTTGGGATGACACAGATGAGCAGGTGGATATTGTTGTGGGAGGTGTGGGTACAGGAGGAACGATCACTGGGATCGCCCAGGCCTTAAAACCACGAAAAGCCTCCCTTCAGGTCGTTGCTGTGGAACCGGAGGATTCACCGGTATTATCGGGAGGAAAACAGGGGCCTCACAAGATTCAGGGTATAGGGGCAGGTTTTATTCCTGATGTTCTGGAGCTTAGCCTAGTTGATGAAATCGTTCAGGTAAGTGCTGATAACGCTTTCGAGACAAGCCGGAAACTCGCCGCAAAACAAGGGCTGTTAGTGGGGATCTCGTCAGGGGCAGCGGCTTATGCAGCTGTACAGGTAGCCAGGAGAGCGGAGAACGCAGGGAAAGTGATCGTTGTTATTTTACCTGATACAGGAGAGCGCTATTTAAGCACACAACTTTTCCTTGATGAAGATTCCAGATAGTTTACCTGTTTACTGCTATGATAGCTTTTTCAGTGGATTTTAAATTTTGTATTACAGGAGGTTCTGATATTGAATAACTGGAGTTTTGCCACCCTTGCCGTCCATGCCGGACAGGAACCCGACCCGACCACAGGAGCCCGGGCAGTTCCTATCTACCAGACCACATCTTACAATTTCCGTGATGCAGACCATGCTGCAGCTCTGTTTGCGCTGCAGGAACCAGGCAACATCTATACCAGAATAATGAACCCGACAGTCGATGTCTTTGAAAAGAGAATGGCCGCCTTGGAGGGAGGTGTAGGTGCACTGGGAACCTCCTCAGGAGCGGCAGCAATCACTTTTGCTATATTGAACATTGCCGGAGCTGGGGATGAGATAGTTTCTTCCAGCAGCCTTTATGGAGGCACCTATAACCTTTTCTATCATACCCTTCCCAAAATCGGTATCCAGGTCAAATATGTTGATGCTTCTGAACCGGATAATTTCAGGCGTGCGGTAACAGACAAAACAAAGGCTTTTTATATAGAGACCATCGGCAATCCCAGACTTGATGTTCCAGATATAGAGGAAATCGCCCGGATTGCACATGAGTCAGGGGTGCCATTGATAGTTGACAACACCTTTGCAACACCCTATCTCTGCAGGCCAATTGAGTTTGGCGCTGATATTGTTGTGCATTCTGCCACTAAATTTATCGGTGGGCACGGGACTTCCATCGGTGGTGTTATAGTGGACAGCGGCAGATTTGACTGGTCGACTGGAAGGTTTCCAGGACTGACTGAACCAGACCTGAGTTACCACGGCATTCAGTATGTTAAGGATTTTGGAAAACTGGCTTATATAGTCAAAGCCCGGGTCCAGTTGATGAGGGATATCGGTGCTTGTATGAGCCCTTTTAATGCTTTTCTTTTCCTCCAGGGTTTGGAGACACTCCACTTGAGAATGGAGCGCCACAGCAGCAATGCTTTGGCAGTTGCGCAATTTTTTAGCAAACATCCGGAAGTCAGTTGGGTGAGTTATCCTGGTCTACCCGGAGATAAATCCTTTTTCAATGCCCAAAAATATTTGCCAAAAGGTGCTGGAGCCATTCTGGCTTTTGGAATCAAAGGAGGACTGCAGGCCGGCAAGAAGTTGGTGAACAGTGTCAAGCTGTTTTCCCTGTTGGCAAATGTGGGAGATGCCAAATCTTTGATTATCCATCCCGCCAGCACCACACACCAGCAACTGACTTCTGAACAGCAGTTGAGCGCTGGTGTGAGTGAGGATCTAGTTCGCCTCTCCATAGGTATTGAAGATATTAAGGACATCATCAACGATCTAGAACAGGCATTGGCGGTCAGTTAATAATATGACACGAGGAGGGGGATACAATGCCGATAAAAATACCTGATGATCTACCTGCTGTAGAGACACTGAACAATGAAAACATCTTTGTCATGACTGAACACCGTGCCCTTCATCAGGATATCCGGGCTTTGAAGATTGGTTTGCTGAACTTAATGCCTACTAAAATAACAACAGAGATTCAAATACTGCGCCTCCTCGGTAATTCACCCCTCCAGGTGGATATAGTGCTCCTGCACCCGGAAAGCTATCAATCGAAAAATACGCCGCGGGAGCATTTAATTAAATTTTACAAGACTTTCAAGGATGTAAAGGATGAAAAATTCGATGGCTTAATTATCACTGGTGCGCCGGTGGAGCAGATGAAATTTGAAGAAGTGGCCTATTGGGATGAACTGACTGAAATCATGGACTGGAGTGTCTCTAATGTATTTTCCACCCTGCACATTTGCTGGGGAGCACAAGCCGGGCTCTACCATCATTACGGAATTCCTAAATATCTGCTTCCAAAAAAAATGTTCGGGGTTTTCCCTCATACTGTCTGCAAAAAAAATGAAAAGCTGCTGAGGGGTTTTGATGATGAATTTTATGTACCGGTGTCGCGGCATACTGAAGTGAGAAAAGAGGATATAATCAAAGTTCCGGAATTGGAGCTTTTATCTGAATCAAAGGAGGCAGGTGTTTACATAGTAACAGCAAAAAATGGGCGGCAGGTTTTTATAATCGGTCACTCAGAATATGATCCCCTTACTTTAAAATGGGAATACGAGCGTGATCTTAGTAAGGGTATGGAGATAGAAATCCCGCGTAATTATTTCACCAATGATGATCCCAATGAAATCCCTGTTGTCAAATGGCGGGCTCACGCCAATCTCCTTTTTTCCAATTGGTTGAACTATTATGTGTACCAGGAAACACCTTATGACTTAAATGAGATCAGATAAGTCTGGCCACCGGTTTAGTTTAATTTGATAAAAGGGTTGACAACCTAGTATTGATAGGATATTCTATTACTAGAAAACCTATTAAATTAGTAGGATTTAATGTAACACAAAGCTAAAGCCGAGTACTGTTAAGGTATAGCTACCAAACTTGAACGGGGAGTGATCTGCTATGCGCAAAGTATATCTGGACCATGCCGGGACAACACCTCTTCATCCTGAGGTTTATTCCCTGATGTGTGAATTTATGAAGAATAACTTTGGCAACCCTTCCAGTATCCATTCTTATGGTAGAGAGGCCAAGAAATGGGTTGATGAGGCGCGCCAGCAAGTGGCTGATCTGATCGGAGCTGATAGGGAAGAAATTATTTTTACCGGCAGTGGGACTGAAGCTGATAATCTAGCGATTATAGGAACAGCTGCAGCTAGGCGCAAGAAGGGGAATCACATTATTACTTCATCGATCGAGCATCCAGCTGTGCTCAATACCTGCAAGTATCTGGAGAAGAATGGTTTTGAGGTGACTTATCTTCCTGTGGATGGGTATGGTCTGGTGGATCCAGAGGAACTGCGCAGAGCGATCCGACACGAAACCATCCTGGTTACCATTATGCACGCTAACAATGAGATTGGCACCATTGAGCCTATTGAGGAGTTAAGCAGTATAGCCAGGGAGTATGGCATTCTTTTTCATACTGATGCAGTGCAGACCGCGGGGAAAATTCCTGTTAATGTGAAGGATCTGGGGGTAGATCTCCTCACCCTTTCCAGCCATAAAATATATGGTCCTAAGGGAGTCGGTGCCCTTTATAAAAGAAAAGGTGTGCGGCTGGAGCCGGTGATACATGGTGGGGGACAGGAAAAGAAGATGCGTTCTGGCACTGAGAATACCGCAGGGATCGTTGGCTTTGGGAAGGCTGCTGAAATAGCCGCCCGGGATCTGGAGTCTGAATATAACCGGACCTTAGAACTGAGAGATAGGCTGGTTCAGGGGATCAATGATAGGATTCCTGATGTTAAGTACAACGGGCATCCTGAGCGGAGACTGCCCCATAATGCGCACTTCAGCTTTTCCTATGTTGAGGGTGAGTCAATGCTGCTCAGTCTGGACATGAAAGGAATCGCTGCCTCCTCTGGTTCGGCCTGCAGTTCCAGTAATTTAAAAGGGTCCCATGTGCTTGAGGCCATCGGATTGCCTTATGAACTGATTCACGGTTCTCTGCGTATGACACTGGGAAGGATGAATGATGCTGCGGATATCGACTATGTACTGGAAGTGCTTCCTGAGATCGTAGCCAGGTTGAGAAGTTTCTCCCCCTTGGCCAATAAACTGACTGTTTGAGTGAGGTGAAACCAAATGTATAATGAAACAGTGATGGACCATTTTCAAAACCCGCGCAATGTTGGGGAAATAGCTGATGCTAGTGGTGTCGGTGAAGTTGGAAATGTTGTCTGCGGTGATATTCTCAGGGTGTACATCAAGGTAAAGGATGACAGGCTTGAGGATGTTAAGTATATGACCTTCGGCTGTGGTGCTGCAGTGGCCAGCGGCAGTATGATGACAACACTGGCTAAGGGGAAGACCGTCGAGGAGGCGATGCAACTCACGAACAAGGATGTTGCCCAGGCCCTGGGGGGACTGCCACCACAGAAAATGCACTGCTCTAATTTGGCTGCAGATGCACTGCATAAGGCTATTGAGGATTGGCAGCAGAAAACCGGACAGTGAGATTTGCTGTATGGGTGGCCATAAGGGCTTTCAAGCTTGACTTTGGCACCAAGGCATGGGAGGAGAACACCGTGTATGGGTGACCATGACAACTTGCAAATGGTTACATATAAGATCAGAAAGGTAAAGAAAAATGGCTATTGTGATCAAACTGATCTGATCGTAAGGGAAAAGGCTATCACCATCTATGTGAATTCTGAAGAACTGGCAACAGTTGTGTGTTCCCCCTCAGATCTGGTGTATCTGGTAGTGGGGTTTTTGTGTTCAGAAGGTATATTAGTTAATCGTCAGGACTTAAAGGACATTACTGTTGAAGAGGACAAAGGATTGGTTTATGTTGAGGTAAACGAGTATGAGCATAAACTGGCTGGTAAGCTTTTTTTAAAAAGGTATATCACCCCCTGCTGTGGGCGCAGCAGGGCATCTTTTTATTACACTACAGATGCTCTTCTTTGCAAAAATGTTGTTTCTGATACCAGAATAACTGCTGGTAGGGTCAGAGCTCTAGCAGGAGAATTAGAGGAAAGATCGAAACTCTTTCACCGAACAGGTGGAGTGCACAGTGCTGCTTTGGCTGATGATGAGAGAGTACTGATCTTTCAACAGGATATCGGCCGGCACAACACTCTTGATAAGATAATGGGGCAGTGTTTTCTAAAGGAGATTCAGCTCGATGATAAGGTGATAGTATTCAGCGGACGGGTTTCCTCAGAGATCCTTTTGAAAGCAGCCAAAATGGGTGTTCCCATCCTGATATCACGTTCTGCTCCCACAGATCTTGCCCTGGAGCTCGCCGATGATTTGGGCATAACGGTGATAGGTTTTGCAA
Organism: Syntrophomonadaceae bacterium; assembly: GCA_012840405.1. Taxonomy (GTDB): domain Bacteria; phylum Bacillota; class DSM-12270; order Thermacetogeniales; family Thermacetogeniaceae; genus DTU068. Next base: position 7,031 of record DULM01000017.1, on the reverse strand, counting down.
GGGGAGATAAGTTCAATATTTATACCCATTACCACCGGGTTTTAGTGGAAGATGACATTGATTGAATAATTGAGGAAAAGAGGTGTTTTATTAGTGAAGCTGTCAACAAGGGGTAGATATGGGTTAAGGGCTATGTTGGATATAGCAATAAATCAGGGTGATGGACCCATTACACTACACAGCATTTCAGAACGCCAAGGAATTTCAGTAGGCTACCTGGAGCAGTTGATGGTGCCATTGAAAAAGGAAGGGCTGATCCGCAGTGTGCGCGGTGCTCAAGGTGGGTACCTGCTAGCCCGGGAGCCTGAGAAAATTACGGTTGGCGACATTATCCGCGCCCTCGAAGGACCGATTGCGCCTGTTGCCTGTGTCAGTGAGGATTTCCCAGAGGAATGTGACCGGGCAGAGGGGTGTGTTACGCGTTTGGTTTGGGCGAAAGTCAGAGATTCTATCGCTGAAGTCTTGGATTCATTAACCCTTGCTGACCTGATCGAAGAAGCTAATAAGAGTTCTGATCAGTAAACAGATGAGGGAACTGAAATGGGTGAGGAGTTTGTCTATTTAGACAATGCCGCAACAACATGGCCAAAACCTGAACAGGTTTACCAAGCAGTAGACAAAACCATGAGGGAGAGCTGTGCGAATCCTGGCCGTTCTTCTCATCAGATGTCGCTCAAAGCCGAGCGAATTGTGGAGGAGGCAAGGCAGGCTGTAGCACAGTTTTTTAATGCACCTTCACATAAAAATGTGGTCTTCACTCTCAACTGCACAGATGCCTTAAATATTATCCTTAAAGGACTTATCAAACCTGGGGATAGAGTGATCACTGGTCCTTACGAACACAACTCAGTGATGCGGCCACTGCGTACCCTCCAAAGGTCCGGAACATCTGTTGCAATTGCGCCAGGAACAAGTGATTTTAGCATTGATCTGGATAGATTTCGGAATCTATGCAAAGAAGGCGTTGATTATGCTGTTGTTTCCCATGTTTCGAATGTAACTGGTTGTATCGCGCCTGTCAGGGAGATCGCAGATATCGTCCATGAAAAAGGGGGGATCCTGATTCTGGATGCCGCTCAGAGTGCAGGGATCATTGACATAGATATGCAACTGCTAGGAGTAGATGTGATCGCAGCTCCTGGACATAAAGGATTAATGGGGCCTATGGGGGTAGGCATTCTTGTGCTTGGAGATAACCTTCCTGTTCAACCCTTCAGGGAAGGGGGTACAGGTAATAAGTCTCAAGAGGATTCCCAACCAAAGGAACTTCCCTGGCTTTTGGAAGCGGGAACGGCAAATTTACCGGGTATCGCGGGGCTCCTGGCGGGAATACGCTATATCCAATCTATTGGGGTTAATACTATAGCAGAGCATGAAAAAGAACTGGCTCGCAGACTGGTGGACGGTTTAAAAAAACTTGATGGTATAAGGTTCTATTGCGATCCCGGGGAACCTCAGACTGGTGTAATATCTTTTACACTGGATTTTATGGATGTTTCCCTGACGGGAACCATGCTGGATCAGGCATTCAATATCGGGGTCCGCACAGGGCTGCATTGTGCCCCTGCTGCACATAAAACTATTGGTACATTCCCAGCGGGAACTGTAAGAGTTAGTTTTGGATATTATAACAGATCCGATCATGTCGACAGACTTATTTGCAGTCTATATGCCCTTGCAAGATGACAACTCTACCTCCCCACATAGGACAAAATAGGACAAAGACTGTTCCCGCACTAACCAACGGCCAAACTGCTCAATATTGCAGTGTAAGGCGATAAAGCAGACTGACTGGAGTTTTTTATTTTGACCACAAGGATTTCAATGGGATTAACAGTCCTGGAAAATTCGGATGTTCCACAATATCTTCCTCCATACCTGATGCAACAAGGGCATATAAGCCATCATGCAAGGCAAAGCATTCCAAGGTTTTTTGCTGAGGATCAACCAGCCAATAGTGTTGTACCTGAGCTTTCTGATAAATCCGCATTTTTTGCAGCCGATCCTTTCGGGCGCTGGAAGGGGACATAATCTCAACCACCAGTAGGGGTGACCCATCAATCCGGGCTTCTTTCACAATCAGTTGCTGTTCCCCTGATACATAAAACAGATCCGGCTGGACTACGTTGAAGTCAAGTGGGGTAACATCCAGGGGTGCATCGAAAACCTCTCCTTCAGGGTCAACTTTCTCAAAATAGTCTTCCAGAATCCTCTGCAGTTTGCGGGAAGCGCGCTGGTGTATAACACTAGGGGATGGTTCTTTGATCAATATGCCGTCAAGAATCTCAAAACGGTAGCCGGGTTCCTCCGGTATTTGCAGGTAGTCCTGGTAGGTGAGTTTCTTGGTTGGTTTGGTTTCATAGGAGGCGCTTTTTTCCTTCACACAGTTACCATTCAGTGCATTAATTACGTCTTTCAATTTGTACCGGTATTGTCTGTTACCCAGTTCGATGTAGGGTATTTTATTCTCTCTGGTATACCTCCAGATTGTCTCCACAGATAGATCCAGGGCTTCAGCCAAAGCCTGGGCAGTGATTAACTCCTTATCCATAAAACTAAAACCCCCTTTTCATCACTACCGCCAGTAAAAAAATGTCATTTACACCTCAATTATAATCAATAAATAAACTATGATCAACTAAAAACAACTAAAGTAATCTATTGTCAACAGGAGCTGGTCTGAAAGCAATTTTTTGATGAGGAAAATAATGAAGAGGGCACAAGTGGAAAGGTTAAGGGGAGCAATCAAGCCAAATTAGTTGTTGGCGGTTGGTAAATGCTCATTGAAAAAAATATTTGAAAGCCGCAAGTCTGAAATCGGAGAAAGAGGGGGCAGAAGACAGATATTGGTAGTCGGAGAAAGGTAAACCTCTGCTGGGTGTTTTGAGTTTTCAGGGTTGCGAAGAAGTTGTACAATAGAAGAAGCCAAATAATTATATTACGCAAAAATCATAACAGGGGGATGCAAATGGAGTACAGAAGATTGGGGAAAACAGATCTCAAAGTGTCTGTGATAGGTTTTGGCGGTATTCCCGTGCAGCGGATCGATACAGCCAGTGCAGAAAAGGTTGTAAAACGGGCAGTAGAACTGGGGATCAATTTCTTTGATACTGCCAGAGCTTATACTGATAGTGAGGAAAAGCTTGGACTTGCGCTAAAAAAACACAGGGACCAGGTGATCATAGCTACCAAATCCATGGCCCGGGATAAAAAAAGCATGGCAGAGGATATAGATAAAAGCTTGAGGACCATGGGTGTGGATTATATTGATCTTTACCAAATGCACAATGTTAAAGATAAAGAAACGCTGGAGCAGGTATTGGGGGCTGATGGGGCTTTAGCAGCTTTGATTGAGGCAAAGGAAAAGGGAAAGATCAGGCATATAGGTGTTACAGGCCATATCAAGGCAATGCTGTTGGAAATATTGAAAACAGAGGAAATAGAAACAGTACAGTTTCCCTTCAATCCAGTTGAGACAGACGGGGCCAAGGATGTTATTGATCTGGCCGGTAAAATGGATGCCGGGATAATCGTCATGAAGCCTTTAGCAGGAGGCGCCCTGACCAATGCTAAGCTGTCTCTGCGGTATATTCTAGAGCATCCGGTCAGTGTTGCCATACCGGGTATGGATTCTCTGGAACAGGTGGAAGAGAACGCAGCAGTGGGAAATGAGCGGAAGCCTTTAACTGATCAAGAGCAGGAGGAACTGGCTCAATTAGTGGAGAAGTTGGGAACCAGTTTCTGCAGGCGCTGTGAGTACTGCCTTCCCTGCCAGCAGGGGATCGATATCCCATCGGTATTCCTTTTTGATGGATACTATACCAGGTATGATCTGAAGGATTGGGCGATCGGGCGCTACCAGGCACTGAAGGTCAAAGCTGATTCATGTGTGGAGTGTGGAGAATGTGAGGAGCGCTGCCCCTACAACCTGCCGATCCGGGAAATGCTGAAGGATGCAGCCAGAAGGTTGGAGTAAAGAAGGCCTATTGCAACAAAATGTTTTAATTGATGAAATATATTATGAATAGATAATTATTGGTTCATAGTATTAAGGGACCAGAGACGAGAGTGAGTCCCATCTTGTCAGGTATCTGTACCTGATAAGATGGGATTTTTTGTCTTCTTCCTACCGTAAATAAAACTGAACCTGATCAGGAATTCTATTTGTAAAGAAGATATATAAAAAGGTGGCTAATCAGGCATATTACTATCAGCTTTTGAATTATAAGGAGGTACATCTATGTCAGAACTATCGATGCTTGCCTTATCAGAGCAAATTCAAGATGAAGGGGGGTATGTAATCGCCACATATTATCTCGAAACTGGAGTTGACAGCGATATCGTCAAAAAAATCAGCGCTATCGCAGTGGAGCAGACCACAGGCACCTGGGTTCCGGTTCCTGAAGAAACTCCGGAGATGCGGGAAAAACATGTGGCCAAGGTGGTTGGTATCTATGAAGTACCTGGCCATGAATTTGAGGTTCCCTATGATCTGGATTCCAGGCACTTTGTTTTTCAATTGGCTTACCCTGCAGTTAACTTCGGTCCCCAGATCCCAATGCTCCTCAGCACAGTGATCGGCAATATTTCTATGTCTGGAAAACTAAAACTCCTTGACCTGCAGTTCCCCAAAAGCTATCTTGAATCTTTTAAAGGCCCTAAATTTGGTACAAAAGGGATCAGAGAACTACTAGACATTCCGGAAAGGCCTCTTTTGAACAACATGATCAAGCCCTGCACTGGATACACTCCTGAAGTGGGTGTAAAGCTGTTCTCTCAGGCGATTCGTGGTGGTGTAGATATTGTCAAAGATGATGAATTAATCGCCGATCCGCCCTTCTGCCCCCGGGAGGAAAGAATAAAACTCTATATGGCTGAAGCAAAACGCTATTATGAAGAAACCGGCAACAAGGTACTTTTCACGGTAAACATCACAGATAGAGCTGACCTGGTTAAGGATAATGCCAAACGGGCCATTGATGCCGGTGCCAATGCGCTCATGATTAACTATCTAACGGTAGGTATCTCAGCTCTTCAAGGGCTTGCTGAGGATCCGGAGATCAATGTTCCTATTCTGGCACACCTGGATTTTGCCGGAACAATGTACGAATCCCCCTATTCCGGGATGAGTTCCTACCTGATCTTGGGTAAGCTGGCCCGGATGGCTGGGGCAGATATTGTCGTATATCCCAGCCCCTTTGGTAAATTTCCCTTCCTGCGGGAGCGCTATCTGCAGATCGGACACCACCTATTAGGGAAGTGGCTCCACTTCAAAGCAGTTTTCCCGATGCCCGGTGGGGGTGTGATGCCTGCTGTGGTGCCTGCTATTATTAATGATCTCGGTAAAGACTGCATCCTGGGAGCCGGTGGAGCAATCCACGGCCATCCTATGGGGCCTATTGCAGGTGGAAGAGCAATGAGGCAGGCTATCGACGCTGCACTGCAGGGGATTCCTCTGCGCGAATACGCTAAGCAGCATCCGGAGCTGCAGAGTGCAATTGACGCCTGGGGACTGTTAGATGATGATCAGGCGTTATTTGATATCAAAAAATAAATGAGGAGGGTCATTACAGTGGCAAAACAGTACAGTCGTCAGCAGGTTTTGGAGCGTCTGAAAAAAACAATCAGTGAGGGGAAACCGGTGATCATTGCCGGAGCTGGAACCGGTATTTCCGGGAAGTTTGCGGAGCGAGGGGGTGCGGACCTGATCGGGGTTTATAATTCCGGCCTATACAGAATGGATGGTAATGGTTCACTGGCCGGATTGATGCCCTATGGTAATGCCAACCAGATCGTTATCGACCTGGCCAACCGTGTAATGCCTGTGGTAAAAGAGGCTCCCATGATTGCTGGTATCTGCGGTACTGATCCTACCCGGGAGATGAGACCCTATCTCAAACACCTTATTGATCTAGGCTTTTCTGCGGTAATGAACTTTCCCACTGTAGGATTGATTGACGGCAGATTTCGCCAGGAGCTGGAAGATACCGGTATGGGCTACAGCAAAGAAATTGAAACCCTGAAACTGGGCTCTGAACTTGGACTCTTTACCCTGGGATATGCCTTCAATGTGGAAGAGGCAGCCCTGGTCGGAGAAGCGAAACTAGATGTACTGATCTGCCATATGGGACTCACCAGAGGAGGCTCTATCGGCTCCAAATATGCAGAGGCTATGAGCCTGGAGGATGCGGCGGCCTTGATTAAGGATATGACTAAAGCAGCAAGGGAGAAATATCCTGATATCCTCATTTTTGCTCACGGCGGCCCAATAGCTATGCCTGAAGACACAGCTTATATCTATAAGAATACAGAGGCTGTTGGTTTCCTTGGTGCATCCAGCATCGAGCGGATACCTGTTGAGAAGCCACTTATGGAGGCTGTTCAGCAGTTTAAAAATATTCCTCTTAAGTAATACAAGATAAGGTAATCTACAGGCAGGGAGATTTTATTGTGAAGAAAGAATTGTACATAGATGCAGTACTGACGCCGGCTGATGTACAGTCAGCAGAACTTAACAATATCTGTATAGTAGTTGATGTGCTCAGAGCAAGTTCCACTATTGTTACCCTTTTGTCAAAGGGATGCAAGCGCGTCTATACAGTGGAAACAATCAGTGATGCCCGCTCCCTGGCGCAGTCGAAAGGGCTGCTGCTGGTTGGGGAGCGCAATGGGATAAAGGTCGATGGTTTTGATTACGGTAATTCACCCTTTGAACTGGAAGGGTTTGAGCCTGATGGAAGGGAGGCGGTGCTGACCACCACCAATGGCACAAAAGCTGTGCAGAAGGTGTCCGCGGCGCCGGAGGTGTTGATCGGTTGTTTTCTCAATGCAAAGGCCTGCTGTACGAGGGCTTTGGAGCTTTCCTATAAACATGATACAGATATCAATATTGTTTGCGCTGGAGAAAAGGGAAGATTTGTTTTGGATGACGCTTTTTGCACCGGATATTTTGCTACGGTCTTAAAAGAGATAGCAGAATTTAATGGTACAAAAGTAAATCTATCTGACGCAGCACAGGCAGCAGGTAAACT
>DULM01000157.1 GCA_012840405.1 Syntrophomonadaceae bacterium | reverse complement strand
TTCTATTATCATTTTATCATAATATTTCCTAAATAGTCCGGAAGACATGAGATATTATGCGGCTGTTCCGTTTGATCACCGGATACCGGTCGTTTTTTTAATAATTTGCAAGGTATTATTTAGTATGTATAGAATTAAATAACAGGCAAACAAACCCAAGTGTTATTGGTAGTGACAAAAGTTTAGTAAGGAGGTGATTATACTTGAATAAAATAAAGTATTTTTTATATGCGATTGCTTTATGCTTATTTGCTGGCTGCTCAGTATCTTGTTGAGCTTTTACAAAGGAACGCTGCAGCAACTTTTGAACCATTTTGGTATATAACAGTTCATTACATTGTTTATTTGATACTGGGAGCTGCACTTGGAATAGAACATATAGCAAACAATCGGAAGAAAAAGGGGCCATGGAAGTTCAATTATGCAAAACTGCTGTTTGCCGGGATTCCAATTCTGATTTTTAATTTGACTGCATATCTGTACTTCAAGTTTCAGCTGCCGGTATATCTCATAAACCGGAGATATGTGGATGTCACCACTTTAATTTTGGGATACCTTATAGCAACTTGTTTCTATAAAGAGAGTCATACTATATAGACATTTGAAAGGACTATACAAACACAAGCTGAATTTAGTTTATTATGCATGTGTATCAGGGGTTATAGAAAGGGGGGTACTCATTGCAGAAGGCTATGTCCTCAAAATGGGCCACTTTAGCAGCAGTGTTGGTGCCGGTATTGATGGGGCCAATCGATGCCAGTGTAGTAAATGTAGCCTTTCCTCGTCTGTCAGAAGTTTTTAATGTAAGTGTTGATGTTGTAGGATGGGTAAGTATGACCTACCTGTTGGTCTTAAGCAGTTTTCTGCTTAGCTTTGGCCGATTGGGGGATATGTTCGGTTTCAGGCGCATTTTTTTGGCAGGTAATGCTATATTTACTGTTGCTTCAGTATTATGCGGTATGTCCTGGAGTATCGGTACACTCATCGCTTTCAGGGCGATTCAAGCTGCAGGTGCTGGAATGACTGCCGCACTTGCTCCGGCAATTATCACATCAATATTTCCCCCGCAGGAAAGGGGGAGAGCCTTAGGGACACAGGGTATGGTAGTCGCTCTAGGACTTGCTATCGGCCCTACTCTTGGTGGGACCCTATTGGATCTCTGGGGTTGGCGAGCCATCTTTTTTATCAACTTACCTATTGGTATCATAGCTCAAATTGTTTGCTATGAGCTGATTCCTGAAAAAGAAAAACTGGAGAAACAAAAATTTGACTGGCTAGGGGCCTGGCTTGCACTGATTAGCCTTGCCTCACTTCTGTTTTTTATCAGCCGCGGTCAGTATTACCAGTGGTCAGGATTGATCATGCTGATGCCGGCCCTGTCACTTATTGCAGGCATATTGTTTATCATTCAAGAGGGAAGGACAGCTGAACCGATGTTGGAACTGAACATCTTCCGGAATCAACCTTTTACAGCTGGTAATATTGCTGCTCTGTTTCACTTTATGACTCAGTATATCATTGTTTTTATTACCCCCTTCTACCTCCAACACCAACTCGGATTAACATCGTCGAAAGTAGGGCTTACTATGACAGCCTTCCCGCTAACAGTATTGATCGTAGCGCCTTTGAGTGGAGCCCTTTCAGATAAAATCGGTAATCGCATACTCTCTTCTATGGGCGCAGTTTTTTGTGTTTTGGGAGCCATTAGCCTTTCTTTCGTGGGGCCGGATTTTCAGCCTTCTGATGTGGCCTGGCGTTTGAGCCTGTTCGGCCTGGGAACGGGAATGTTTCAATCCCCCAACAACAGTGCGATTATGGGTGCTGTCCAGAAAAAACGTCTTGGTATCGCAGGTGGGGTTTTGGCCACCACACGCAATGTAGGAATGGTTTTGGGTATAGCTACCGGTAGTGCTGTGCTTGTTACCAGACAGCTTGTGTATGAATTAGCGGATACTTCTCTGCCACGGCTGCTGGCTATGCATGATGCCTATTTAACTGCTGCTATTCTTTCCGTGATCTGCTTTATGTTCTGCCTCTTTGTCAAAACCCGGAAAGAGCGAAACATGCAGCTTGAAAATGACTTGCAGAAGATGGACTGAAGCTATTCACTTTAAAACCTCTTTTTAATAGCAGTTGCTGGTTATAGGGTTATATGTTACGATCACATGGAAAATGATACAAAAGCTCTATTATTC
>DULM01000156.1 GCA_012840405.1 Syntrophomonadaceae bacterium | reverse complement strand
TCCATTCCCGGCAGCATCAGATCAAGGATCACAATATTTGGTTTTTCTCTGCTAAATAGCTCTAAAGCTGTTTTCCCTTCATGGGCTACAATGACACGGCAGCCATCCTGTCGTAGATAATACTCTAGGTCTTTACAGATATTTTTGTCATCATCAATAATTAAAACCTTTGGCTTTTTCACTACAATCCTTCTTTCGTAACAAAATAAGCAACTATGACAAATAATAGCTCATAACGGGTCAAAAAAGCCGACTCTTTTAACGGTGAAAAATGTTCACCGTATCATTTATAGCATCTATCTTATTAGAACATCCGGTATTGAATGCTGTATAAAATCATAAAAAATGTCAGAAGGATTTTAGGCAAAACCTACCGACCGTTTTATCAAACCGATTACGGTATTTAATTAGTAAAATATTCGCCAAAAATTGATTATTCCCTTCAATAAATGTTAATAAAACATATTGATGGAAGTTAAATATGACGAACTGCAATTCCATAAAGCAACACTACCAATGGTTTACTAAGTTTAGAAGGGGTTTTTGAATCATACAATGTTGGGGGAATGGAAAGAAAGCCTTCGTTAAAAATAAAAATATGTTAATATAGGATCCAAGTACTTACCCCGAAACAGCGATAAGAAGCACTGGGTGTTTGAGAAAGGTAAGTCAAGAATCTTCGGGGACGGGAGTTCGGGTACGGGAGAAATCCTGCTTATTTCCTGCTCATTTGAGGAAGGTGAACTCAAGGCTCTCCGGGAACCTGAATTCTGGTATGGGAGAATCCCTGGTTATTTGAGGAAGGTGAACAACAGTGATCGGGATAGAGAAGCAGGGAATTGCCGGCACCCAAAAAATGCTGGCTCTTTTGACCCGTTTTGTCACCCGGGTGTTTCCCAGGGTAGAAAAAGAACTGAAGCGATGGCAAGAGTTAATCAAAACTGCCGGTGATGCTGAACTGCGCCATCAGGGACTGGCGAGCATCGAAAAGAAAAAGTTCCACTGCCTGGGGGGGAGCATCTATACCCTTATGGAAGGTGCCCATGAACAAACCCTTCCCTTTATTGTGGCCTTTCAAACCATCAGTGACTACCTGGACAACCTCTGCGATCGTGCCGGCTGTCTGGATGCCGCAGCCTTCCGCCAGCTCCATCTTGCTTTTACAGATGCTTTGGAGCCGGACAAGCCTTTGCATGATTATTACCAGCTTTACCCTCACAAGGATGATGCCGGCTACCTGCAGGCTCTGGTGGAGGAGTGCCGCCGCATCACAAAAAAACTTCCTTCCTACCATATTGTAAAAGAGAGTGCCCTGAACCTGGCCTTACTTTACTGTGACCTGCAGACCTATAAACATACTCACCATCAACTAAGGGAGAAACAACTACAGGATTGGTTCGCCCACTACGCTGCTGATTATCCGGATCTGTACTGGTGGGAGTTCGCAGCAGCCACCGGCTCTACTCTGGGTATCTTCGCCTTGATTGCTGCCGCCGGGCGGCCGAAGCTGGATTACGCAGAAGCAGTAGAGCTTACATCCAGCTATTTTCCCTGGATCTGTGGGCTGCATATTCTGCTGGACTATTTTATCGACCAGGAGGAGGACCTGCTCGGAGGGGACCTCAACTTTGTTTCCTATTATCCTGATCAAGAAATGTGCCGGCAGCGATTGATACTCTTCCAAAATAATGCGCTGAAGCGGGCAGCTGCACTGCCGGACCCGCTGTTTCACACAACTGTAGTAAAGGGGCTTCCTGCCTTTTACCTTTCCGACCCTAAGGTCGGGGAACAGGGTTTGGATGATCTTGCCCAGGAACTGCTGGAGGCGGGAGGGGGAGAAAAAACCCTGCGCATGCACCGGGTCTGCCGCAGTCTGAGAAAAAGGGGAATAATTTAAAGTCTTCGGCCGCAGTTGATCTTACTGTTTCCGCAAAGGGTATCAGCTTGCTGGAACTGCGGACAAGGGAATAATTTAATTATTTCAATGGTTCCTATTGATTACCATATAGGTGATGTTATCCAAAAATTTATGCACAGGGGTTAATGCAAGGGAGTACAGGCATTTCCGGGCTTTCTCCTGAAATCCCCTGGCTTTGCAGTAGGCACGGGAGATGGCTGCGTTTTGATAAGCGGCATTCCTGACATAGTCAATATCTGCAGCGGTGCAACTGTGTTTTGCCAGTATTTCTTTGATGCGGTTGCTGTATTGGGGATGCTCAAGCAGATAGATAACAGGAAGTGTCAAAATCCCCTGTGAAAGATCTGAACCTGCGGGTTTTCCTAAAGTTTTATCATCAGAAATCAAGTCCAGGATGTCATCTACAATCTGATAAGAAAGGCCTAAATAGCGGCCATAGTCCATCATGGCAGCCACCTCTTCCTGGGGGGCGCCGCTAACCAGTGCTCCGCTGCCACAGCAGGCTGCAACCAGAGAAGCTGTTTTCTTGTAGATGCGGGATAGATAGTCCTCTTCATTAACCCGGTAATCGAAAAGGCTGGCAGCTTCCTCAATGATTCCTTCACACATAGATTGAATTGAATCTGCCAATAAAGGCAGAGCGCAACTTGTGTTGTTTTTGCTAAGGAGGGTAATTGCCCTGGCGAAAAGGTAATCACCAGCCATCACTGCAGTATGGTTGCCATACAGTTTACTGATCGTTGGCAGGCCACGCCTTGATTCAGCCCGGTCGATAATATCATCGTGAATCAAAGAGGCGGTGTGCAGCAACTCTGCGGCTGCAGCCACATCGATCACCGGTTCCCAGTCTGTATCATCTCTCCATGCGGAAAGGAGCACCAGGAGAGGGCGCAGGCGCTTGCCACCTGCCTTAATAATGTGAGAAACCATTTCACCAATTTTGTTGGGAGCAACAGCTATTTCATACAGCCGCTGTTCAACCCTCTCCAGCAGAGGAAGAATATTTATTTCTACTGTTTGATCCAAAACAGCTGAGTCCATATGAATGCCTTTCTACCGACCACTCCCAATCCCCGGCCAGCCACCGGCCGATCAGGGGGACAGTCCCGCCGCGCGATCAGTGGGACAGGTTGACCGATCGGACCGTTTACCGTCGATCATCAGGATTGTCCCCCCTAGGCGATGAGGGGCAGTCTACCTTCATCGCACTGGATCAGGGGTTACTCCATACGGTCCCTGGGTGCGATGTGTCCCCAAGAGTGTCGTTTCCGAAACCCGATTACCGCCATCAGGAGACAGATCTGCCACTGGGCCACTGGGACAATCCCCCATATGGTCGGTCTAATTCTTGGATAATGGTGACATGAAGATTTACTGAATAGTAATGTCTGCTTCTTTTGTCCTGATGATTATTTTCTCCTCGGCTGTGAAAATATATCCCTTTTTAACGGGGTTTTTTTAAGAGAGTATTATTGAAGGGGGACTGTCCCCGCAGTTGGTTCAATCAGGCTTTTCGATCGGGGCTTTGCTGAAAGCCATTGAAAGCCGCTGATATTAAGAGGACTTTTCCCTTTTCAGCCCTCTTTTTAACACCTCAGGGACATAAATGCTCCGTCCCAGATTGCGGTCATAATTGGTCCACTGCTCACTGCCGCTGTGCGACTTGATCAACTGGCTTACCTGGTTCACCCGGGCTGACAACAGATCTGCATAATGCAGGGCTACGGCTTCAATGGTATGGGGTTCCTCCACTGCACCCCATTCCTTCTGGCCGTGGTGGGATAAAATTAGGTGGGACAGGTGCAGAGCCAATTTTTTAGGGAAACCGTTCACCAAATCGATTTTTTTCTGCACAAAATCATAACCCAAAATAACGTGCCCGCCCAACAGCTTTCCCTCTTCCGTTCGGTTGAAACAAAGCCCTTCCTGGTTGTATTCCCATAGTTTACCGATATCATGCAGGGCTGCACCAGTGAGAAGCAGGTCCCTGTTAATCCCCTCACCCTGGATTTCACAGACCTGATCACAGTAGTGCATTACTTCTAATGTGTGCTCAAGCAATCCCCCGCCATAGGCATGGTGGATGGTCTTGGCAGCGGATGCCGTACTGAATTCAGTTAAAAAGTCAGAATCAAAAATTATATCTAAAAGGCTTTTAAGCGGGGGAGTTGTAACCTTTGCTAAAAGCGCCTTAAAATCTTTAAGCATAACAGAAATATTTTTTTCTGTACATGGCCTAAAATCATTTAGTTCAACATGTTCCTTTTCCACTTTAATGCAGGTATCCAGGTTAACCTGGATACCGTTGAACTCGGTTACCGTGCCCTCGACAATGACAATATCCCCAAGGGAAAGGGTCTGGTAGAGATCCTCTGCCAAAGCGGAATCCCAAACCCGTCCCTCAACAGTCCCAGTTCTATCACCCAGACGGATCTTCAAAAACTTGGCCCCAGTTTTAGTTGTGCCTATATTCAGATCAAAAATACCAAAATAATCGGAGACATTATCCCCAGACCGCAAAGCATTTACCCACTGGTTTTTCAAGAACATCCCCCTAAAACAGTATTTAGTATCAATTAAATTATATCAAACCAGAACCTGTCCTGCTCACCTAATCTGCGGTCATACTTGGTGCCAGGCCATTCGGTGCTAGGCTTGCTTTATTGCTTTATGCGGCTTATCAAGGCGCGTTCATCATACTTGGTGCCAGGCTTGCTTTTTTGCTTTATTGACTGATCAGCGGGACAGTCCCGCCGCG
>DULM01000155.1 GCA_012840405.1 Syntrophomonadaceae bacterium | reverse complement strand
GCATACAGTGATCCAGTGTACTTAAAAATCATCCAGTAAAAACGAGCGGGAATCGGCATCCCTCTCACATCCTTTATGGAGATAGACTAGATGCACCTTGAATGCATTATATCATAAGGCTTCTCCTAGCACAACATCCATAAACTACTCCCCCAACTACTCCATTCTATCGTTAACTGACCACAAGATCATTCCCAACCTGATGCGGTATATTTCCTTATAAATACCATCAGGGGAGTTCTTCTCCACGTGGTTTCTAATGATCTCCTTTTCTCGAGGGGTCAGTTCTGTATATGACCAAAAATACTGCTCAAAACTGTCTACAGCTTCTTGTACAGTCATTTCCCGATCCCGTACATCAATCCATACCTTAAAGGAAGGCATGTAGCCGGAACAATAGAGATAGTTCAGAGGGTACATGATATCATGACCAGGCAGAGGCATCTCTTCATTGAAGATCAAGCGCCATAACTCCTCATGCCCCGGAAACCAGCGCATCCCAGCGAAATCGCACAGAAGACACCAACCGCGTGAGCATTGACACATCTTCTCCAGTGTTTCAACATCACGAATCCCTGGAGTTAATGAAGCAAAAACAAGATCAAAGCGTCCAATCAAACCTTCTTTCTTTGGATCAAGGTCCTGCCACTCCTTGTCTAGGTAATCCACATTATTAAGCCCTTCTTCTTCAACTAATTTCTGCATCGCTCTCAACATAGCGGGTGCGGGCTCCAAAGCCATCACCCGAGCGGCTCTTTTTGCCATAGGAATCGCGAAGTTTCCCACCCCGGAACCGATGTCCAGTACTTCCATTCCCTGTTTCCAGACTCCTTCCTGTTGCAGCCAGGACATAACCTTCTGCACACGTCCCCTACCTTCAGGTCTTTGAGCCGCTTTCACAAAAAATTGAGCCATGCCATCCCAGTAGTCCAACTGGTTCAGATCTCTGCGCTTTCTAGCATGAATAGAGCGGCGCTGCCCCTCCTGCCAGCACTGCCCCCAAAATGCCGGGCTTTTTTCGTTCACTTTCCTCATATCCATCTCCCCCTGCTTAAAACTATTTCTACCTTTCCTCCAGGCCCTGGGCTGCTGATTTCTCAATCTTGATCCCGCTGGCGGAAAATTTCATAAAGAATTAGAGATGCCGCTACAGCGGCATTTAAGGATTCAACTCCCCCCACTAAAGGAATACTCACCCTAAGATCAACCAAATCCAATAAATCTGCTCTGATACCACGGGATTCATTTCCGATCAGAATCAGATGGCCTCCTTTACGAAAGTCCGCGTGATAATATTTCTTATCTGCTCTTGGTTCCGCAGCAACAGTTTGAAAACCTGCTTCTTTTACTTTTCTGATCAGTGTAATGAGGTCCACCTGTTGAAAAACAGGAACACGAAAAACCATTCCCATGGTTGCCCTCAGTACCTTGGGATTATAGAGGTCTACAGTTCCCTCTCCCAAAAAAACGCCGCTTACCCCTACCCCAGCAGCAGATCTGATTATTGTTCCCAGATTGCCAGGGTCCTGCAGGCCGTCTAATGCAACTAAAAGTCCATCCCCTTCTCTAATAACCTGCTCTTCATTCCAGCTAGGCATAGAACATACAGCCACAACTCCCTGAGGTGTCTCTGTATCAGCGATTTTTGCCAACAGGTCATCTTTAACAAAAAATAAAGGAACCTGCTGAAGCCTAGCTTGTTCCATGATTTCTTGATATTTTTCGCTATGCTGGTTATTTTCCGCCACCATCACAAAATCTATGGGTGCATTATTGAGCAGCGCATCTTCAACAAAGTTGACACCTTCGATCAAAAAATTATGATACAGTTCTCTGTACTTTCTTTTTTTTAAACAGCGGGCAAATTTGATCGCCTGCTTCGATGTTCTTATTTCCAAAAAAATCACCTTAACTTCCTGCTATCAACTGCCGCAGCAAACCGGTTTAGCAAACCATTTATTCTATAAAAAAAGCATGGTTGAACACCATACTTTTTTTATGCTTCTATGTTCTTCTATTAGAGATTGCGTTTTGCCAATTCCACAAGCTTGCTGAAAGCAGGTGCATCATTAACCGCAAGCTCTGCCAGCATCTTTCTGTTCACACCGACGCCGGCTTTTTTCAGCCCGTTCATAAATCTATTG
>DULM01000154.1 GCA_012840405.1 Syntrophomonadaceae bacterium | reverse complement strand
GTGAACAAAAACCTGCCTGGATGGAGATGGGTCTTAGTTCTGAAGAATACGCAAAAATCTGTGAAATTCTCGGGAGAGAGCCCAATTATTTGGAGACCGGACTCTTTGCTGTGCTCTGGTCCGAGCACTGCAGTTATAAGAATTCCCGTCCTGTGCTCAAGAATTTCCCCACAGAGGGCAAATATGTTATTCAAGGCCCCGGCGAAAATGCCGGTGTTGTTGATATTGGGGATGGTCAGGCTGTGGTGTTCAAAGTAGAAAGCCACAACCACCCATCAGCAGTTGAACCCTATGAAGGTGCTGCTACAGGTGTGGGAGGGGTAGTAAGGGATATATTTACTATGGGCGCCCGTCCTATCGCTGCATTAAACTCCCTGCGTTTCGGTAGTCTAGATGACCCCCGGGTGCGCTACCTCTTTTCCGGGGTTGTGGAGGGAATTGGCGGTTATGGAAACCGTCTGGGGTCTCCTGTTGTTGGGGGAGATATCTTCTTCCATCCCAGTTATCAAGGTAATCCACTGGTCAATGCCATGTGTGTCGGTCTGGTGGACCACAAACAAATTGTCCGCGGGCAGACTGGAAGACCTGGGAATTTAGTAGTAGCTGCCGGGGCAAAAACAGGTAGGGATGGTATCCACGGCTGCACCTTTGCCTCTGAAGAGCTTAGTGAGGAGACCAAGGCACCTGATGTACAGAGAGGTGATCCATTTCTGGAAGGCCTTCTTATGGGGGCCTGCCTGGAATTGATGGAAAAGGGCTGTGTGGTAGGCATTCAGGATATGGGTGCAGCAGGTCTCACCAGTTCCAGTGCTGAGATGGCCGGCAGGGCCGGTACAGGTATAGAGATCGATGTATCTTTGGTGCCGCAGCGGGATGAAGGGATGACCCCCTATGATGTAATGCTCTCTGAGTCACAGGAGAGAATGCTCCTGGTGATTGAACCCCAGCATAAACAGACGGTGATGGATGTATTCGCTAAATGGGGTGTAGAAGCAGCTGTTGTTGGCAGGGTGACCGATGATGGGATCTACCGGGTGTTTGATGGGGAAACTGTAGTTGCTGAAATACCTGTGGAAGCTCTTACTAATGCTCCCGTTCGGTACCCTGAACAAAAAGAACCGGACTATTATCAAAGACTGCGTGCCTGGAAGCCGGAGGACCTCTCTGTTCCAGAAGACTTGAATAGTGTTTTGCTGAAGCTATTGTCATCCCCCAATATTGCCAGCAAAGAGTGGGTATACAGCCAATATGACCATCAGGTGATGCTGAATACTGTAGTAGGCCCTGGTGCAGATGCTGCTGTGTTGCGCATCAAAGGAACGAAAAAGGGAATTGCTCTGACAACTGATGGGAACCCCCGTTACTGTTACCTTGATCCTCGCCGTGGGGGAGCTATTGCTGTTGCGGAGGCTGCAAGAAACCTGTCCTGTGTGGGGGCTGAACCCCTGGCGCTTACAGATGGACTGAACTTCGGCAGTCCTGAAAAGCCCGAGATCTTCTGGCAGATCAAGCAGGTTGTGGAGGGGATGAGTGAGGCCTGCCGCAGCTTGGAGATACCTGTTGTCAGTGGAAATGTCAGCCTATATAATGAAACAAAAGGAGATGCTATTTATCCCTCACCAGTTGTAGGAATGGTGGGACTTCTCCCAGATGTGAAAAAACATGCCACCAGCGATTTTAAGGATTCGGGTGATGTGGTGGTACTGTTGGGTAAATTCAACCCCCAGTTAGGTGCCAGCGAATATCTGGCAGTGATCCACGGTTTGGAACAGGGAGAAGTTCCTGAAATCGATTTAGTTGAAGAGAAAAAGGTTCAGCTCTGCTGCCGTGAACTGATCAGAGAAGGGAAAATAAAATCGGCTCATGACTGTGCTGAAGGCGGTTTAGCTGTAGCTGTTGCTGAGTGCTGTGTTTCCGGCCAAAGAGGAGCAACTTTAAAGCTACCTTTTGCTGGGAGGGAAGATGCTCTGCTCTTTGGTGAGGTACAATCCTGTATTCTGGTAACATGTACTCCCCGAGAACTGGATAGTGTTTTGCAAACTGCAGAGAAAGCGGGGATAGCTGCTGCAGTGCTAGGGGAGACCGGAGGGAGACAGCTGATTATCAGGGATCAATCAGAGCGAGTTTTAATCAATCAGTATATTGAGGAGATGGAAAAGGTATGGCGGGGGAGTATTGCCAGTTATTTCTAAATAAAGATAAACCCCATGAAGCTTGTGGTGTTTTTGGTATTTATGCACCTGGTCAGGATGTGGCAAGGATAACTTACTATGGGCTTTATGCACTTCAGCACCGGGGGCAGGAGAGTGCCGGCATTGCTGTCAGTGATGGGAAGAGGATCATCTGCCGTAAAGGGATGGGCCTGGTCGGGGAAGTCTTCACAGAGGATATTTTAGAAAAGTTGCAGGGACAGATGGCTTTAGGCCATGTCCGTTACACCACAGCTGGGGATAGTATTATAGAGAATGCAGAACCGCTGAATTTTTATTATAGGGATGGCATGATCGCCATTGGCCATAATGGGAGCCTGACCAACAGTGCTGAACTGAGGAGAGAGCTCGAGGATGCTGGCGTGATTTTCCAGAGCACAGCAGACAGTGAATTGCTCATCAGTTTGATCGTACGTGCCGGGGCAAAGGACCTAGTATCCGGTATTCTCCAAACCATGGAGAGGATCGAGGGGTCCTATTCTCTGGTTATGCTGACTGAAAAAAGGATGTTCGGCATACGGGATCCCTATGGGATGCGCCCTTTGTGCTTAGGCCGTATGCAAGCTGGTTATGTGCTGGCATCTGAATCCTGTGCCCTGGATACTGTAGGAGCCCAGTTTATTAGAGATATTGAGCCTGGGGAAGTTGTGATCATCGATGAGCATGGTATCACATCTCTGCGCCCCCATAAAGCTCACCGGAAGGCTTTGTGTGCTTTTGAGTTTGTTTACTTTGCCAGACCGGACAGTGTGATCGATGGGCTGAGTGTGCAAAAGGCGCGCTATGCCCTAGGGCGCCAGTTGGCAAAGGAATATCCATTGGATGGGGATATGGTGATTCCAGTGCCAGATTCTGGTGTCAGTTCAGCTCTATCCTATGCCGCTGAGCGGGGTCTTCCTTTCAGTGAAGGGTTGATGAAGAACAGGTATGTAGGGCGCACATTTATCCGCCCCGCACAGGCGATCAGGGAACTGGGTGTGCGGCTTAAGCTCAACCCAATCAAGGAAATTGTTTCTGGAAAAAGGGTGATCATGATCGATGATTCTATTGTCCGGGGAACAACATCCGGCAAAATCGTGCAGATGATCCGGGAGGCAGGTGCCCGGGAGGTGCACCTGTTGGTCAGTTCTCCTGCTGTTACCCACAGCTGCTATTATGGGATCGATACCTCCAGCAGAGGGGAACTGATCGCAGCCAGCCACTGTTTAGAGGAGATCCGCCAGCATATCGGTGCTGACAGCCTTAATTACCTTAGTCTTCCTGGGCTGCATGCCGCTTTAGCCCCTTTCCGACCGGATGAACTTTGTGATGCTTGTTTTTGTGGAAATTATCCAATTCAGATACCAGGTAGTGATAAGTGATCGGTATCTAGTGGTGTGTTTGTAGATGATCTGCGAATAGGTGGGTGCTCAATGGATCAAGAAAAATCACTTTATAAAGAAGCTGGAGTGGATATCGACGCAGGGAATTATGCTGTGGAACTGATGAAAAGGCATGTGGCGTCAACTTTGCGCCCTGAAGTTTTAGGTGGCATCGGAGGGTTTTCTGGTCTTTTTACATTGGATCTGAATCGTTATCCTAATCCGGTGCTGGTTGCCGGTACTGATGGTGTAGGTACCAAGCTAAAGATCGCCCAACTGGTGGGAAAGCATGATACAGTAGGGATTGATTTAGTGGCTATGTGTGTCAACGACATCCTGGTAACAGGAGCAGAACCCCTTTTTTATTTGGATTACCTGGCCTGTGGCAAACTTGAGCCACAACAAGCAGAGGAAGTTGTGGCTGGTGTAGCTGCCGGTTGCCGGGAGGCGGGCTGTGCCCTCATAGGGGGTGAAACAGCAGAGATGCCTGATTTTTATCCTGAAGGAGAGTATGATCTGGCTGGTTTTGCTGTAGGGGTTGTTAACCGGGATGCCATCTGGGATGGAAAAAGGATAGCTGCCGGAGATCTATTGATCGGTCTTGCCTCATCCGGTGTCCATAGTAATGGTTATTCTCTGGTGCGCCATATCCTCTTTAAAAAGTGCGGGCTATCAATAGCAGATCCTTTTGCTGAAACAGGCCGCACTCTAGGGGAGGAACTGTTAACTCCTACCAGGATCTATGTTAAATCGGTTTTGGCTGCCAGAGAAAGGGTGGGCGGCTTGATCAAAGGGGCTGCCCACATTACGGGTGGTGGAATGACTGAGAATATTCCCCGAGTGCTCCCCCTGGGTCTGGGAGTGGAGATCCATCGCGGGAAATGGCCGGTTCCGCCCATTTTTTATTTTCTGAAGCAAAAGGGCGATGTGCCGTTGGATGAGATGTATCGGGTGTTTAATATGGGTATCGGATTTGTTCTGATTGTAGGTAAAAATGGTGGAGAAGAGGTCTTGAAAACCCTGCAGAGGTTGGGTGAGGAAGCTTATATCATTGGACGGGTTATTGAAGGATCCGGTGTCCGCTATGTGGGAGAGGGTGAATAAAGTGCATAAACGCCTTGCTGTTTTAGTTTCAGGGAGGGGGACAAACCTCCAGGCGATCCTTGATGC
>DULM01000216.1 GCA_012840405.1 Syntrophomonadaceae bacterium | reverse complement strand
TACAGAAGCAGTGGTCAGGTTCCTTGGGTTCTTTGCTAGGGCTTACAATGGACACGAATACCTTCACCTTTATTTTGTCGGGGAGGTAGACAGATGATTGCCTGTAACGAGTTACCATTTTATCGATTGTCCAACATCCTGATTATTAAAGGTGACCTGGTTTGCCGTACTGGGATCAGAGTGGGTGCCGGATCTGATACTTTTCTTCCAGCAGCATCTGATCTACCGGTGCTCAAAGATGTTGACGGTAATCCATATATACCCGGGTCATCATTGCGAGGGGTATTACGCAGTTATGTAGAGAGGATTGTCAGGGCTTTTGAGGACACATATGGCTGGGGGCGGGGTGCCTGCGACCCTAGTGATAACAAATCATGGTGTATAACTAATGAACGCATTAAAGAAATACGTGATGAATCAAAAAAGCATGAAAAACCGCATGAATGGTATGCATCTCAGGTCTGGCAAGAGACATGCCGGGTTTGCCGTGTCTTTGGAAGTCCCTGGGTGGCCTCTCGAGTGCGTATTTCTGACCTTCCCTGCACAAACAAAGCAGTTATTGAGGTGCGAGATGGAATTGCTATTGATCGGGAAAAGGAAACCGTTGCTAATAAATATGATTTTGAAGTAGTGCCTGCTGGCAGCAGCTTCCGACTGGAAATCACGGCCGAAAACCTCAATGAACAAGAACGTGGGTTGCTTTGGCTGGGGATCAAGGGACTTGCTGATGGGATGATACAGATAGGGGGATTCAAAGGAAGAGGCTTGGGCCAGATTGCATTAGAAAATGTTGAAACTCAATGGGTCAGTTGGAATGCGGGTAACACTGCACCTTTGAGGGATTATCTGTTGAGCGGAAAGACATCTTCTGTAGAAGACAGTGATGCAGAATGCTGGTTGGAAAGTCTCCTTGACGCAATGGAGGAGGGGTATAATGCATAGCAAGTTTTACAATGAGGCGATTTTTCATATAACATTAAGACCTCAAGGGCCGCTGCTTATTAAATCTGGTAGTGAAGGTGGAGCATCTGTTAACCCCACCTTACCGGATATGAACTTTGTGCGCACCTACCGGCCGGATCTTGGAGAAGTAGTCTATATTCCCGGTTCCTCACTGCGGGGCGTGCTGCGTTCTCATGCTGAGAAGTTGGTGCGTTCTGTTAACCTGGATGAGGCATGCGATCCCTTTCTTAGGGCTAACGATGAGAATGAATATGGGCTAAAGCCAGCATGTTTGCGCGGTAAGGATAAAAGTGAAGGCAAAGAAAAGATAGATGGCGTCAGGGCTTACCGGGAGTCGTGTTACATTTGCCGTATCTTTGGCAATATGGAAGTTGCTGGGCGGCTGAAGATAAATGACTTTTACCCGCGCAATGGAAATCCTACTACTGAGGTAAGATATGGGGTTGCTATTGACAGGGTGACTGGAAGTGTAGCCCATGGGCCTTTCGATATGGAAGTTGTGACTGATGGAGAGTTTTCCGGGACGATAACCTTAAGAAATTTCACACTGGGACAACTGGGACTGGTTGGTGCCGCTCTCTGTGATATGGCAGATGGATTTGTGCGTTTGGGATATGGTAAGGCCCGGGGTTTGGGACAAGTAGATTTTATTTTTGAAAAACTGGAGATCCGTTACTTGAGAAAAAAGGAGAAAGCAGCACGTTCAATTATTTCTGAAATATTATCGGAAGTAGTGGGAGAAAACAATAAAGTTTATGGAATAGAGACACTTTGCGATGCCGATACAGCAAAGGAATTTGCTTTGCCACCTGCACGGGAAGGTTTAGAATTGCCTGGAGGGTCAGCATCACCATCTGGGTCCTTTATCTTGTTAACAGGAGATGAGGATGGGACAAGAAAATTGCTCGAGGCAGCTGCTCCTCTTTGGGTTGAGGAGGTGCAGCGTTGAACGGTTTTGTATTGAAAATAGATGGTTTGACACCTCTAGAATTGGGACAGGCCCTGAAAAGGGCAGGCGCTTTTCCAGAGGATGAACACTGGTATTTCTGCTGGTCGGAAACAGATATTGTGCTTCCTTCTCTCTGTGTGGATTTTAATGAAATTTTTGCGCAAGAGTGGGATGTACTGCGCATTTTCTCTAAGTTTGCCGAGTTAAGATGGGAGAAGCGCGGGAAGGAGCATATACTGCTTGTTTTGTGCGAGGATGAATGGCGTAATATGCTGGGGGATGAAATAAAGATAACGCATGAAGAGAGTTTTACAGTTGAAGTAAGTAAGCGCATCCTAGCTGGTAAGGAAATGAAATCAGCAGGAAAAACGGTGCGTGGCAAAGTTTCCTATCCCCGGCAACTTGATTATGGGATCGATGATGATCCCAAGAAAGTACTTGTGGCGGATATTAATTATTATTTGGACAGCCAGCTAATGAGGAGATTTGTAAGATACAAAAGGCTATCTTTTAGTGATCAAAAAACATTGATAAAAGAGACTAAACCATTTGAAAATGCCCTTGAAGTGATGAAGGGGGTGTGATACGTGGCTTACTATCGAGAAATAGCTCCTAAACCTTATGAATTGGTGCCTTTTGCTGAAAAAACACCAAGATCTCCATGTCAGGGACACCATAAATACAACCAGGACCTGTTAACTGGTGTCTTGGAGTTAAGCTTGCATACTGAGCGTCCAGTGCAGGTAGCAAGTGGATATCAAGATTTTACGAAGGATAATAGCGGTAGAGAAAACCTTGCATCGGTTATGCCTGTAGTAGAAAAGGGCGGGAAACAATGGCATGTAATTCCCGGCTCGTCACTGAAGGGTGCCTTGCGCTCTATCGTGGAGGCGATTTCCCCCTCCTGCCTACCATTTTCCAGCAAAAAGCTCAGGCAATTAATACCTGATCAAGTGCGCAAGTGTGCATCCAAAGAACATCTTTGCCCTGCTTGTCGCCTTTTTGGGGTAACAGGTGGAGGGAAAAACAGTTACCAGGGTAATTTATTTTTTGAAGATATATTTGTGGATCCCCGGGATATAGAACTGTGGCGGACGCCAATTTTGTGGACACCTGGAGGAAGATCTAAGCTGATACCGCGTCGTTATTTATCGAATAACAAGCTTGCCGGCAGGAAGTTTTATTATCATGGTAAATCAGCTACAGGTCCTGACTCGAGGGTAGTAGTGAAGCAGGGGGTTAACCTGGGCACCAAAATATCTTTTGAAAACTTGTCTGAAGCCTTTTTGGGGTTGGTTGTTGCAGCATTAGGGCTTGCTCCACAATATCCTTTTTTGATCAAAGTAGGTGCGGGAAAACCTGTGGGTATGGGCAGCATTAGAGTGGATTTAAAGGGGATTTCATTAATGGGTAGCATTGAAGGAACAGGAAGGATGGTTGGCTCCTTAAAGAAACTGGAGAACATTGTTGAGCAACTTTCTAAATGGGTGAATGCAGCTTGTGGTGAAGGGTTGATAATTCCTGATAATTTAAAGAAGCTAGCTGAGATTTTAGGAGAGAAAACACTGAATCGCCAGTCTCCAAAAGGGTTGTATTAGGGGGGATCGTTTTGGATTGGGAAAGGATTATGAGCGATGCGGAAATGATTAAAAACAAGTTGCTTCTGCTCAATGTTAATTTATCAGAAGCTGAAAAATTAGGAAATTACTTTAGTTATAAAAAATATGATGAGCGAGCTATTAATCGTTACTTGAGAATCATGGCCGAGAGCCCTCCCCCCCGCAGCAAAAAAACCCAGCGCCATTATAAGGGACTTCAGCAGATCTGGCGTGAGTGGAGAACCAACCTTAAGGGGGAGGAAAAAGCCATAGCCTGGGGTTGGGGAGTGAAGTTAGCTCATGCTGGGAAAAGATGAATATAGAGTTTCTCTCTATGAATTTAGCCCCTATAAATTTTACCAATGGCTGAATGATGAGGGCTTTGATAATCTCTCTTATCAAAGTGAACAGGCAATTAGGTTACTGATAAGGGATTACCCCGGCTACAACAACGAAAAAGTGGATTTGAAGTCAATAATAAATATATTGGAATTTGAAAAACTGCTCAATGCTTTAACTATAGATGATTTTATGAATTATCTTGAATGGGTTTTATATAACATTCCCGGGCTTCCTTATACTCCGAGCATTGAGGAACTAATGTGTACACCTGACGAACTCAGACACCGACTTTTGATAGCTTTTTCAAGTAAAAGAATACTGCCAAGTATGGACTACTCAACATTGTTGCGTAACGCATTAGAAGCAATCGATGCGGTTTGCAATGCGTTAAGAGAATATGGTCCTGCTACATGTTCTTTTTATCAGGTTAATTTAAGAAAGAGCATTCATGAAGGAATGGATAAGGTATTTCTTTATGCAGAAAATTTTGTTGCTCTTCTTCTTGAGTTTCTAGTACTCACAGCGGAGCAGAATAACATTATTAATGAGCTAGAAAAAGAAGAGTTATTATTTCTAAAACGGGATTATAAGTCAGATTGGGGAGAGAAACAACAATCTATCTGGGATATTTGTGTTAAAGTGATGCAAAATGATTGTGTCGATGATTTGGACAAAGAATTGTATGACGTTTATGCGATTTCATGCCCTCCTTGTTTGGCTAAAAAAAAGAAAAAAGCTCTGACTAATATAGTTAACCCCGGACCGTTAGGAATTATTATAGATAAACTGCGAAAGCAAAGAAATGAAGCTCGCCATACTCAGTTGCAAGGTGATTATACAATACCTGAATCTTACCAGGATATTGCATTTAAAGTAAAAGAACTTCTTGAGGAAACCTGGGAAATTATTTCGAACTATTCTTTTCCAATGGTCATGAGGATGGTTGGATACTCAGAAAACTACTATGGTAAGTTTGAGGCTTATTATATTTCAAAAGATGCAAAAACAATTACAATCCGATTTATCAATAGGGGAGAACTTATTAGGACCAGTCCAACTGATTTCTTAGTTTTTACTGAAGATGAACCTGAATTCTTTGTATATCCACGCCCTCAATTAGGACAGTTGACTATTGTTGATCCTATAGTAGTGAAAAGGCTTTTTCCGGCATACGAAGTACAGACAGTGTATCTCAAACTGGATAGTGTCGATGATTTCAATAAGTCAACATATGCTGTGGTGTAAGTATTAACAAAATGGGAATGTGTTTAAATTACATTGACAGTTAAACAGAATTGGGGGGTATGTGAAATGGCCAGTAAACGAGTGCTAATAATATCTGTAGGTAGTTCATGTGCTCCAGTAGTAAATGCATGTCGTGAGTATGATCCGGACTATATTTATTTTTTTTGTTCCGGTGGACCAAAAGGTAGCACTGTTACAGTTGACGGTCCAGGAGATCCGTGTGGAGAGTCTCGTAAAGTACAATGCGAATGTGGAAAGATGGTACCTTTAGGAAATCCTAATGGAAAGGCGATTGTTTATCAGTTAGGTTTGGAAAAAGAATGCTATGAAAAAATTGAAGTTGATGAACCTGATGATCTTAAGGGTTGCTTTGATGCTCTATCCGTTGTTGAGAAGAAGATAGCTGAACGTTTTGGGGATGATGTTGAAGTAATAGCCAATTATACAGGTGGAACTAAGTCAATGTCTGCCGCACTGGTCTTAAAGGCGATACAAAATGAGGACTGGAAGCTATCACTTAACAAAGGAATACGTAAGGATCTTATCAAAGTACATTGTGGTGATGTGCCAGTTCTTGAAGATAAACTCGGTATCTACTTGGATTATTATATAGACCAAATAAAAATATTTCTGCAAAGGCATGATTATTCTGCAGCGGATAATACATTATCTGAAATTACAAAAAAGCACAGTTTACCATCAGACGAGCAGAGAAGAGTGCTTCGTGCACGAAGATTATGCCAGGCTTTTCATGCTTGGGATCTTTTTAACCACGAGGCCGCATTAGAAATGCTGCGAATTGTTGGTGGGGAGAGTGTAAGTAAATATATATTAGCGTTGGTTGCTATAACTAAAGAAAATGGGGGCTACGAACAAGTTCAGGATCTAATATTGAATGCAGAGAGGCGAGCTGTCCAGGAACGTTACGATGATGCAGTAGCTAGATTGTATAGGGCTGTGGAGATGGTTGCTCAAGTGCGATTGCAAAGTGAATGGGGGATTGATGTAAGCAATGTCCAGTTGTATTTAATTCCGCATGAACTCCAGGAAAAATACAAGGAACTGCAAAACACAGATGGGCGAATTCAGCTTGCATTAAGAAAATCATATGAGTTGTTGGTGGATTTAGATGATCCGGTGGGCACCGTTTGGCAGGACAATGTAAATAGGGTGCTGTCGGCTCTTAATAAAAGGAATGCTTCAATACTTGCTCATGGTACAGTTTCACTGAACAAAAGAGATTATGATCAGGTAAGAGAAGATTTGGTTGGTTTCATTAATAAGGTATTTGAGCTACTTCAAGTAAAAACACACGGCTTGCAGTTTCCTGAAGAAAAGCTTTTGGAAATGTAAGAGACAAGATAAATAGGATTTTAATAAAGAATCTATATATTGTGTTAAATCATTGTTTAAGCGTACCCATAAGGAATAAAACCAATGTAAACAGAGGAAACATCAAAAAAGAGTTCCCGATTTGATGATAATATTACAAGGGGAGAATAACTGGATGGCGAAGATATTGATATCAGCCCTAGGAACAGGAAGTCTGAAAGAAGAGCATACCCATAAAGGGGAATATGAGCCTGCAGTTTACAAGTTATTGGGTTCGGACAGAGAATATAAAACTTCGTTTGTTGCCGCAGCCCTAAGTGAATATTTAATGGTTGATAGGATCTTTTTAATAGGGACCTCTAAATCGATGTGGGATGAGGTCTATAATTATTTTTCTAAAGTTAGCAAACAACAATTCTATGAAAGCTATTGGGTGGAATTAGGAGAGAAAGTGGCTTCTTTCAAAGCAGGGGATATAAAAATCAATGAAAATGACCTTGAGAATGTGAATAAGGCTATTGATGGTTATTTAAAGGATATAAGGGGTACTGCTTTAGGTGGTTCCCACTGCTATATCATTGATTATGGGTTAAATGAGGCAGAATTATGGAACAATTTTGATGTTATTATGCGTATGGGAGATAATTTAAAAGAAGGCGATGAAATTTACTTAGATATTACCCATTCTTTCCGTTCGATTCCTCTCTTCAATTATTTAATGTTGGATTTGATTAAAATTTTACAATTAAACAAAGATTTTAAGCTAAGTGGCTTGTTTTATGGGATGTTGGATATAGTTAATGAATTGGGTTATGCTCCTATTGTAGATTTAAGCCCATTTTATAATATTACCATATGGGCTAGAGGGGCCTATAATTTTATAAATTATGGTAATGGTTATGTTTTAGCTGATTTAATCAATGATGAAAATATCTCAAGTATCATAAGAAATATTTCCGATATAGTCAGTATCAATCATATAGACGAATTTAAAAGAGAAATTGATCGCTTGAACGATTCACTGAAAGATATTGAGTCTCTAGACCCTGTAATAAAATATATGCGGCCTTTTCTAATGTCTTTTACCGATCGGTTTAAGGGAATCAACTCCAGTGGAGAGCTCCAACTGGCTTTAGCTGAATGGTACTTTGATAATAAACGGTTTGCTCAGGGGTATATTTGTCTGGCGGAATCTATTATTACCAGAATATTGCAAATTTATCGAGGGAAAAATATAAAAATCAATATGTCTGATAATACTTATCGAAAAAAAATAAAAGGCTTAATACATTCGCAACAATTCAAAGAGAGGCCGGAATACAAGGATTTACATAAAGAATATAGGACAATACAGAAGATACGAAATACGATAGCCCATGCAGGTTATGCTGATGAAAATGAATATCGCGATCATATTAGAGACGCTTATGTGCATTTGAATAAGGTAAGGAAATATGTGTTTAATAATAAAGAATTAGAAAAACTACCGGAATTGTTTCCTTTCAATAGATTATAAAAGAAGGTGTTCATTTGCCGGCACTGTATTTGCTCTTTTCGCATCAATTAACTGAACAACAAAAAAAAGAAGCTGATGAGGGTTTGGGTGTCAATGAGATTCATTATTTACCTGATGATTTAAAGATACTGTGGTCACAGATCCCTCCGGATATTGCAGATATAAGTGATTATATTCAGCCGATTAAAGAATGGTTGAACAAAAGGATAAAGCCAGGGGACTATATATTGATACAGGGGGATTTTGGTGCCACATATATCATGGTAAGATGGGCGTTGGCAAAGGGTTTAAAACCCATATATGCGACAACAGAGAGAAAAGTGATTGAAACCCATGATGGGGATAAAGTCAGCAGTAAAAAGATTTTTGAGCATGTCAGATTCAGGTTTTATGAGAATAATTAAAACTATATATTATATACTTTGGCACTGCACTGGTCAGCAGTCGAGATATCTCTGCTTCGATTGTTAGAATAGACTGTAGATATTTGTCGTCCACCTATGGTAGTGTAAAAAACACCATAGATCGACGACAAACTTCCATCTTTTGTTGACCCGATGATTTTTCTTATATTAATAGGTTTTATTGAAAAATATATGCTAGAATGTAATGAATGACTGACAATCAAGATAGAGGATAGTAATAACTAACAGGATGATACATATCCCTGTAATATCCTATAAAAACAAGCTTTTGGCTAATGTAACTAAAAAATTTTATTACATAGAATTGGTTTGTAGCGTACCTATAAGGAATTGAAAC
>DULM01000153.1 GCA_012840405.1 Syntrophomonadaceae bacterium | reverse complement strand
GTTTGTTTATTGAGCTTGTCTGATATGTGGCCAAACTCCGGATGGATTTTTAGACAGCAAACAGTTTAAAGAACAGGTGCATAAAACAGATTTGGCAAAGGAGGAATTTTCAATTTGAGTAGATCACAGAATAAAAGAAAGAGTATTAAAACATTTTTACTTATTTTTATTGTTGTAGTTACGGTGGTGATTTTTGCGGCACAGACAGGTTTCAGTACTATTAAATTCAAGGGTAATATAGAGGATGAAATAAGCAAAAAATTAGAATTCCAGGCCGGAGCGGAGGCTGAAAAGCTGTTTTCAAATATTGCGCTGGTAGGCAAGTGTACGGAATTACAGGCCTATAATGTTGCAACTTTGGGTTATGAAGATTATGAGAACTTGCTTGATATTGCTAAAAAATATGTTGAGGAGAACGAGCTTGCTTGTGGCAGCGGTATTTGGTTAGAACCATATATCTATGATGAAAATACTAAGTATTTTGGACCCTATATGTATAAGGAAAACGGGGAAGTTGAACTTACTTGGGTGTACAGTAATGCTGATTATGATTACTTTAAATATGATTGGTATAAAATTGGGATCAATGCAGAAGGAAATGTTGCCTGGACTGAACCATATTTAGATGAAGTGTCTGGCACAGTGATGATCAGTTCAAGCAGTCCTATTCGAGTAGATGGAAAGGTGATAGGGGTTACTACTGTTGATATAGGGTTAGACAACCTCAGAAACTATGTAAAGAATATCAAGGTAGGAGAAAACGGTTTTGCTTTTATTGTAACCCGAGATGGTTATTACCTAGCCAGCAAAGAGCCGGAAAAAGACCTGAAACAGAAGATTACCGAGGATGATGAAAAAGATGTCAGAGCTGTTGGAAAGGAGATCCTTGAGAAGGATAGGGGTGTCCGGAATGTCAGATTCCAGAATGAAGACTGTTTCTTAACTTTTGTCCCAATAGGGGATACCGGTATGAAACTAGTAGCTGTGATGCCGCAATCTGAGGCTTTTGCTTCCTTGTATAATGTAATAGAAATCAACGCGTTGATTTTAGTAATTGCTTTGGTTATATTTGTATTTCTGATTACCCTTATTCTGCAAAGAAAGGTTATTAAACCGCTGGGTATGATGATGCAGGATGCCCAGAAAGTTGCTGAAGGAGATCTTTCTGATTACAAGCTACAGGCTGAGGAAACTGAGCATAGATCTGCTGCAGATGAACTGTACTTGTTGCGGAGTTCTTTTGATACCATGGTAGACAATTTGAGAGAATTAATCTTGAGAATCGGAGATGCAGCTTCTTCTTTAGTTTGTTCTTCCCAACAGTTGGCATCTGCAGCTGAACAATCTACCAGTGTTGCTGAGCAGATCGCAACTACAACAAATGAGCTTGCTGAAGGAGCTTCTGAGCAAGCGAGGTTATCTATGGAAGGCAGTAAAATGGTTGAAGAGATGATCCAGCAGTTAGGTGATGTGGTGAAAAATGTTGGGTTTACAGAGGAATTGGCCAGGAATGTTAGTAAGTGTGTCAAGAACGGCATGGAGAAAATTGAGTATCAGAAACAGAAGATGGAAGAAAATAAGGAAAAAACATTGAACCTGGGCAATTCTGTTTCCAGTCTGGGAGAGAAATCTCAGCAGATAGGGGATATTATTGAAGTTATTGTGGGGATTGCTGAGCAGACAAACCTGCTTGCTTTGAATGCTGCTATTGAAGCAGCCAGAGCCGGTGAGCAGGGCAGAGGGTTCGCTGTGGTTGCAGACGAGGTGAGAAAACTTGCCGATCAGTCTGCCAATGCCACCCAGGAGATCAGAGCCATTATTAAGGAAATACAAGGCGGTATCGGCAGGGCTAATAATGAAATGGAACAGGCGATATATGCTGTTGGGGAACAGGAAACAGCGGTTGATGCTACTTCTCAAGCAT
>DULM01000152.1 GCA_012840405.1 Syntrophomonadaceae bacterium | reverse complement strand
CCATTACGGCATCCATCCTTGCAGGGTTGCCGTAAAGATGAACGGGAATGATCGCTTTTGTTCTATCGGTTATCACCTTTTCAATTTCCTGCGGGTCAATCGTCCAGGTATCTGGGTCGACATCAACAATTACCGGAGTCGCTCCTACATAGGTAATCGGATTGGCACTGGCAATAAATGTTAGGGCGGGTACAATAACCTCATCACCCGGACCAATATTTAATAATCGCAGGGCAAGATGAAGCCCACTGGTTCCATTTACCACCGAAACAGCATTTCTACAGCCAAGATATGCAGCAAATTCATCTTCGAATTCTTTTACCAGGGGTCCTGCTGTAGAGACAAATCCGCTGTCTAGTGCTTTTAAAACATATTCCTTTTCCAGATCTCCAATGTTCGGCCAATCCAATGGGATTTTTATTTGGCTCAACTTCTACACCTCAGAGGTTATATGTTTCAGGTTTATACTTATGTAAATTGTTTTTTATCCAGTCTATCGTTTCTTTCAGCCCTGTTTCGAGGGAATACTCTGTTTTCCAGTCAGTCAACTTCTTTATTTTGTTGTTATCGCACAGCAACCTCTCTACTTCACTTTTGCGCGGTCGAACACGTTGTTCATCCTGCATAATACTGATCTCGATTCCTGTGATTTTGCTGATCAATTGAACTAAATTACCTATGCTTATCTCTATACCGCTGCCGATATTTATGACTTCACCTTCAACATGCTCAGTAAAAGCAACCGCTAAAAACCCACTCACTGTGTCCTGTACATAGTTAAAATCCCGTGTCGGAGAGAGATTTCCCAGTTTGATCTCGTGCAACCCTTTTAATACCTGAGTTATCACTGTGGGAATAATCGCCCGGGCGGATTGCCGGGGCCCGTAGGTATTAAACGGGCGGGCTACCACCACCGGCAGATCAAAGGACCGATAATAACTCAAAGCAAGTTGGTCTGCGGCAATCTTCGTTGCAGCATATGGAGACTGTGCGTGTAAAGGATGCTTTTCATCTATCGGTACATACTGTGCTGTTCCATAAACCTCGGATGTCGATGTATGTACGACCCGGCTGCACCCTTCATCAAGGGCTGCTTCCAGTACATTGTATGTGCCTTCTATATTGGTCCTTATGTATGCCAGTGGAGACTTATAAGAATAGGGTATCCCAATAAGAGCTGCAAGGTGGAAAATAATGTCGACTCCTTTGACCGCATCTCTGACACTGTCAAGATCTCTGATGTCACCCATATATACTTCAATCTGGTCCTTATAGGGGCTCTCTTCAAGCCATCCCCAGCGGCCTTGGGAATTATAGCGTATAAATGCTCTTACATCATACCCCTCTTGCACTAACCTTTCTGTTAAATGGGAGCCAATAAAACCCCCAGCACCGGTGACTAATATGCGCAAAGTTAAGTTCCCCCTAATGTACATTGATATGAGCAGCCCTACAAAAAGCTAGGCCAGTTATAATATTCCCAGTATCTATTTGCTTTCTCTGCATATCATCCATTCACAGAAATGACAAAGAACATTTCACTCAGATGCTTAAAAAATTAGACAAAAATAATCTATATCCTGCCTTTAATTGCATATAATACTAAGGCAAGTATAAAACTCTCAGCCTGTTTTATACTTGCCCCCATCACCTTTAGTGAATCTTCCTGCAACCACCATCTCCCATGTGTGGTAGACAGCAACTCAGCAAAAAGGAAAGCACGCTGTACAGCTTCCAGAAGATCTCCCTTATACGTTAGTCAGCAATTCCTCAGATTGCAGAAACCGATCATACCGTTCAGTTGCTTCTTGCTGTGCGTGTTGGCGCAGGGTGTTGATCTCATGAAAATGATCGAGCAATACCTCAACCACCATTCCGTCAAGGGAGCCTTCGGCCACCATGCTGTTCAGCACCCTTATGGCCTGTTCATCATCCATACCCCTGCGGTAGGGGCGGTCTTCTGTAATTGCGGTAAACACATCAGCCACAGCCATAACCCTGGATCCCAAGGGAAGATTGTCCTCTTTGATATGAAAGGGATAGCCTGTGCCATTCAGCTTTTCATGATGGTATGCTGCCCAGATTTTGATGGTATCGAACTGGGGGATTGCATCAAGCAAATGATAGGTATAGTAAGTGTGCGCACGGATCTCATTGAATTCTTCCTCACTAAGCTTACCTGGCTTTTCCAGAATCCTGTTATCCACTGTCACCTTACCCAGATCATGCAGATATCCGGCGATGAGCATCATTTTGCACTCAAAAGGAGAAAATCCGACCAGTTGGGCGAGCTGCTCTGCTGTTTTTGCCACACCGGCTGAATGACATGCAGTAAATCTGCTGCGGAAATCGATTATCTGTGAAAACATGAACGCCAGATCGACAATATCATCTATCTCAAGAACAAGAATTTCAGACAAGCCGTTTTCAGGCATCTTTTTTACCG
Organism: Syntrophomonadaceae bacterium; assembly: GCA_012840405.1. Lineage (GTDB taxonomy): Bacteria > Bacillota > DSM-12270 > Thermacetogeniales > Thermacetogeniaceae > DTU068. Next base: position 1,146 of record DULM01000152.1, on the reverse strand, counting down.
GAGAGCGTGAAGTCATCAAATCCAGCCATACATATTCTTTATCTTTCAATTCAAACAGTATATCTACTAAGCCGGGTTCGAATTTAGTATTGCTTTTTTCCCTGACAGCAGCAAGGACATCAGGTAACTGTGTCAATACATTGATATCAGGGCGAAGCATAGCACAGGTGCGGTCAGCCAGGTGAACGATATGGCTGGCAAACGGCACATCTTCGCCCATATAAAAACGGCCGTCACCATTGTTCCATGGCACATGATGAAACTTGACGATGCGGGCCGCATTCTGCAAAGGCCTGAACCGCTCCAGCAATCTTGCTCCTCTAAATCCGTGGTTGTTAACAGTTAGAGGCTCAGTTTCTACCAGTTCCAGTCTCTCCTTTTTTGAAAGCACGCCAAAATCGTGAACCAGGGCTGCAAGGAAAACATCCTTCTGCTGCTCAACCGGCAGCTTCACTTGTTCAGCCAAGAAAAAGGATAGGTAGGCAACCTGCTGATGATGGTTGGAAAGGATGGGAGAAATCAGATCCATTGCGTCAGAAAAACAAAGGAGCAACTCATCAAGATTAATTCTGATTTTATCCATCATAGTACCTCCATCAATGATATATTTGCTGACACATCTCTACTCCTTCCTGAACATAAAACAACGGCCCATTTCAAGCATACAATAAGGAAACGAAGCCGCCATCTGCTAAGCCCATTTTATCAAAACTATAAAACACAAACCATAGTGAAGTAAATTAATAGTGCTGTATTTTTGTCTATGATCCAGCTATTATAAAGAATCCATTCTCTGCACCATTCAGCAGTATTTAGCTCTTCATAACTTAAAAACATCCTCATGTACCGGTTCTTTCTGAATAACATCTCCGGTTGTAAAAGAACAACCAATTGTTTATCATGATAAAACACAACTAGATGTCATGATCAGTAAAATACAGACATATAGTTTGTCCATAGATAAAACTATTTTTGGAGGTGTTTGCAATGAAAAAGATTATATCCATCATAGTAATCGCAGGTTTGTTAATGGGGATTTTGCCGGCAGCAGCTGCGGCCAGCGCCCAGGAGGTGGTGAGCCTGGGGGCGAACCTGACAGCAAAGCAGAGAGCAGAAATACTGGACTTTTTCGGTGTTGATGAAAAT
>DULM01000205.1 GCA_012840405.1 Syntrophomonadaceae bacterium | reverse complement strand
CTTTTCTGCCTGCTCTTTGCTGTAAAAGGGGCCAATCGGTTTTTCAGGTTTTCGGAATGCTGGATCATCTGCATCGACCAACACCTGAGTCACTACAGTAACAACATCCTTATTGATTCCTTGGCGGGCATATTCACTTTTTAGAGCCTGCTGAATCATATAACCAATCGACCCTTGAGTTTCCGCCACTGCTACGTCAAGGGGCTGTGGCGGAATCTGCTCCCGCGCAGCCTCGGACCTAAGCAGATTAAAGCCAACCTGGGGACCATTGCCATGAGTAATAACTACATTAAAACCATGCTGAACAAGTTTTACTATCGGCTTGCAGCTATTTTTAATTACTTCTAATTGGTCAGCAACACTTATTTTGTCATTATCTTTGATAAAGGAGTTGCCGCCCAATGCTATAACAACCGTTTTGTTCAATTCTTATGATCTCCCCTCCGTCCTACATTAAATCTATCAGTGATATGAAACGGCCGTGCTTGCGCGGCCGCTCTATGTCTATTTATCTTAATTTGAAACTTAGAAAGGAATCTTAAAGTTTCTACCCGCATAAACAGCACTGGAACCCAATTCCTGCTCAATCTGCAACAGCCTGTTATACTTCGCGGTTCTTTCTCCACGAATGGTTGCTCCGGTTTTTATCTGCCCTGCATTTATACCCACTACCAGATCGGCAATTATTGGGTCCTCTGTTTCACCTGAACGCTCAGAGACCATAACACCGCAGCTATTGCGGTATGCCAATTCCGCAGCATCAAGTGCCTCTGAAAGGGTACCGATTTGATTCACCTTTAATAATAATGCGTTGCTAGCGCCGAGGGGTACACGTTCCTTAATTAACCTGGGATTGGTGCATAAAAAATCATCACCAACGATCTGGATCTGAAGTTCCTTGGTAGCTCTCACAAAACCATCCACATCATCTTCACTAAAGGGATCTTCCATACTCACAATAGGATAATCTTTCAACAAATCTTTATAGAAAGCAAGCAGTTCATCTGTTGTCAGCTCATTACCCTCAAGAGTATACTTATTGGTTTCCGGGTTATACAGGTGTGTTGTAGCACAATCCAGACCATAAACAATTTTATTCGCATAAGGGGTTCTCTCTACCGCCATCACCAGATTATCCATTGCCTCCCGCACCTTGATAATTGGCGGGGCAAAACCACCCTCATCACCAACGTTGGCAGCTATTTTACCATACTTCTCGATAATAATCATTCTCAATTCTTCGTAAACTGCCATCGCAATCTCCATAGCTTCAGAAAATGTCTCTGCTCCTACCGGGAAGATGCAAAACTCCTGGAATTCCAGGTCATTGGACGCATGCTTGCCGCCATTGATTAAGTTCAGTAACGGAACCGGCAATACATGAGCATTGACATTAATATATCGATAAAGGGGCATATGCAGAGCATTGGCAGCCGCTCTTGCAGCAGCTAAAGATACACCAAGGATGGCGTTAGCACCGAGCCGTGATTTGTCAGGAGTTCCGTCAAGGGCAATCAAAGCAGCATCAAGTTCCCGCTGTTTTGAAGCATCCATACCCTTTACTTCAGGCTGGATAATCTCTTTTACATTGGCAACAGCCTTTCTAACTCCCATTCCTCCATACCGCTTCTCACCATCACGCAATTCTTTCGCTTCATTTGCACCAGTAGAACGACCTGCTGGCACATCGGCACGCCCCATAGTACCGTCATTTAATATGACATCAACTTGGACAGTTGGGTTGCCACGGCAATCCAATATTTCTCTTGCATCGATTTCTCTAATTCTTAAATCCATATCTGATCGATCCACCCTCCAATTAACTGGCCTTTGTCAATGAGGAAACTGGAAATCCCGGTTTCCTCATTGACAAGCCATTCCTTTTCTTATTTATTTCAAGAACAGAGAGAGAATTGCTTTCTGAATATGGAGCCTGTTTTCAGCCTCATCAAAAATCACGGAGTTAGGCCCATCAGCTACTGCATCTGTTACTTCATAACCCCGGTCGCAGGGGAGGCAGTGCATGTAAAGGGCATTAGGCTTGGCAAGCTTCATCATTTCCTCATCGCAAATCCAATCCTTGTGCTTGTCAAACAACTCCCGCTGTTTTTGCTCATCAAATGCTTCTGTTGCTGGTGGGAAGTATCTCATGCTGGCCCAGGATTTCGGATAGACGATATCTGCATCTTTGAACGCATCTTTCATGGAGTCTGTCTCTTCAAAGGAGCCGCCATATTTCTTCACATTTTCTTTAACTGCATCAATAATCATGGGATCAAGCTCAAAGCCTTCCGGACGAGCAAAGGTGATATTCATACCGAATTTACTGGCAGTTGCCATCAGGCACTGAGGAACAGCGACCGGCTTTTTCACACTTGGGGAATAGGCCCAACTGACAACCAGCTTTTTGCCACGGGGGTCACCAAGCTTTTCTTTGATGGTTAGCATGTCAGCTAAGGACTGTGTAGGATGATATACATCATCTTCTGCGTTAATTACTGGAATATCTGCCCACTCGGCAAATTCACGGATGTACTTATTACCAGCGCCATAAACCCATTTGACTGCATCGCCATAAATCCTAATGACGATACCATGCCCAAACCTGGAAAGAACTCGGGCAGTATCAGCAACTCTCTCAGTCACATAAGCTTCTTCCTCACCTTCAACAGCCGGAGTGTAGATCTTGTCTACATCAAGATAGTTGCCATGGCCACCTAATTGAGTCATGCCTGTTTCAAAACTATTCCGGGTGCGTGTTGAACGGCAATAAAAGATCAAAAACGCGGTTTTGTTTTTGAGTAACGGGTGTTCACGGCCCATCGCCACATCCTGTTTTAGAGTTTTAGCTGTTTCTAGGATTGTTTCCAATTCATCTTTGGTGAACTCAAGCGTGTTGATAAAGTCACGACCACGAAAAGCTCTTGTCTGCATGAATATTAACCTCCTTGTTTTTTACAATTATTATTTGTGTCCTACTACCAGAATTGCTTAATAGTGTATAGAGTTTGGCAGATCGGACAGTTTTGCCAGTGAATATAGACTGTGCAAATCATACTACTCTTATGTCCAATTATAGATGGCGCCTAACTTAAAACAATTCACATTATAACCAAAACAATCGCCACCCTATTGACGGTTTTTGTGCATACTGCTCAATTTCCAAAAATAATCATTTGCGAGTGCATTGTGCACAAAAATAATAATTTTCATATCGGTCAGTTTGTTAGTAATGATAATATTTTCAGTTGTACGGCTTCCTTATAATAAATTTAGCGCCAGAACAATATCACTAACCACAATTAATTAACTCATAGGGACCTGTTTGAAGATATATGTTTTTACATACGATGAAGAATTGAGGATCATAATAAAGAAGGAGATAATATATGAAAAAGACAAAAATTATCTGCACAATTGGGCCATCATGTGAGTCACCTGAATTACTAAAAAAAATGATAGAAGCCGGAATGGATATTGCCCGGTTGAATTTTTCCCACGGCAGCCACCTAGAACACCAGAGGCGAATAACAGTACTCCGACAGGTAGCAGCTGAATTGGGTAAAACTTTGGCAATCATGTTAGATACAAAGGGGCCTGAAATCCGTACTGGAGTTTTCAAAAATGGAAAGGTAATCTTGCGGGAAGGAGAAAAAGTCACCCTGACAACAGAAGACATTGTTGGTGACAGCACTTTAATACCAGTTTCCTACAATAAACTGCCTCAGGCTCTGAAAAAGGGCAACATAGTACTAATCGCAGACGGTGCCATCAAACTAAAAGTGATAGAAACAAAGGAAAAGGAGATCAGTTGCCTAGTTGTCAACGGTGGAATACTGAGCAACCGGAAAGGAGTAAATATCCCCGGCATATCTTTAGATCTTCCCTTTTTAACGGAAAAAGACATTCAAGATATCAACTTTGGGATCGAGCAGGGGGTAGATTTTATCGCTGCTTCATTTGTGCGGCGCCCCGAAGATGCTCTAATGATCAGAAGAATGTTGGAGTCAAAAAATGCTAATATCGACATCATCGCCAAAATAGAGAATGCAGAAGGTGTTCAAAAAATTAATGACATTATAAAAGTGGTGGACGGTGTAATGATCGCCCGGGGAGATCTCGGAGTGGAGATCCCTTGTGAGGAAGTACCGCTCATTCAAAAAAAGATCATCGCCAAATGCAATCAGGTTGGCAAACCGGTAATCACTGCTACTCAAATGCTGGAGTCTATGATCGACAATCCCCGTCCTACCAGAGCAGAAGCTAGCGATATAGCCAATGCTATTATCGATGGTTCTGATGCTATCATGCTATCGGGAGAAACAGCTTCAGGAAAATACCCGGTGGAAGCGGTACAGTTCATGGCAAGTATAGCTAGGCGAGTAGAGGATGCTCTTGACTGCGTCAGCCGTTCACAAGGTTCTGATTCTGCATTCTACACGGTAACTGATGCCATTGCCCATGCGACTTGCACAATAGCTGCGGATTTAAAAGCATCCGCGATTATCACAGCTACCAAATCTGGTTTTACAGCCCGGATGGTTTCCAAATACAAGCCAAAAGCTCCGATTATAGCAGCCTGCCCCGATGAAAGCATCTGCAGAAAATTATCTCTTGTCTGGGGAGTCAAACCAATCGTTGGTTATACAAAAACCAGCACTGATAAAATAATTGAAGAAGCGATAAAGCGGAGCCTGGAAGAGGGCTTAATTAAAAATGGAGATTTGGTAGTTCTAACTGCAGGAATTCCCTACAAAACAAACCTGATAAAAGTGTCGATCATCGGAGAGGTGCTTGCCAGAGGAACAGGAATAGGCAGCAATGTGGTTACAGGTAAAATACGGATCTGCCGAACACCTGAAGAAGCGAAAAAAAAGATACAACCGGGAGATATACTGGTAGTCCGCTCCACAGACAAGGATTATATTCCTTTCATAAAGAAGGCAGGAGCAATCATCGCAGAGGAAGGAGGCCTTACATCTCATACTGCCATAACCAGCTTAAACTTAAAAATTCCGGCACTGGTGGGAGTGGACGGCGCCCTGGAGATCCTCGACGATAATAGTACCGCTACCATTGACATCATCCGCGGCTTGATTTATAAAGGCATAATCACAGTTCGATAAAAAGCAACACTCCCCCGAAACAACCGATACTATATCAACTGTTGTACTTCTCCAACATAATTGCTAGATACAGATACATTGCATCATAAAAGTTTCGGGGGTCCAGTCCTGTCAGGCTGTTCACCCGGTCAAGGCGATAGGTCAAGGTGTTCCTGTGCACAAATAGTTTATTGGCAGCTTTGTTGACACTAAGATTGCAGTCAAAAAATACCCTAACTGTTTCCTTTAAATTATCATCAAGGACTCTGATAGTCTTTGTTATTATTTCCTCTATATTTGCAGGAAGATACTCCAGTATAATATTTACTCCTATATCATCCCAGTAATAAATGCTTGGGGTTCCCCATATTTTTTTGGTAATCTTCAGGACCAAACATGCCTCCCGATAGCTCCTAGAGTACTCCTCATAATTATTTGCTTTATTGCCTATACCTATGGAAACAGTCATCTTAAAAACCTTATCCAACATATCGGACAGTTTTCTGGCTATGCAATCTATGTATTTCTTTAACTGTTCGTCTTTTAAATCATCAGGCACAATATAAAGAATAGCAAAGCGCTCACGGCCAACCCTAGTAATCATGCTCGTCTCTTCATGAAGCTGCCTCAGTCTTCTCTGAACATCAGTGGTCATACTCTCCAGTTTCAGTTCTCTCCCATCATTGCCGCGCACCCATTCTTTAAGCGGGACCCCGCCAATCTTAAGGATATCTATGACCATAGCAACCCGAGGCACTTCAATATCACACCCCAGGGTTCTGGCCCTAAGTCTGAATAAATCCATATCATACTCAAAGCGGCCCTTCAACAGGTCATGAATAAATCTGTCCCGAGCCCCTGTCTCCACTTGCAACTGCTGCCTAAGAAAGGCATCCTGCAGCATAAGCTCAACTGTATTTTTTAAAAGCTGAGCAAAGACCCGGACCTCCTCCGGATCACCTGTGATCCCCACAACTCCAATGATTTTATCTCCGAAAGTGATAGGAAGGCTGATTCCAGGTAAAACCCCGTCTATCTTTGAACTCTGGTGTTTGTCAACTTCAATAGTTTTACCGGTTCTAATTACCTCAAGAGAGGGTTCATGAAAGGAATTGATCCTGCCTTGATCCCCACTGGCAATAATAATCCCATTCTCATCCAAAATATTGATGTTTTTCTTGATAATTTGCATGCTGTTATTGACTATGTTTTGAGCCAAATTTGCAGAGAGCTTCATCCATGCCCACCCTAAATACATTGTATAGTATATTGCAACACTGGTATTTAGATAATACTAACTATTATTACTTAAGAAGTAATATTCACTTGTCAGCACTATTTATCACTCACCGCCATCCACCTGCGGCACAGATTCACTGCTGCATTAGCATCTTTACCATGAGCATCAGCACCCACATATTTCGCCACCTGTTCATCAGTAGGGCTGCCGCCGATCATGATCTTTATTCGCTCCCTAAGCCCTGTATTTGTCAGCGCCTCTATAGTATTTTTCATGGGCTCGAAAGACAGGGTTAGCAACCCACAGAGCCCGACCACTTGCGGCTTGAATTCCTTTACCTTTTCAACAAAAAGCTCCGGAGGAACATCAACCCCGATATCCAGCACTTCAAAGCCATTGACTTCCAGCATAAAAGCAACTATTTTCTTTCCAATATCATGAATATCCCCTTCAACTGTTCCGATGAGTACCTTACCATGTTTTTTTTCTTTTACACGCAGGGGAATATATCTTTTGATAAGTTCAGATACGCTCTGCATAATCTCCCCAGACATCAAGAGGTCAG
>DULM01000151.1 GCA_012840405.1 Syntrophomonadaceae bacterium | reverse complement strand
CTTGTACCCAGCATATCCCTGGCCTGCGCTACGGTCAGATCCCCTTGTTCTAACAGGTGTTTTTCCAAAAGGAGCCATGCTTTTTCTATACCCTCCCTAAGAAAGATCAGGTCCTCACTGACCTTTACCAGCAGGCCTTGCTGTAGACAGTATTGTAGGAGGTCTTGGTCATTCCCTAGCATCTCCTGGATCTGATCAATACCCGGTGGAGAGAAGAGCTGTTCTTGCATTTTCTCACACAACTGGGTAACTAATTCTTCCTGCTGTGGTGTCAATCGGATAGAAAAATCGGGAAGAGCTAAGTTCTGTCCATCAATAGAAATTTCTCCCTCTTCCACCCAGTTGTCCAAAACTGCCTGGTAGAGGCGTGGAGGGAGAGACTTCAAAAAGCGGGAACGCATTTCTTCTTTAGGGAAGCCGCTGCGCAAAGGATATTGATGATGATAATCGACAAGTGTTTTTTTCACCTGCTCGCGCCATTCCATCTCTAAGTGTGATGCAACAACAAAATGATCACTGCCTACCAGAAATACCTTAACACTGCCGGCCTGCTCCAGGTCCTCAATGGCTTTTATCAATTCCTCCTCACTGATACCTGTCCGATCGATGAGTTCATTAAGGGTAACAGGCCCCCCTACAGAGCGCAGTTCCTCTTCAATCCTCATTTCAGGTGTTCCAGTCAGCTTGCGCTCCAGGCCATCGATTACCTCTTCCCGGAACCGCCGGTAGCGCTTGACTCCCACCTCAATGATCTCTCCCCCTCCGATGGTGGTGACCGGAGAGTAATACCTGATCACAAAGCGGTCATGGACAGCAGCAACAACCGGTTCCTCCAGTTCCAGCTGTACTAAAGCATTGCTGCCGGGAGACATTTCATCCCTATCTAAAAGCCGCACCCGGCCTAAGGCCTCCTTTGTTCCCAGATGGAAACGGACCCGCTGCCAGTTCTTCAAAGGGTGCGGAGCCCTGGGCAGCAGATTGAGGGAACAGGTAACCCTGCGTACTGCAGAAAAAGCTCCAGGAGTAACCAATACATCCCCTCTTGCTACCTGATCCACATCAACACCGGTCAGATTAACCGCCACCCTCTGGCCAGCAAAAGCTTCCTCCTTTTTTTGTCCGTGCACCTGAAGAGAGCGAACTCGAGCCTTAATTCCTGTCGGTTGGAGTTCCACAGTATCCCCTAGCTGAAGTTTGCCACTGAACAGGGTCCCTGTAACCACTGTACCAAAACCGGTGATGCTAAAAACCCGATCAATGGGCAGCCGGGCATCACCGCTGCGGGGTTTTTGCACAACCTCCTTCGCAGTTTTCTCTATGACTTCCAGCAGTTTGTCCAAACCCTGCCCTGTTACCACAGACACCGGTATAATAGGTGCATCGGAAAATCTAGTGGAGGCGACGAGATCCTTAACATCCTCCTCGACCAGCATCAAGAATTCCTCATCAACCAGGTCCGTCTTGGTAATGGCTATGATGGCTTTCTGGATATGCAGCAGTTCCAAAATATCCATATGTTCCTTGGTCTGGGGCATCACACCTTCATCTGCAGCTACAACAAAAAGAACCAGATCGATCCCACCTGCCCCGGCCAGCATGTTTTTAACAAAGCGCTCATGTCCGGGCACATCCACAATCCCTGCGGTGATGCCGCCGGGCAGGCGTAAAGGGGCAAATCCCAACTCTATAGAGATGCCCCGCTCCTTTTCCTCTTTTAAACGGTCAGTATCGATACCGGTCAGTGCTTTGACCAGTTGGGTCTTCCCGTGATCCACATGCCCTGCTGT
>DULM01000150.1 GCA_012840405.1 Syntrophomonadaceae bacterium | reverse complement strand
GTGGTGATCACCAGTTCTCCTTTTTCACCCACAGGCAGCACCTTTCCGGTATCAGGATCAATAATTTCAAAGTAAAGGTAGTCATTCCAGTAGTGGATACCGCAGTGGTGGTGGCAGTCAATACCGATACCAGGGCCGTAAATCTCAGTTAAGCCGTAGATATCAAAGGTATCTATCTTGAGCAAAGAGGAGATACGCTGCCTCATCTTCTCACCCCAGCGCTCAGACCCAAAAACCCCTATGCGCAGTGAAACCCTATCCACCAGATTGCGTTTGGCGATCTCCTCAGCCAAAAAAAGGCCATAAGAAGCTGTTCCTATTAACACAGTGGCTTTAAGCTCCACCATCATCTCCAGTTGTTTTTCGGTATTACCAGGCCCCATAGGGATGGCCATAGCTCCGATCCGTTCAACACCAGTCTGAAAACCGATCCCTGCTGTCCAGAGGCCATAACCAGGTGTGATCTGAACCCGATCCCTTTTTTTTACCCCGGCAAAACGCAAACAGCGGGACATCATTTCTGCAAAAGCATGCACATCATTTTTTGTATAAGGGATAATGGTAGGCTTTCCTGTGGTTCCTGAAGATGCGTGAATGCGGACAATATCCTCCTCTGCTGATGCTCTCAAATACTCAATAGGGTGTTCCCGCAGTTCCTGCTTCACTGTGAAAGGAATATGTGAAAAGTCATCAAGTGATTGTATATCCTCCGGTCTGATGCCTGCGGCATCCAGTTTGTCCCTGTAAAAGTTGCTGTTTTTATAAACGCGTTTGATCATTTGCTGCAGAAGAGGTAATTGTGACTGGTGAAGCATTTCATAATCAATACGCAGATAATCAGGTAAGGTTTTGGCCATACCCAGCGGCCTACAGGCCGCACACCTCCTCTCCCATGGGGTAAAAAATAAAACCAGGCCTTGCAAAGCCTGGTTGTTATCCCATTCATCAGCTTTGCTCAGCTCAACTCATCTTTCTCAACTCATCAACTCAACTGATCTATTCCAATTTTCTTTTTTATACCACAAATACAGGTCTTCAGTCAAGCACAGTATCGCTGTCAGACTGTATATTTGTATGGGAAACGATACAATTTCTGTTACGATCATATCTTTATAATACCATAAAGCTGAGGAATTAACGGATAACAGCAAACACCGATTGTTCCTGGACCGATATGGGCTCCCACAACAGGACCGACAGGGCAGGAATCAGGTGATAATTCCGGGTAGCGTTCTTTGATCCTTTCGATTAAGAGTTGCCCCTCCTGTTCCGCATCCACATGGACAACAGCAGTTTTCAGTTTTGGGCAGTTTGCATAAGCCTTGTCTAGCTCTGCAAGCATCCTTCGGATCCCCTTCTCCTGTGTCCTCACCTTTTCAAAAAGGTCGATGATATTATTTTTATCCCAGTTGAAATAAAGGAGCGGCTTGATCTGCAGCAGCGAACCCACCAAGGCAGCAGCACCACCGATACGCCCACCCCTGTGCAGGTATTTCAGTGAACCGGGCATAAAGAGCAGTGTCATATGGTTTATTACATGGTCAATTACCTGCAGCACCTCATCCAAGGAAAAACCTGCATCAACCGCCCGAGCTGCTGCATCCACAACCATATATTCCCCTATTGCGGCAGCCCTGGAGTCCACCACATGGATGTCCACCTCAGGCAGCATAGCAGCAGCGGCCCGGGCGGACCTGACTGTGCCGCTGATCCCTTCGGTGATATGAATGGATATAATGCTCTCATAATCATTAGCTAGCCGCTGATAAACCTTTAAAAACTCCCCTACAGACGGCTGTGATGTAGTGGGTAGAGAGGACACCTGGCGTAGCCGCTGATAAAACTCACCGTAATTATCATACAGACCTTCTTCAGGATAACTTTCCCCTTCAAAATTTATAATGAGAGAAACAACCTCAATTTGGTATTTTTCCCTCATTTCACGGGGAAGGTAAGCTGTGCTGTCGGTGACAATAGCAATTTTTTTCATAATACCCTCCATAAATTTTGATGTGTTAAATACCTCCTTGATATCTACTGAAAGCACAGCACCCCCGGCATGGGTAATCCTTGATTGTGCATATACCCCTGTCAACCATACCATGAGAGTTCTTAAATGCCATCAAGGAGAAAAAATTTTTAACTATTATAGTATAAATTGAGAATAAAGCAAATTCTTTTTTGAAAAATCCATAATGAATGACAGATCCAATCTCATCTTCATTCCCACTGCACTCCCTAAACACTGCTGCAGCTTGTTGAGTATTTTGGTCTAATCCACCTTGGTGATACCCTATATCCTGCCACAAACAGCAACGGAAGCCTGGGATTACCGGTGCTTTCAACAAAATTTACAATCTGATCGATCATTTTTCCCTGCTCCATCAATACCCCCTTAATTACCAGGCATAGATTATTATTCCCTTTTATGGATTTGTTTTACACCAAGTACTTGTTTAATATTACATTCCCTTATAATTTTTGGAGTTAGGCAGGTATCACCGCTCTAAATGCTGAATTCATTAATTAAATCCAATAATGGAGGGAAATGCATGGCAAATCTCACTTTTCGGGGGGGAGCGGGTACTGTCACCGGCTCATGCTTTCTATTAGAAACTGATCACTTGAGGATACTTGTGGATTGTGGGATGTTCCAGGGAAAAAGAGAACTGCGGGAACTCAATTACCGCACCCCTTTAGTGCCGCTCAATACCATTGACTACATACTACTAACTCATGCCCATATCGACCACTCCGGACTGATCCCACGCTTTTACAATCAGGGATTTCGCGGACAGATACTTGCCACAAGAGCCACTGTGAATCTTTGCAAGGTAATGCTCCCCGACAGCGGCCACATCCAAGAACTGGAGGCAGAATGGAGAAACCGCAAGGCAAAGCGCCGGGGAGAAAAACCCTGTCCTCCACTATATACAGCAGTGGATGCCATTAACTGCCTGCACTGTTTTCAACCTGTTAATTATGTAGAAGAAATACAGCTTGATGAGCAGGTAAGAGTGCGCTTTCTTGATGCAGGCCATATCCTGGGCTCTGCCATTATTGAGATCTGGATTAAAGAAGAAAACAAAGAATTCAAGATCGTTTTCAGCGGTGACCTGGGTAATACAGGAGCTGCCATCATCAGGGATCCCACACAAGTAACTGATGCTGATTACCTGGTCATCGAGTCAACATACGGAAACCGCCTCCATGAACCTATGACAGATGAGAAATCCAAACTAAAGGAGATTATCTTAAAAACAATATCCAATAATGGCAATGTGATTATCCCTTCTTTTGCAGTTGGCAGAACCCAGCAGATCCTTTATGAGTTGAACAGTATGGTGGAAAGTGGGGCTCTGCCACAAATTCCGGTGTTCATCGACAGCCCTCTGGCGGTTTCAGCCACTGAAATATTCAGGGAGGCAAAAGAATGTTTTGATGAAGAAACACTGGAATTGCTCAGACAAGAAGATGACCCCTTTTACTTCCCTGGCTTGACCCTGGTGCGTAGTGCAGACGAATCCAGGGCACTGAACAATTTTAAAGGTGGGGCGATCATTATATCCGCCAGCGGAATGTGCGATGCCGGCAGAATCAAACACCATCTGAAACACAATTTATGGCGCCCGGAATCATCAGTTGTTTTCATCGGTTTCCAAGCAGAAGGCACTCTTGGCCGGCGATTATTGGATGGAGCAAAAAAGGTAAAGATCCTGGGAGAACTGATCAATGTAGCTGCCAATATCTATTCTCTACAGGGTTTTTCCGCCCATGCTGACCAAACAGGCTTATTAAACTGGGTAAAGGGTATTACCGGAAAACCCCAGCGTGTTTTCATAGTACATGGAGAAAGTTCGGAGTCTAAAGCTCTTGCAGAACTGATCACAAAAGAAACTGGGATTCCAACAACTATCCCGCAGTTCGGTGAGGCATACACATTAAGAGCTGCCCAACCTGAATATGTTGGAATTGCTGAGCCTCTAGTTGTGCCTCTAGACAGACGGCAGCAGTTACTGCAGACTATCAGCCGCCTGGAGCAGAAACTGGCTGAATTGAAAGCTGGGCTCCTGGCAGAAGAATATGAGGATGAAGAGCTCAAAACACTGGATGAAGCTTTACAGGAACTGGAGGAAAGGGTGAGCTAGCAGGGGTTCTACCTACTACTAAAATATGGTATGATTAAATTATGAAATTGACGTCAATGTATCCTGCAGGCGTCTATTGGAGGCAAAAAGCATGTATCTACAGCAATTCCAAGAAATATTGAAAGAATTGCACAAAGCAGTAAAGGAAGTTTACGGCGGCCGGCTGGTAACTCTAGCAGTTTTTGGCTCTGTAGGGCGCAATACACCGCGCCCCGATTCAGATATTGATCTTTTGATTATAGCTGATGATCTTCCCCACGGCAGGATCAAGCGGGTAAGAGAGTTTGATCTGGTTGAGGAAAAACTGAAGCCACTGTTGGAAAGAATGTGGCAAAAAGGGATCCAAACGTCCCTTTCCCCTATTATTAAGGAACCAAATGATGTTCTCAAGGGGAGCTTGATCTTTCTGGACATGCTGGACGATGCCCGTATTCTTTACGACAGAAACGGGTTTTTCCGAAATTACTTGGATGACCTGAGAAAAAGGCTAGACAAGCTAGGCGCAAAAAAGGTGTATCGGGGCGGTGCCTGGTACTGGGTGCTGAAAGAGGACTACAAAATCGGCGAGGAATTTGAAATATGACAAATAAAACGCTGGCACAGAGTTATCTCCTGAAAGCCAAAAAAAGGTTTAAGGTGCTCTTAGTACTTCTGGAAGAAGACGCTT
>DULM01000149.1 GCA_012840405.1 Syntrophomonadaceae bacterium | reverse complement strand
GAGATATGATGGACAGGTGGTGCAGTATTCTAGTCGTAGCGGCTAGTTTCGAAGGCGGGCCTAAAAATCCGTCACGGGCACATCGATGAAGTTCCTGGTGCTGGCTTTCGACGCCCAGTCGGGGGCTTGTGCTGGGAGTTAAGGATGAAGGGCGATCTACAATGGCATGTAGGCGTTGACCCTTCTTCCGCGGAGGCTCAAGTGCGTGGTGTAATACTACGGCTTTGAGTTGAACCTGTATGCGGTACCTGATTAGTGCTGTGTGCAGTGTAGCCTGCCTTGAGTGGTGATGGTGGATGCCAACAAAATGGCCTGCTGGTGTAGGGCCCTGCAACAGCAAGCCAGGGCTGAAACCTTCACTGCAAAAGAGGCTAGAAACTAGCCAATACGTCGAGGAAATCTCCTAGACTGTCTGCCTAGCAGCTCCTGTTGGGGATTAAAGTGTGGACTAAGTGGTAATCTAGCCCTGCTTTCGGCAACGAAGCAGAACAGGGATGAAAGGGAAACCACCAGGACGGCGACGTCCTGGCTCCTTGTTGGGAAAACCTGCTAGACCTAAGCCACAATATTTACCCAGCAGGAGACCACCTGTTACATTGAGATCTATCAGGTTGGAGGTCGAGGTTAAAAAACCTTACCCCAACCTATTTCTTAATAACATTTCGTGGTGACCTGAATGCCTGAACAAAACCGATGGCTGCGCCGTGGTCTCGGCAATGCTTTATTAACATTTGTTCTCAGCCTGCTATTCAGTTACTTATCTGATATTTTCCTGGGGAAAATCACTACTCTTGTATTAGCATTGCTGCTTTTGTTGATTATTATACTGATCGGTGTACTCTTTGATATGATCGGTTTTGCTGCTGCAGCTGCGGAAATAAGCCCTTTAAATGCCCGTGCTGCCAACAGGGTATGGGGGGCGCGGCAGGCTGTTAAGCTGGTCAAAAATGCAGATCAGGTTTCAATTATTTGTAATGATGTGATGGGTGACATTTGTGCGACAGTAGGGGGTGCAATCGGGGTGGCTATTGTCTTTCGGCTGTTGACAACTGGCCCCAGGCTGGATACCACCCTCCTGACAACGGTGATGACCGGATTGGTTGCTGCCCTTACTGTAGGGGGTAAGGCGATAGGAAAAGGAATTGCACTAAATGAGGCAACAGAGATCATCTTCCGCATCGGGCAGATCATTGCCTGGATAGAAAAATTGACTAAACGAGAACTATTTTCGAATAAAGGAAAAAGGTGAAGCTTTTGATGTTGGAAAAGATCTGTCAGCCATCTGATCTCCGGATGCTGTCTCTGCAACAGATGGATATGCTGGCACAGGAAATAAGGGATTATCTTCTGGAAATCGTATCCCGCACCGGGGGTCATTTGGCTCCAAACCTGGGTGTTGTGGAACTTACGTTAGCACTTCATTATGTTTTTGACTCCCCAAGAGATAAGATCATCTGGGATGTGGGACACCAGAGTTATGTTCATAAGATTCTCACCGGCAGGAGTGAACAGATGAAAACCCTCCGGCAGTATAAGGGTTTAAGCGGGTTTCCCAAATGTGGGGAAAGTGTTCACGACTGTTTTGAAACTGGCCACAGCAGCACATCGATTTCAGCTGCCCTAGGCCTAGCCCTGGCCAGGGACCTGAAGGGTGAAAATCACTCAGTGATCGCAGTCATCGGGGATGGGGCACTAACCGGGGGATTGGCCTTTGAGGGATTAAACCATACCGGCCAATTGGGAACCCGCCTCATCGTTGTCCTCAATGATAATGAGATGTCCATTACCAGGAATGTAGGTGCACTTTCCGGATATTTGAGCAGGCTGCGGACCGATCCCTTATACCACAGGAGTAAAGGGGAGATCAAAGAAGTCCTGCAGCGCATACCCAATATAGGGCCTCGGGTGTTTAAAGCTGCAGAGCGTGTCAAAGGCAGTGTGAAATACCTGCTGGTACCGGGGATGCTTTTTGAGGAATTGGGGTTTACCTATTTAGGGCCTATTGATGGACATAATATCAAAGACCTGATCAATGTCTTTGAAAGAGCCAGAATGCTGGCTGGGCCTGTTTTAGTGCATGTAAATACAATAAAGGGAAAAGGATATAAACCAGCGGAACAATATCCTAACAAGTATCACGGTATTGGCTCTTTTGATCTAAAAACAGGACTTCCCAAATCTAAAGGCCCTGCTCCCACTTTTACAGAGGTATTTGGTAAAACGGTTGTTGATCTGGCTGCAGAACATCCCCAGATGATAGCCATTACTGCAGCCATGTCTGATGGTACAGGGCTGCGGGATTTTGCCAGGAAGTACCCTCAACGTTTTTTTGATGTGGGTATAGCTGAAGAACACGCGGTGACCATGGCTGCCGGATTGGCTCGAGCAGGCTGTCTTCCGGTTGTGGCCATTTACTCTACTTTTTTGCAACGGGCTTATGATCAACTGATCCATGATACAGCTTTGCAGGGCCTGCATGTGATCTTCGCTCTGGACCGGGGAGGAATTGTGGGAGAGGACGGAGAGACCCATCAGGGAATTTTTGATCTTTCTTATCTGCGGCATATCCCCGGGATGACCGTTATGGTGCCCCGGGATCAAAATGAGCTGGTTGCCATGCTTAAGAGTGCAGTTAACTATTCTGGCCCTGTGGCTATACGCTATCCCAGAGGGGCTGGCCCATTGCTGGAGGTTGATTACAACCAGCGGGAGATCCCGCTGGGTCAAGGGGAACTGCTCCGGGAGGGGTCAGATATGGTTATTTTTGCGGTTGGCCCCCTTGTTTACCAGGCCCTTGAGGCAGCAGAGCAGATGTCTGCTTGCGGAAAAGAGGTGGCAGTTATTAACTGCCGGTTCGTCAAACCACTGGATGAAGGGTTGATATTAGAGTGGGCCAACAGGACGAAAAGGGTTATTACTGTGGAGGAGAATGTTCTGGCTGGGGGGTTTGGGAGTGCAGTGTTGGAAATGCTCTCAATCCATTCTTTCTCTGGTGAGGTACTGAGAATAGGTATCCCTGATTGTTTTGTGGAACACGGTGCACCTGATATTCTGCGCCGCAATCTGGGCTTGGATGCGGCGGGTATTGTTAATTTCATTAAGCAGAAGGGCTGGTTGTAGAACACAGTGAGTAAGAAGAAACGCATTGATCAACTCCTGGTGGAAAAGGGCTTTTTCCAAAGCCGTGAGCGTGCCAGGCGTGCCCTGATGGCAGGTGTGGTTTATTATGAGGGAAAAAGAATAGAGAAGCCTGGAACCTTTGTGGACCCCCAGGGGGAGATCAGGGTAAAAGAGGATCCCTGTCCTTATGTGAGCCGTGGTGGCCTTAAACTGGAGGGTGCACTGAAGGAATTCAAAATACCTGTCCAGGGGCGGTTGGTTCTGGATGCAGGAGCTTCAACAGGTGGTTTTACCCAGTGCCTTTTAGGTCTAGGTGCCAAAAGGGTGTATGCTGTTGATGTGGGTTATGGACAGCTTGCCTGGGAACTCCGCCAGGATCCTCGTGTCACCGTTATGGAAAGGGTGAACCTTCGCTATTTAACACCTGAGCAACTGGGAGAGAAAGTGGATCTGGTAACACTTGATCTTTCCTTTATCTCTTTGGGAAAGGTGCTTTCACCGGTAAGGGAACTGCTGCACAGCAGTGGAGAAGTGCTTGCACTGGTCAAGCCCCAGTTCGAAGCGGGGCCAGAACAGGTGGGTAAAGGTGGTATCATCAGGGACCCTGAGGTACACAGGCAGGTTCTCCTTGATGTGATCCAAAAGGCCCTGGAGTGTGGTTATTCATATAAAGGGTTGACCTATTCACCTGTTACCGGAACAGATGGCAATTTAGAATTCTTTTTATGGCTTGCGGCCGATCAGGATGGGATAGAGCGTGATTTTCAAAAAGATGTAGAAGCAGTGGTTGATTTGGCACACTCTGTATTATTAGATCGGCACTGCAAGTCTACTTGAGGAGGCGGAGATGAAACAGGTAGGCTTGGTTGTCAATATGCGCAAAATAAGAAGGGGCAGGTTTCTACAATCCCTCATGGAGTGGTTTAAGGCCAGGGATATAAAGGTCGTTGTCCCTCAATCTACAGAGAGTATGTATATGTCCTCCTTTGACTGCCCTGAAATCGATTTTCAGGAGGATGTTGATCTGGTCATGACCCTTGGGGGGGATGGAACAATCCTAGGGGTTGCCCGTCAAGTTGCTGAAAAAGGGATTCCTATTCTGGGGGTTAATCTTGGCCATTTGGGATTTTTGACCGATTT
Source organism: Syntrophomonadaceae bacterium (assembly GCA_012840405.1). GTDB lineage: Bacteria > Bacillota > DSM-12270 > Thermacetogeniales > Thermacetogeniaceae > DTU068. The sequence goes on along the minus strand of DULM01000149.1, from coordinate 35,767 downwards.
GGAGGTACCTGATCTTTTCCCTGCTTTGAACAAACTGATCAAGGATGATTATGAAATCGAGTCCCGTATGATGCTAGCAGCCAGGGTCCTGCGTGATGGTTCACCACTCAAGGATTTTATTGCTCTCAATGATGTGGTAATCAACAATGGCCCCATTTCCCGGATTATCAAGTTGGAAACCTATTTAGGCAGCGAATATTTAGCAACCTATCGAGCAGATGGCCTTATTGTCGCTTCTCCAACCGGATCCACTGCTTACTCACTTTCTGCAGGTGGCCCTATTGTTAACCCTCAGTTGGAAGTAATGATTGTCACACCGGTCTGCCCCCACAGCCTTAATGCCAGGCCCTTTATTCTATCCGATGATCAGGAGATCAGAATTATTTTGAGAACAAATAGCAGTGATGTAATGCTCACCATCGATGGACAGGTGGGATTTCCCTTAAAAAAGAATGATAGTGTTGTGGTCCGCAAAGCAGATGTTTATACTAAACTTGTCAAGGTAAAAAAGAGATCCTTTTCCGAAGTTTTGCGCTTAAAATTTCGGGGAGGAAATTAATTATATGGAGGATTATGGTATCCTATGAAACCGCTAAGGCAGCAGGCGATACTAGAAATAATAGCTGAAAAACCTGTGACCACCCAGTCTCAGTTGGCTCAAGAACTGTTGGCTAGAGGCATCAAGACCACTCAGGCAACTATTTCACGGGATATTAAAGAATTACAGTTGGTTAAGGTACCGACAGGGCCTGATTCTTATCGCTATGCCAGGCCGCAGCAGTTTGATCACCCACGGGGCCATGACCGTTTGCGCCGTTTGTTTCGGGAAAATGTGGTGAAGTTTGATGATTGCGAAAATCTGATCCTGGTCAAAACCTTGCCTGGTGCAGCACATAATGTGGCATCTGCCCTGGATCAGGTTGGTTGGAAGGAATTACTGGGAACCATTGCCGGAGATGATACCATTTTGATGATCATCAAGCCCCGAGATGCTGTTCCCCAGGTGGTATCCCGGCTGGAAGAGTTATTAAAGTGAGGTTTATCTATGCTGATTCAGCTTGTGATCCGGGATTTTGCATTGATTGAAAATGTTGAGCTGATGTTCGGGCCCCAATTGAATGTGCTTACCGGAGAAACAGGTGCAGGTAAGTCAATTATAGTAGATGCTATGAATCTGCTGGTGGGGATGCGGGCTTCCAGCGACCTGGTGAGAAAGGGTGCGGAAAAAGCACAGGTAGAGGGCCTTTTTGACTATAGCCGCTGTCCCTGGGTTGAAGAAAAACTGCTTTCTCTAGGGTTACCGGTAAGTGAAGACCATACTCTACTGCTGACCAGGGAGATAAGTGTTGAGGGGAGGAGTATTTGCCGTGTCAATGGACGGGCTGTTCCCCTCAGCATGTACCGGCCCTTTGGGGAGTATTTGGTGGATATTCACGGCCAGCATGAGCACCAATCACTATTGCGGATCAGTGAGCACAGGGAACTGGTGGACCGCTATTGCGGTTCTCAGGTGTTGGAGCAGAGAGAGCTAGTGGCTGAATTATATAAACAGTTGATGCAGCTGAAAAAAGAGCAGAAGCAGCAGCAGTTGAGCGAAAATGAAATAGAGCGCCGTTTGGATTACTTGAGCTTTGCCCTGCAGGAGATCGACCAGGTCAATCCCGTTCCCGGAGAAGAGGAACAACTGCGTGAAGAAAGGGAGCGCCTGCGCTATGGTGAAAAATTAGCAGTTTTTGTACAGGAAGCAATTGAACAGTTATCAGATGGCGAAGGGATCCCTCCCGCTTATGATCAACTGGGAGAAGCCGCAGCAAAGATCCGGGAAATAGCCCGTATCGACAAATCAGTGGAGGAACTCGCTTCATCTATCGAGGATCTTTTATATCGTTTAGAGGATATCATTGCTAAGCTTCGTTCCTACAGGGAACAGTTGAATTTTGATCCGGATCACGCCCGGAATGTTGAGGAAAGGCTTTTCGCTCTCCATGATCTGATGCGCAAATATGGTGCTTCCCTCAAAGAGGTCTGCGCCTTTCGGGAGGAAGCAGCAGCGGAGATGGAAAGGTTGGAGGGCGCAGCACAGCGCAAAGAGCAGCTTGAAGCTGAATTAAGAGAAACATTGGAGAGATATGAAGAAGAAGCCGGCAGGCTGAGTGCTATGCGGCAGGAAGGGGCGCACTTGCTGAGCGAAGCTGTGGCTGCTGAACTGCGCACCCTGGGTTTGGAAAATGCCCGTTTGGAGGTAGGTTTTAGCCGGTCAGCTGAACCAACAGCTGCAGGTTATGATATTTTGGAGTTTCTGTTCAGTGCCAACCCCGGGGAACCGCTGAAACCCCTGTCCAAAATTGCTTCAGGTGGAGAAATGTCCCGGGTGATGCTGGCATTAAAGGTGGTTCTGGCGGATAATGATCAAATTCCCACACTGATCTTTGACGAAATTGATGCTGGGATCGGTGGATTGACATTACAAGCAGTGGCTGAACGGCTCTATTATGCTGCACAGAACAAACAGGTTATCTGTGTGACCCATGCCCCACATATAGCTGGGCGGGCACAGACCCATTTTTATATAAGCAAAAGCGCTGCTGGTGGAAAAACAAGGATTAATGTAAAACAACTCCAATCTGATGAGAGGGTAACTGAGATTGTGCGCATGCTGGGCGGTACAGCAGATGAAGAGGCAACACTGAATCATGCCCGGCAGATTTTAAAATTTAGAGAGGAGGGATAATTCAGGGTATAAAGATTTTAAGAAAAGGTTATTTTAACAATTGCGGAGGAAGAGTGTGACCAGGAGATCACACAGGAGTTGAAGCAAGATTAAGACCACAAACCTAAAAAGGATAATTGGTCTTTTTTTCTTTGTAATTTTCACAGTATCAAGCTATCTAATCCTGGTTCAATTTGCTGCTTCCAATCCGGCACATCTGCGGGTTAATGTGGGGGATAGAGTGGCCCTGGAAAATCTTTTCCCAGCTTATTTATCAGAGAAGCTTACTGCTCTGGTGCTTGAAGGGGAAGAAAAGCTAAAATTACAGGATGGGTCAAATCAGAAAATCCTGCAGCAGAATGACTCTCTGATCGCTGATGTTCCAGGGAATATCAACCTCTATTTGCGCCTTTTTGGTGTGATCCCTTTCAAAAAAGTTACCCTGCAGGTGGTATCCCCTATAAAAGTGATGGTGGGAGGCCACTCTATCGGTGTCCTACTCAACGCAGAGGGTGTTATGGTGATGGGTTACTCTCAGATTACACTGCAGGATGGCAGCAAAGTATCACCCGGTAAGGATGCTGGTCTTAAGCCGGGAACGGTTATTTTGAAAGTTGAGGGTACAGCGGTACAGAGTGATAGCCAGTTAAGCTATTTGATCGATCAAGAGGCCAGAAAGAAAAAACAGATCAGGCTTAAGATCAAATACAAGGGAAAGGTTAGCGAAGTAAAAATAAGACCCCAGTTCTGTGGTGAAACCGGGCGCTACCGCATCGGACTTCTGGTGCGTGATGCTGCTGCCGGTGTAGGCACCCTTACTTTTGTCGAACCCAAAACAAAAAAATTTGGAGCATTGGGGCATATGATCACTACTTCTGGCCCGGAGGATTCCATGGTCTTTCAAGATGGCAGGGTTGTTTCTGCTGTTGTGCAGGCAATCCAAAAGGGTGAACGGGGTAAAATCGGCGAAAAAATTGGCTTCTTCGGTGGAAATGATATTTCAGGGAAAATAAGTAAGAACACCACATACGGAATATTTGGCCGTTTACAGCAGGGAGTGACCAATCCCTTATTCCCAGAACCGATTTCGGTGGCCATGAGTTACCAGGTTAAAGAAGGGCCAGCAATTATGCTCACCGTTATCAATAATCGTACCATTGAAGCTTTTAAAGTAAACATTGAAACTGTTTTTCCCAGACCACGGGCTGATGGGAAATCTATGATCATCAAGGTCACTGACCCGGACCTTCTGCGCCGGACAGGCGGCATCATTCAAGGGATGAGCGGAAGTCCCATAATTCAGGAAGGGAAATTGGTGGGTGCGGTGACCCATGTATTGGTTAATGACCCTGCCAAGGGCTATGGGGTATTTGCTGAGATGATGCTGGAAGAAGCCGGCTTGCTGCCGGGCAGAACAAGTATGACACCCTATCAGGAGAGACTGGCAGTATAGTTTTTTAATATCTTTATAAATCTATAATAAGTCATCTTCTCCTATATTTCGATGAAGGAAATATTTGTAGGGGTGTCGAAGTAACTATAAAATTAAAGGATATAACATAAAGTAATTTGTATGTAGGGGGCGAAATTCTTTGGTAAGTCAGATTAAGATAATGATAGTGGACGATAACAAGGATTTTTGCGAAATTTTGAAAGAATATTTTGATGGCCTTGAGGATTGTGTTGTTTGCGGGGTGGCACATAACGGAATACAGGCTATAGAGATGTTGAATGAGGAAACTCCGGATGTGATTATTCTGGATCTGATTATGCCTCATTTGGATGGAATTGGTGTGCTGGAGAAGCTTTCTATGGACTATGGTGAGGACCGCCCGCGGGTAATTATCCTCACCGCTTTTGGACAGGAGGCGATGACCAGGCGTGCGGTGGAGTTAGGTGCCAATTACTATATCCTCAAACCCTTTGACCTGGAGATACTGGCCAACAGGGTGCGGCAGTTGGCCAATAATCAGGTGGGGAATGTGAAAAGTTCTATCCCCAAAACCCGCAACCTGGATGTTGAGGTCACTAATTTAATGCACCAAATGGGGGTTCCAGCCCATGTGAGGGGTTATCAATATATCAGGGATGCTATATTGATGGTTGTGGAAGAGATGAACCTATTAGGTGCTGTCACTAAAGAACTCTACCCTGCTATAGCCGAGAAATACAACACAACACCCAGCAGAGTGGAAAGGGCAATCCGTCATGCCATCGAGTTGGCCTGGGATCGGGGCAATGTGGAACTAATGAACAAATTCTTTGGGTACACTATTGATGTGGAACGGGGAAAACCAACCAATTCAGAGTTTATTGCTATGGTTGCTGACCGCTTGAGGGTGGGAACCAAGGTCAGTTAGGCAAACTTGCATGCAAATATTAATTGGTATAAAATTAATAGCAAGTCAGAATGGCGAGGCAGGGTTAGGTCATGGAGATTAAGGGAAAGGCAAGAGTTGATGTTCGCACAAAAAACCTCGTCAAACGCTTGTCTAATCATGAAATAGCTGTTATTGATCATACAGATATTGACGAGTTGGCCGCAGAATCACTGATCAATTGTCGGCCAAAAGCAATCATCAATGCTAGTTTATCAATAACCGGCAGGTATCCTAATGCGGGTCCTCTTAAGATAATCATGGCAGGGGTCCCGCTTCTTGATAATGCGGGCCAGGATGTGATGCAGATGATCCGCGAAGGGGATGAGGTTGTCATCTCCGGAGAGGATATTTTCTGCAATGGTGTTTTTGTGGCCCGGGCTGTTCTCCTCACTGAAGAGGCAGTCAGGGAGAAAATGGCTGCAGCACAGGATAATGTTAAGCATGAACTGGCCAAGTTTGTTGATAATACCCTGGATTATGCCCGCAGGGAAAAGGGATTAATTCTGGGGGAATACCCCGCGCCCCCATTAAAAACAAAATTAAAGGGCCGGCATGCCATGATTGTAGTGCGTGGGGCCGGCTACCAGCATGATATTCTTACAGTGAAATCTTATATCGATGAAATAAAACCTGTGCTGATCGGTGTGGATGGTGGGGCTGATGCCCTGTTGGAACTGGGTTATCGACCTGATATTATTGTAGGGGATATGGATAGTGTTTCTGATAAAGCGCTGCAGTGTGGTGCTGAACTTGTGGTTCATGCCTATACAGATGGAAGCGCACCAGGTTTAGCGAGAGTTAAGGAACTGTGTTTGGATGCTGTTGTTTATGCAGCTCCAGGGACCAGTGAGGATATTGCGTTCCTGCTGGCCTATGAACATGGTGCTGAATTGATGGTGGCTGTAGGGACCCACTCCAATATGATCGATTTTTTGGAGAAGGGCCGTCCAGGGATGGCTAGCACCTTTTTAGTGCGTCTCAAGGTTGGTTCTAAGCTGGTTGATGCTAAAGGAGTAAGCAAACTTTACCGGCAGGGGCTGAAGCTGAAACATGTGTTACAGATATTTCTTGCCGCCTTGCTACCTATTTTTGTGATCGTTATTATGTCTCCAGCTACCAGGGGTTTTCTTAAGCTGTTGATTATGCAGGTTAAGCTATTGCTGCGAATATAATAGGATTTATAGCCGGTTATGGAGGAAAACGGAAGGAGTTTTTTAGCTTGATTGTTGATATTAGATATCACATTGCTTCTTTGGCTGCTGTATTTTTGGCTTTAGGGTTAGGGATTTTGATCGGCACTTCAATGATCAGCAGTGATGCGATTACCCAGCAGCAGAAGAAGATGATCGAAGGGTTGGAAAAAGAATTTACTGTTTTGCGTGAGGAAAATAAGGTGAATGCTGATGCCCTCATGCAGGCTCAGGAAGTGATCGCCAACCACCAGAAATTCGATGAGAGTGTATTACCTTTACTTGTGAGGGGAAAGCTTGAAGGACGTAAAATAGCTGTGATTGATATCAACTATAATAAAGAACATGACGGCTTGCTCAGTGCTCTCAGATCTGCAGGAGCCGATCTACAGTCGGTTACTGTGGTCAATCTGGGCTTGCTTAAAGATTCCAGTTTAAGCAAACAAACAGCAGGGATGCTGGGTAAAGATGACCCCGATCCTGATGCATACCTGGCTAATCTGGCTAAACTGTTGGGAGAAGCGGTGGCCACAGGAGCACACCGCGATCTAATTGTTTTTTTAGATGACAATGAGATCGCCAGTGTCACAGGGACCTATGGCCATCCCCTGCAGGATGTAATTGTGATCGGGGGAAGTCATAATAAAGATGAGAATTATGCCAAGATCTTTGATCTGAATTTGATAAAATCACTGCAGAAAGCAGGCTGCACTGTTTACGGGACTGAAGACAGTGATGTAGAGATTTCTTATATTCGCTATTATAAGAATGTTCATTTGACAACGGTCGATAATATTGACACAGCCCATGGACAGTTGGCTTTAATACAGGCGATGAACGGTTATCCAGGGCATTATGGAATTAAAGAGACCGCAGAAAGTTTTCTTCCCCCTTTGGAGTAAGGAAGTGACCTTGATTTGATTAGTGTATTGATTCCAGCATATAATGAAGAAGATTTAATAGCTGAGACAGTGAAAGCAGCTATCAAGGTTCCTCATGTTGGGCAGTTGATAGTGGTAGATGACGGGTCCCAGGATGGAACAGCGCTGAAAGCAAAGGAAGCAGGTGCCCAGGTAATCAGCTTGGGCTCTAATTATGGTAAGGGGGAGGCCCTCAATCGGGGTATACCCTATATTAATCAACCAGTGGTGGCTCTCTTGGATGGGGATCTGGGTGAAAGTGCAGGTCAACTGGAGTTACTGGCAGGCCCGGTTTTGGATAACAAGGCAGACATGACTATTGCTACCTTCCCTCCTGTTAAAAAAGCAGGAGGGTTTGGTCTGGTCAAAGGTTTGGCCCGCACCGGGATCTATTTGCGTACAGGGCTGCGGCTGGAAGCTCCCCTTTCAGGCCAGCGGGTTATGCGCAGAGAGGTACTGGATGCGGTGGCACCCTTTGCTTCCGGATATGGTGTAGAGTTAGCTATGACCATTAAGGCAGCACGCTGCGGTTTTCGCATCCAGGAGGTTCCCACAACAATGTTTCACCGGGTCACCGGCAGGGATCTTTCCGGTTTTATGCACCGGGGCAGGCAGTTCAAAGATGTTCTGCTGGCTTTGATCAGTTCCTGGAAAGAGGTGGCTCAATGAAGATACTAATTGGAGTGGGAGTGGGTTATATTCTAACCTTGCTACTGCTTCCTTTTTTTATTTATTTGCTTCAGGAAACAGGAGCTGTTCGCCCCAACTTTCGCCAGGAATCCATTCCTGTAAGCATTGGTTTAGTTCTGGTTGTTGTTTACCTCTTGGCAGCATTTCTTTTGCTGCAGTGGTTCTCAGCAGAAGCTGTTCTTACTTTTCTGCTGGCTGTTCTGTTTTTTGCCCTGCTGGGCCTGATCGATGATCTGCTGGGGTCCAGGGACAGCCGTGGGCTGAAAGGGCATTTTGGCGCTTTGTTTCAGGGGAGGCTTACCACAGGTGCCTTAAAGGCTTTAGGAGGGGGATTGGGAGCCCTGTTCCTTTCATTGCTGTTGCTGAAATCACAGCCCTGGTGGGAGATATTGACTGCAGCTTTATTGATCGCATTGGCTGCCAATACCATCAATCTGATGGATCTGCGTCCTGGTAGGGCGATCAAGGTGTTCTATCTGTGGTTTATTATTTTGCTGGCTGTTTACTGGAGTAAAATGCCTTTGGTTCTGCTGTCCCCTATAGCTGGCGGCCTATTAGCCCTATTTCCTGTTGATCTGAAGGCAAAGGGGATGCTCGGTGATACTGGGTCTAATCTGATGGGTGCTGCCCTGGGTTTAGCCTGTGCCTGGACCATGCCCTTTACAGCTCAACTGATTTTGGTTGGGTTTTTGCTTTTGCTGCATCTGTTTACTGAGAAGTATTCACTTACCGAGATTATAGAAAACAATTCTCTGCTGCGTTTCCTGGATAATTTGGGCAGAGCTAAATGAGGGGGTTTTATGATGCCTGTTGCCGTAAATGAAGAAAGGCTTTTTCAGGAGTTTATCAAACTTGCCGAAATTCCTTCCCCATCCTTAAAAGAGCGGGAATTAGCCGATTATTTGAAGTCCCGTTTACAGGGCTTTGGTTTTAGTGTTGAGGAAGATGATACAGCTGCCAAAATCGGAGGCACAACCGGCAATCTTCTTGCCCGGCTTCCCGGTGATGAGCGATACCAATCCCTTTTTTTCTGCTGTCATATGGATACAGTTGTGCCTGCTGATGGTGTGAAGGTTATCTTTGAAGATGGTGTTTTCCGGAGTAAAGGGGATACTGTCCTTGGTGGGGATGACAAAGCAGGGATTGCTGCCCTGTTGGAGTTATTGGAGATGATCAGAGAGCAGGATCAGCCCCATGGCATGCTGGAAGTTCTCCTGACCGTAGGGGAAGAGAGGGGGTTATTGGGGAGCAGAAACTTCGACTATGGGAAACTGGAAGCGGATTTCGGCTATGTCCTGGATTCCAGCGGCTCACCGGGAGTTATCATTACTGCTGCACCGGCCCAGAATATTTTCAATATCACTGTCAAGGGAAAATCCGCTCATGCCGGTTTCGAACCGGAGTTAGGGGTTAATGCCATCAGGATCGCCAGTGAGGTGATCTCCCGGCTTCCCTTGGGCAGGATCGATGAGGAAACCACCTCTAATATCGGTATTATTGAAGGAGGTAAAGCCACCAATATCATCCCTGATTCAGTTTTTGTTCAGGGGGAGACCAGAAGCCTGAAAAGGGAGAAGCTGGATGATATTACCTCCAGGATCATTAAGGAGTTTGAAAAGATCAAACAGATCCCAGGAGCTGATTGTGAAATAAATGTGACATTGGAATATCCCGAATACCGGATCGACCCTGGACAGCAGGTAATTAAATTTGCTGCCAAAGCTATGGAAAGGGCTGGGCTCAAGCCGCGCCTGGAGCCCACCGGAGGCGGCAGTGATGCCAATATTTTTAATGCGGCCGGACTGCAAGCAGCCAATCTATCAGTGGGAATGCAGAATGCCCACACCACAGAGGAATACCTGGATTCCCGGGATTTGATCAGTGTTGTTCAAATTCTCTGGGAGATGATTCAATTAAGCACAGAAGGGATGCAACCTTGATCAACTGGAAAAAAGGAAAAGTTATCAGGATCATTGACTCCTCAGAGCAGATTCAGGAACTGGAAGTGGAGTGTGAAGGAGCAAACTGCCTTGCCTGGAACTACCCATTGCTCAGTGGAGAGGCATTTGTAGGGGATCTGGTTTATCTTAACACAACAGCTGTTCAACTGAAATTGGGCACTGGCGGCTATCACTTTGTGATCGCTAATCTGAGCCGCACCCCGGAGAATAAAACTGGGCCAGGACATATTATGAAACTCCGCTATACCCCCTACCAGCTTAAAGTGCTCAGTGTAGAGGAGCAAGAGAGCCCATACCACAATGACATCAAGGAGTTTAGATCACTGGAAGGGACCCCTGTAGTGGTAGGGACCCTGCACAGTATGCTGGCTCCTGCTGCTGCTGGCTGTTTGGCAGGAAAGAAGCAACTGAGGGTTGTTTATGTAATGACCGATGGTGCTGCTCTCCCTCTTCCTTTAAGCAGGATGGTGCGGACCCTCAAGAAAGAGGGGATCATTGCCGGAACTGTTACCACAGGGCATGCCTTTGGCGGTGATCTGGAGAGTGTGAATATCTATTCCGGGCTGATCGCAGCTTATCAGGTCCTCAAGGCAGATGTGATTATTGTCACCATGGGACCAGGTATTGTCGGGACAGGCACTAAGTGGGGGACAACCGCCCTGGAGCAGGGCGAGATCATTAATGCAGCAAGCATTCTGGGGGGCCAGCCTGTGGCTATTCCCAGGATCAGTTTTGCTGACCCGCGCCCCCGCCATCAAGGGGTCAGCCACCATACCCTGACTGCACTGGGACAGGTTGCTCTGCGGGAGGCTGTGATCGCCCTGCCGGAATTGGACAACAGCCAGCAGAGTGATCTGATCAAAAAACAGCTGGAAGAAGCGAGGATCTTTGCTCGTCACAGGGTAGTGTTCCGGGATGGAAGCCCAGCACTGGCCTATCTTGCGGAAATGGGGATCAGGGTGAGCAGTATGGGACGAGACCAGTCTACTGATCCGGCATTTTTCCTGGCTGCCGGTGCAGCAGGTTCGATTGCGGCAGATCTTTGTAAATAATCATAGAGGTGATCAAGATGGAGAAGGGGCTGGAAGAGAGACTCAAAGAGAAATTTGTGTCATCAGAGGAAGTATTCCAAGGAAAGATCATCAAAGTGCAGGTAGATACTGTTGAACTCCCAGATGGGAAAACCGCTAAACGAGAGGTTGTCAAACACCCGGGGGCTGTAGTAATTTTACCCTTAACCCAAGATGGTGAAGTAATAATGGTGCGGCAGTACAGGCATGCTACTGGGGAGATCCTGCTGGAACTGCCAGCCGGTAAAAGGGATGGGGATGAGGAACCACTGGCATGCGCCCGGCGGGAATTGGAGGAGGAAACAGGTTATACAGCTGAACAATGGCAGCTAATCTGCTCCTTTTATACATCACCGGGTTTTTGTGATGAGCTTCTCTACTTGGTCCTGGCCAAAGGGCTGGTCAAAGGTGAGGCCTGCCCTGATGAAGAGGAGTTTATCGATGTGGTAACCATCCCCCTTGCTGAGGCCGCCCGTATGGTTTTGAACGGAGAAATCAGAGATGGCAAAACATGTTTAGGGATTCTGGCCGGGAGAATGTTGAATGACCATGCTGAATAGATACTTTGGGGACCTGCATGTGCATATCGGCCGAACACAAAGCGGTTATCCGGTGAAAGTGACCGCGGCCCGCAGCCAGACCATACCCGGGGTCTTGGAGGAAGCGACTCTGCGGAAAGGCTTGAACATACTGGGGATTGTGGATGCGGCCTGCCCCAGGCTCTGTTCTGAGCTGGAGGACCTGGTTGCTGAAGGCATAGCCTGGGAGTTGGCCGGTGGTGGCTTACGCTACCAGGACTCTTTGACCTTGATCCCCGGTGCTGAAGTGGAAACAACTGAGGAAAAGGGAGGAGTTGCCCACTGGCTCGCTTATTTTCCCACACTGGAGGCACTTCGTTCTTTTTCCTCTTTCCAGGCAGAACATATTACCAACCCGGAGTTGAGCACTCAGCGCTGCCACCTTCCAGCCAGGGTGATTTTAGATGAGGTGTTGGCCCGCTCCGGGATCTTTATGCCTGCTCATGCCTTTACACCCCATAAGGGTGTTTACGGTTGCTGTACCCATCGATTGACTGCACTGCTGGGAGAGCAGGGGTTTAACAAAATATTTGCTCTGGAACTGGGCTTGAGTGCAGATACCGGTCTGGCAGACCATCTGTCAGAGCTTGCTGATTTGACCTTCTTAAGCAATTCAGATGCTCATTCTCTGAAAAATTTGGGCCGGGAATATAATCTTCTTCTCCTGGCTGAACCCAGTTTTGCAGAACTGGTAATGGCTCTGCAGAAAAAAGAAGGCAGGAAGGTCCTGGCGAATTTTGGGCTTGATCCCAGGCTGGGGAAATACCACCGCACCCAGTGTCTTTCCTGCGGCAAAATTGCTGAGGCACCACCTCCTGTGGCAAGCTGTCCTGACTGCGGCAGTTCAAAAGTGGTTAAAGGGGTCCTTGACCGGATTATCGAGATCGGGGACTGGAGGGAACCCTCTTCTCCCCAGGGACGCCCCCCTTACCACTACCAGGTTCCTTTGCTCTTTTTGCCGGGAGTGGGGCCTAAGACGATTTCTTTGCTTCTGGAGTCTTTTGGAACCGAGATGAATGTTTTACATCAGGTCGGTTATGAGGAATTAGTATCTGTTGTGGGAGAAAAAGTGGCTCTGACTATCCAACAAGCACGTAAGGGTGAACTGATCTTCAACCCAGGGGGTGGGGGAACCTACGGAAAGGTAGTTTCCACTGTGAGGAGGGGAACCGGTGTCAGGGATGAATAAACCATTGGTTACCATAAGCAGCAATGCCAGTGGTGCCTATCAGGCTGCCTGTAAGGGGCAAGTTGTTGTGGTGGTTGATGTGATCGATATGAGCACAACCCTGGAGGTTGCTCTTCAGGAAGGAGCTGTCTGTGTGCTAGGGGCCAGCCCCATCCCCTGCAAGGCACCGGTCCCTGTGAACCCAGGGGCTGTAGGCAGGTATGCGGCACAAAAAGCCGAGGAAATAAACTCTGAAGTGGTTGTGATCGCAGAGCCTAGAGTGGGACGGGCCGATGAACGCTTGCAGAGGGCCTCTGGTTTACTGGAAGGGTTGCACAGCCTTGGCATCAAGGAGGTGGGGATTTACCCCAACCAGGGTGCTGAAACCGCCAAACTGGTAGATTTTAAAGATAAAATTGTTATTGCGGTGACTGATTGCGGTGGTACCGCTTTTGACGCCGCATTCAATGCTGGTGCACCGGTTCTGACCGCCACTGTAGCCCGCACCCCTGGTTTTACAGGCTGGGAGAATGCCAGGAAGGGCTTGCAGAGAGCCTGTGAACTGGCAGAAAAGGAGGGGCGGGATATAGCTCTGATTGCAGCCAGCAGTAAAGCCCCGGAAGATGTTTTGGCTGTCCGTTTCTTAGCGGGACTTCTGCTGGATAAATAATTTGTCCATTCTGGTAATTGGTTTATTTTTCCCGGCATAGACTTTATTGGAGGAAGTTGTATGCCGGGGAGGATTACTATGCGTTTAGCCAGGACATCTGCTGTTATTGATTCCCAAAAACAGCTGCTGATTCCCCTTTTATTAGCTGTGGGTTTTTTTATCTGTGGTTTAATTCTAGGTGCTGTCAGTTTGCGCAACCTAGACCCCTTAGTACAGCAAGAAATGCGTCAGTTTCTCACCTATTTCCTTGAAGAATCATCTGTCCTCTCTACTTATTCATTTTCTGATCTAAAAACATGGTATCAGATTCTTAAAATGCAGGTGGCCTCTGTTGCCCTTCTTTGGTTTTTTGGTTTAACAGTAGTGGGGACCCCGCTGATCTTATTGTTGATCGCTGCTAAGGGATTTACTGTAGGTATAACCGTTGGCTTTTTGGTGCAGGAAGAAGCAGGGAAAGGGCTTCTTCTAGCCCTACTTGGGGTACTTCCCCAGAACCTCTGCTATATACCGGCATTATTAGGGGCGGGAGTCCTGTCTTTATATTTTTCCTTTACACTGCTGCGCACTGTCCGGGATGCTCCCCTGCGCAGTATTGGTGTTTATTCATTGATTTTTCTCTTTTTTGTCCTGCTGGTTCTACTGGGTTCTTGGGTGGAAACCTATTTGGTGCCTAACTTTTTGAAATTGCTCTCTTCCCTCTATCAGTGATTATCTGATGCTGCTGTGATTTTTTAATTCAGATTTTATGGTTCTAGCTGATGGGAAGGATTCATAATATAAATCAGGGGTTGTCCCGAAACTGTGATGATCACAAATTGGAGGGTAAGCTGATGCTGCTGATCACTATCACTAACTGGAAACAGAAATGTGCTGTTATTCTGAAACTGCTGTTCTTTTTGCTTTTGATCGGCCTCATCATACCGCAGTTTCTTTCTTTTATAGCAGCTGAAATCGGGGATATAGATAAAAAGCAGGATTTAATGAGGGTGGAAAGCAGTAGGAAGGCGCAGGCAGAAGAAAGTCCCTTGATGGATCAACTGCAGCAACTCTATAGTGGTAAAGAACAGCTAATACCTTGATTTAAACCTTTCTGGAGTACAGAGAGGAATTTTTTTTTATGTGTAGAACTCATCTCAAAACAGGAAAATATTAACGGGGGTAAATTATTGAGTGAAAATCGTTATTTGGATGAGTTTTTAACCTTTTTACGGGTCGAGCGGGGACTTGCTGACAATACCATCAACTCTTACCGCTATGACCTGGAGCAGTATGCCTCTTTTTTATCTGCACAGAAGCTCAACCTATTACAGGCAACACAGAATGTCATTCTGAGTTTTCTGAACCAGCAGCGCCTCTTGAACAAAAGCGCCAGAACCAGGTCCCGCATGCTGGCAGCCCTGCGTGGCTTTTATCGCTACCTATTGCAGGAGGGGCTGGTAACGACAGATCCTACTGAAAACCTCACATCTCCTAAATTGGAGAAGAATCTGCCACGGGTGCTGAGTGTCCAGGAGGTAGAGAAACTCCTTTCCCAGCCCAATTGTGGAACATTAACAGGACTGAGGGACAAGGCTATGTTGGAACTGTTGTATGCCACTGGGATGCGGGTTTCTGAAATGCTCGGTTTGGATACTGAGCATCTGAATTTGGACCTGGGCTTTGTCCGCTGCATGGGAAAGGGTTCCCGGGAGCGGATTATACCTATTGGTGAAATAGCTCAAAAATATCTGAGAGAATATCTATCCCGCTGTTGGTTAAAGTTAAGAAAAAACAGTAGGGAACGAGCTGTTTTTTTGAACAAGAATGGCAGGCGGTTAACCCGTCAGGGCTTTTGGAAAATACTCAAAGCTTATGCCCAAAAAGCAGGAATCCAGAGCGAAATTACCCCCCATGTGCTGCGCCATTCTTTCGCTACACACCTCCTGGAGAACGGCGCAGACTTGAGGGCTGTCCAGGAAATGCTGGGGCATGCTGATATTACAACAACACAGATTTATACCCATTTGAGCAAGAGAAAGATGAGGGAGGTTTATGAAAAATCACATCCCAGAGCCTAGTGTGAACAGGGTATTAGTTCTAGTGATGGATGGGGTTGGTGTGGGAGAACTACCTGATGCAGCAGATTTTGGGGATGAAGGTTCATTCACTCTGGGAAACCTGGCAGAGAGTGTAGGTGGGCTTCACCTTCCCTGTCTGGAACAGTTGGGACTGGGCAACATTGTTCCTCTAGTTGGTGTGCCAGCTGCCGCTAACCCAAAAGCAGCCTACGGAAAGATGGCTATGCGCTCTGCAGGCAAGGATACCACCAGCGGTCATTGGGAGATGACCGGTGTTATTTTGGACAAGCCATTTCCCACCTATCCTGAAGGATTCCCACCGGAGATTATCATCCCCTTTGAAAAGAAGATCGGGAGAAAGGTACTTGGTAATAAGGTTGCATCAGGGACAGAGATCATCAAGGAATTGGGTGATCTCCATGTAAAAACAGGATACCCCATTGTTTATACATCTGCAGACAGTGTCTTTCAGGTTGCTGCCCATGAGGAGGTTATCCCGATCGATGAACTGTATCAAATCTGTTCTGTTGCCAGGGAACTGCTGACAGGGCCTCATGCTGTAGGGAGGGTGATTGCCCGTCCTTTCCTGGGTAAAGATGGCAATTACTGGCGTACACCGCGGCGCCATGATTTTTCCCTTTCCCCACCGCGGCCAACACTTTTAGATGCTCTCAGCAACAGGGGTTTTCAGGTTGTGGCTGTGGGCAAGGTAAATGACATCTTTGCTGGCCAGGGTGTAACCAAATCAATCCCAGTGGCGGGAAATCAGGAGATATTCAATGCTGCTAAAAAGGCTTTTCAAGAATTGGAGAGGGGGCTTGTTTTTGCTACCCTGGTGGATTTTGATTCCCTTTATGGGCACCGCAATGATATAAAGGGTTTTGCCAAGGCACTGGAAGCCTTTGATTCATGGCTTCCTGATTTGCTTGAAAATCTTGAGCAGGGAGATCTGCTGGTGCTGACTGCTGATCACGGCTGTGACCCTACCACAGCCAGCACTGACCACTCCAGGGAATATGTGCCACTGCTGATCACTGGCCCCGGAGTAAAAGTAGGTTCAGTCGGGGTGCGCTCTACGATGGCTGATCTGGGAGCAACTTTGGCAAAATTCTTTGCTGTGGAACAGGGAGATGGAACTCCTATAGCCGGCATTTATAAGGAGTGAAGGACCATGCGTGCAGTTGATCTGATCATTAAAAAGCGGGAGGGGGAAAGGCTTACTTTTCAGGAACTTGATTATCTGGTCAGTGGGTTTGTCGAGGGAGAAATTCCAGATTACCAGATGTCCTCTTTTTTAATGGCTGCCTTTTTACGGGGTCTCAACTACGAAGAAACAAAGTATTTAACCCTGGCTATGATCAAATCAGGTGATCTGCTGGATCTGAAAGATATCCCTGGGATCAAAGTGGATAAGCACAGTACAGGAGGTGTTGGTGATAAGACTACCTTGGTGCTTGTGCCCTTGGTGGCAGCTGCAGGGGTAAAGGTGGTCAAAATGTCAGGCAGGGCTCTCGGCCACACGGGAGGTACTCTGGATAAGTTAGAGTCCATACCTGGCTTCAGGACCGATCTGTCATTAGCTGAGATGAAAGAGATAGCCAGCAAGATCGGGGCAGTCTTAGCAGGTCAGACCGCAAATTTAGTACCTGCTGATAAAAAGATCTATGCCCTGCGGGATGTAACCGGAACAGTAGATTCCCTCCCTTTGATAGCCAGCAGCATTATGTCAAAAAAGATTGCCGGGGGTGCGGACCGGATCGTATTGGATGTCAAGGTGGGATCCGGTGGTTTCCTTCCTTTTGTAGATCGGGCTAGGGCCTTAGGTGAACTGATGGCAGCTTTAGGGAGCGAGTTTCACCGCAAAACTGTGATTGTGATCAGCAGTATGGAGCAACCCCTGGGACTAGCGGTGGGAAATGCCCTGGAGGTAGAGGAGGCTATCTCCACACTGAAAGGCAATGGGCCTGGTGATCTACTTGAACTCTGCCTGGTGCTGGGGGGAGAGATGCTGGCAGCGGCAGGTGCAGCTCCATCTCCTGAAGAGGGAAGAATACTTTTGGAAAAACTGCTAAAGCAGGGAGCAGGGCTCGCTAAAATGCGGGAGATTATCGAAGCTCAGGGAGGTTCTCCTGAGGTACTTGATAACCCTGACCTCCTTCCTAGGGCTGCTGAGCAAATCGAGTTGCTGGCGGACAAGGAAGGCTTTGTTCACTGGATCAATGCCCGTGAGATAGGCTGGGCATCACTGCTGCTGGGAGCCGGCCGTCTGCGCAAAGATGACAATGTGGATCCCGCAGCAGGGATTGTTTTACGAAAAAAAATGGGGGATGCAGTTGCTGTTGGTGAGCCCCTTGCTGTGCTCCATGTGAACAGAAGGGATAACCTGGCTGAGGTGAAGGAGCGAGTAAAGAAATCCTTTGTTATTGGCCAGGACAGCCCGCAGTTGCCGCCTCTAATTCTTGATATCATTTACTAGCTTTTAGCTTCCTTCCTTTTTTCTGGCAGCCTGTCCCAGGATTAACAGGGCTCAACTTGCAGATACTATGAAAAGAACATGCTAGAGGGAGGTAAAAGCGCGATGAGTTATCGTTCGATCATTTCCATCATTCTGCTGTTTTCTTTTCTGCAATTGGTCCCTGCGAAATATGCCTGGAGCAGCACACCGGAAACAGATGCACCTTCTGCAGTGCTGATGGAGGCCAGTACAGGTAAGATCCTTTATCAAAAAAACCCCCACAAGCGGATGGCACCGGCCAGTGTGACCAAAGTTGCCACACTTTTGGTGGCATTAGAGGCCTTAAAAAGCGGTAAAGTTAGCTGGGATGACAAGGTGGTAACCAGTGAGGCAGCCTGGGAAATGGGCGGATCAGAGATATGGCTGGAGCCAGGGGAAGAGATGACTTTTAGAGAGATGATGATCGCTATTGCGGTGGGTTCTGCTAATGATGCTTGTGTGGCTGTTGCCGAACATATTGCTGGAAGTGAAAAGGCTTTTGTGGATCTGATGAACCAGAAGGTCAAGGAACTGGGGTTGAAAAATACGCATTTTGTTAATGTTCATGGCCTGCCTGCTAAAAACCACTATACATCTGCTTATGATATGGCTGTGCTCTGCCGAGAGGCTGCAAAACACCCTGAATACTTGCAGCTGACCAGTATTAAGCATTACTATGAATTGCGCGGTGGAAAAACAAAACTGGATAATACCAATAAGCTGCTGTGGTGGTATGATGGGACAGATGGTTTTAAAACAGGCTGGACTACTGAAGCCAACTACTGTCTGGCATCTACAGTGAAGCGTGACAATCTGCGCCTGATCTGCTGTGTTTTCGGTGTCCCAGAACCACGGGGCCACTTTAATGAGTCAATTAAACTATTGAACTGGGGGTTTGCCAATTTTGCTTACCAGGAGGTAGTAAAAGCCGGTGAGGTGGTCGGCAAGGTTCGTGTGGGAAAAGGCACAGTTGATTATACAGGTGTAGTGGTTCCCGAGGGTGTGGGTGTGGTGACCCAAAAAGGTGAAAAAATAGATGTAAAGACTGAGGTGACAATTCCTGAGATCATCAATGCACCTGTTGCTAAAGGACAAAAGGTAGGAGAGGTAAAACTGATTGTTGATGGTAAGGTTCAGCAGAGGGTCCCCCTGCTGGTGCAAAAAGATATACCTAGAGGGGGATTCTGGCAGCAACTGAAAAAAACATTGAAGACCATGGCTGGATAGAGAGCAGCAAAACTTTCCTCCGAAAATTCCCCGATACCAGGGGAATTTTTAATGCCATTTTTTAGCAGGATAATTTCTCTCTCATGTTGAATTACAAATGAAAAATGTTGGGAGATGGGAGGGGCAGTTATTGAACCTGGAGATCAAGAAGATGGGAGATACCCTTTTGGTAAAAATTTTCGGGGATTTTGATTTGGAACTGGCTGATCACTGCCGCAGGGAAATTGACCGCAATTATGAAAAAGAGGCGGTGAAAAATATCCTTTTTGACCTAACCGGAATTAGTTTTATTGACAGTTCAGGTTTGGGTGTTATCCTAGGCCGCTATCGGAAGGTTAAGGAAAATGAGGGAAATGTGGTGATCGCCAGCGGAGATTCCAGGATCATTAAGCTTTTGAACCTTTCCGGGATCACCCGACTGATACCGGTATACCCTAATACAGCCCAAGCGCTAAAGTATTTAGCCGGGAAGGTGATGTAATTATGAAGGCTATTAACCATATCAAACTTGAGTTTCCAAGTATAGCTGGAAATGTTAGGTTAGCCCGCGTTACTGTTGCTGCTTTTGCCTCTGAGCTTGATTATGATGTGAGTGTTCTCGAAGAAATCAAAGTTGCTGTATCTGAAGCGGTAACCAATGCCATTGTTCACGGCTACCAAAAGGACCCCCAAGGGATTGTTACCCTAACAGCCTCTTTGTATGATTCCAATCTGGAAATTGTTGTAGAAGACAGAGGAAAGGGGATCGATAACCTGGATCAGGCATTAGAACCAGGTGAAGGAACTGACCCGGAACGGATGGGGTTGGGTTTTGTTTTTATGCGCACCTTCATGGATGAACTGGAGGTGACTTCAGAACCTGATCTGGGTACTAAGGTCATCATGCGCAAGAAATTACCTAGTGAAGTAAAAGCAAAGTGGTTTAATGAAAATTAGAGGAAGATCATGGGTTTGCAGGATATGAGTCTGCCTCGCTTTCCTCTCCTTAGTGAAGAAGAAACTATGCGCTTGTTGGAAAAAGCGCGGCAGGGTGATCAAAAGGCGAGAGAAAAACTGGTCAATTGTAATTATCGTTTAGTTTTTAATATACTCAAGCGTTTTGAGGGGCGGGGTTATGATGAAGAGGATATCTTCCAGATCGGTGTGATCGGGTTGATCAAAGCCATTGATAATTTTGATCCCTCTTTTAATGTCAAATTTTCTACTTATGCTGTGCCGATGATTATTGGGGAGATCCGTCGCTTTCTCAGGGATGACCAACCAATTAAGACAACCAGGGCTTTGAAGGAAAGAGCTGTGCAAGTCAGCCAGTCCAGAGAGAGATTGGTGCGCAAGCTGGCCCGTGAACCTACTGTTGAAGAGATTGCCCAGGATTTGGGAATAAAAAAAGAGGATGTTGTCCTGGCAATAGAGGCAGCCCAGTTTCCTGTTTCATTGTTTGAAAGTGTTGGACAGGATGGTGAAGAGTCATCCCAGGTGATCGACTATCTGCCTGGTACAAATGATGAAGAACTAAAATGCTTGGAGAGGATAGACCTGAGGGATGCCCTGCGTTGTCTGCCGGAAAGGGAACGGCAGATCATTTTATTAAGGTACTTTCAGGATAAAACCCAAGCAGAGGTTGGCTCACTACTGGGTTTGTCACAAGTCCAGGTTTCCCGTTTGGAAAAACGAGCTTTTGCCAAACTGCGGGCCTATCTAAGCTAATTTACTCTTTTTTTGATCATTAGACTTTTGTTCAGCAGTTTTGTGTCACTCTCTGTTGCTAAAAAGGCTGCTGGCTCAGAACCATTTGAGCAGCAGCCTTTTTTTGCGTATATTTACCAGCAAGGAAGGCAATAATAGTAGTAAAAATTAAGGAGGGGTCAACTATGGTAGTTAAAGTGATGGATCTTGTAGGGGAATCAACAAACAGTTGGGATGATGCTATCAAAGGCGCTGTCCAGCAGGCTGCTAAGACTGTAAACAATATAACCGGTGTAGAGGTTGCCAACCTGACAGCTGGGGTTCGGGATGGTCAAATCTATGAGTATAAAGCCAATGTGAGAATAGCTTATAAAGACTCATAAAGCTATTGATGCCAAAGCTTAAAGAGTACCATTTTTGGTACTCTCTCTATCTTTTATGAGAAATAGGGATGGTAGCTGTGAAAGGTAACAATGAACAGCAGCAGGAGCAAGAGAATCAAAGAGAAGAATACAGGCTGCTGGTGGAAAGTGTCAAACCTAAACACAACATTTTGAAAAACTGTGTAATGGCTTTTTTAGTGGGCGGCACTATTTGTGTCATCGGACAGCTGTTTCTTGACTTTTTTATCAGTCAGGGTCTTGGTGAACGGGAGGCTGCAGCTGTTACCGCAGGCACAATGGTTTTTCTGGGTGCATTTTTAACCGGAATTGGTGTCTATGACCAGATAGGGAAGATAGGTGGAGCTGGATCAATTATTCCAATAACAGGTTTTGCCAACTCGATAGTTGCTCCGGCTATGGAGTATAAAAGGGAGGGTTTTCTTTTTGGAGTAGGGGCGAAGCTATTTACAGTCGCAGGCCCAGTGCTTGTTTACGGGATCATTACATCTTGTTTGATTGGGATCATCTATTATCTGCTGCAGTAGAGGTGATGCAGGATGGGGCAAAAAGTTGGACAGCAGTCTGTTAGTTTTTCTCAACCTCCTGTGATTACCTCCAGTGCGACTATTGTTGGACCTGAAGAGGGAGCAGGGCCCCTGGCTCAATATTTTGATTGGGTCATTGATGATCCCCTTTTTGGCGAAAAGAGTTGGGAGAAGGCTGAATGTAAAATGCTGGAGGAAAGCGGCAAACTGGCTTTAAAAAAGATCAAACTGGAGACCCAGGATGCTGATCTTTTTTTAGCAGGGGATTTACTTAACCAGATCGTCAGCGCCAATTACTCAGCACGGGGTCTGGAGATCCCCTTTTTCGGCTTATTTGGAGCCTGCTCCACCTTTGTGGAGGCGATGCTGCTGGCCAGTATGCTGATTGATGGCGGATTTGCCGAGCGTGTTCTGTTGGCTTCCTCCAGCCATCACCTTACTGCGGAAAGGCAGTTTCGTTTCCCTGTAGAGCAGGGGGTGCAGCGGCCGGCCACTGGTCAATGGACAGCTACAGCCAGCGGTGCTCTTGTTGTCGAGGCTCAAGGGGATGGCCCCCGTATTGTTGGCGGAACTATAGGCAAAGTGGTGGATATGGGTATCACCGATATGAATAACATGGGTGCGGCTATGGCTCCTGCAGCAGCTGATACCCTGTTGACCCATTTTAAGGATACAGGCACTAACCCTGATTCCTATGATCTGATTGTGACTGGGGATCTAGGGAAGGTTGGCCAAAAGCTGTTGATAGAGCTGCTGAAAAAACAGGGCTGTAATCCCGCTGACAAACTGCGCGACTGTGGACTTATGTTATATGACACCGAAAAACAGGATATGCATGCCGGAGGCAGCGGTTGTGGGTGTGCGGCAGCTGTCTTCGCGGGATATTTTTATTCAGAGCTCAAGGAGCAAAAATATAAAAACATACTTTTGATGGCAACAGGTGCTTTGATGAGCCCGATTACCTGTCAGCAGGGGGAATCGATCCCTGCTATTGCTCATGCTGTTGTTGTTTCCAGTTGAAAGAGGTGAGGATTGCTGAAAATATTATTGGCTTTTGTTGTGGGAGGCCTGATCTGTGTAATTGGACAACTGCTTATGGATCTGACCAGACCCTCTATCACCCCGGCCCACATCCTTGTTGGCTATGTCACCGGCGGGGTTTTGCTGAGTTCAGTTGGCCTTTATCAGCCTCTGGTGGACCTAGCGGGAGCGGGTGCAACCATTCCCCTTTCAGGCTTTGGGCACAGCTTAGCCCAGGGTGCCATCAAGGCGGTAGAACAAAAAGGGCTGCTGGGGGCCTTTTCCGGAGGGATAGAATCTACAGCAGTAGGTGTTGCTGCTGCTGTAATTTTCGGTTATGCCTTTGCTGTGCTGTTCAACCCGCGCAGTTAAGTGGGTTTGTCTGTAGTCAACCACCATAGCTTCTCTTGGAAGATGAACTCAATGATAGGGTTGTACCTGATACCGATCAGCAGAGACCTTTCAGTGATCGGTAATTTTTTATAAGGGGTGATAAGGATAAAAAAGATAGGTATTCCCCGTGCACTGCTCTATTATTATTACTACCCTCTTTGGTATGAGTTTTTTACTAGGCTAGGCTGTGAGGTTGTTCTCTCTCCAGAGACCAATAAGGCAATACTGGATCAAGGTATCAAGAGCACCTTGAGTGAGGTATGTCTGCCGGTCAAGGTGTATTTTGGGCATGTTGCCTACCTTGCCGGCAGAGTGGATTATCTGTTTGTGCCCCGTATCACCAGAGTGGAGGCGAAAGAATATATTTGCCCCAAGTTTATGGGAATCCCCGATATGCTAAAGGCGCGGATCAATAAACTCCCTCCTCTGATAGACACCACTGTGGATGCCGGCAAAGAGGGAAACCCTGTCCAGTGTTGGGTAGATTGTTTACGGGATGCGGGGAACAGCTTGACCGCTGATCGCAAGCTGATCGAAGATGCCTTAGAGGCTGCTTTGCAGGCACAGCAGTTTTTCTGGAAGCGGTTGAATTCTGGGCTGATGCTTCCCGATGCGATAAAAGGTATAGCTATTCCTGAAATTCCTGTTAATTCCTCTAGCAAGCCTTTGCGCATCGGTTTAATCGGACATCCTTACAATGTTTATGATCCATTTATCAGTATGAACTTGATCAAAAAACTCCAGCAACTGGGAGCAGTTGTTGTAACGCCCGAATCCCTGCAAGCTGATGAGATAGAGAAGGAAGCCGCCAGCCTTCCTAAGCGGATGTTCTGGACCCTTGGTAAAAGGATGGTTGGATCAGCTTTCAGATTTTTCAGTTCTCAAAAACTGGACGGTGTGATCTATTTAACCTCTTTCGGCTGCGGCCCAGAAGCGCTGGTTGAGGAATTGGTGGCCAGAACAGCCAAGCATCAGAATATGCCATTGATGATGCTCACCATTGATGAGCATACCGGTGAGGCTGGTATTAATACCCGGCTGGAGGCTTTTACAGAAATGATTGTTTGGAGGCTGAAGTATGCGAATCACATACCCCCATATGGGGAATCTGTACATTGTCGTTAGGGCTTTACTGGTTAGTCTAGGCCTAGAGGTTGTACTCCTACCTCAAACTTCCAGGAGAACAGTGGAATTGGGGGTTCGATATTCACCCGAGTTTGCCTGTTTCCCTTTTAAACTTAATCTGGGAAACTATTTGGAGGCTCATGAAAAGGGGGCAGATACCATTTTAATGGCTGGTGGTGTAGGACCCTGCCGGTTCGGTTACTATGCCCAGGTGCAGCAGCAGATCCTCTCTGATCTGGGAGTTAATATGGAAATGGTAGTTTTGGAACCCCCTGATGTGAGCTTCCAGGAGGTTAAAGATAAAATACGCTATCTGATCGGAACTCTTTCCTGGTGGCAGGTAATTAAAGCTATAAGATTTGCCTGGTGTAAGGCCAGGGCCATTGACGAAGTTGAAGGGCGATTACTTTACCTGCGCCCTCGGGTGGAGGATCCACTGCGGTTGGAAAAACTGTATCGAGAAGCTTTACAGGAGATTGACGGTGCTGGAGATCGAAGAACAGTACAGGGTGTGGTTGTTGATTATCAACAGAAGACCGGAAAGTTAAAGAAGCAACAGAAAAAACCACTGCGCATCGGTCTGGTGGGAGAAATCTTCACGGTCTTAGAGCCTTTTGCTAATTATGAAATGGAAAAGCGTTTGGGTTTATTGGGAGTGGAGGTTAACAGGAGCATTTGGTTAAGTGCCTGGATAAATGAGCACCTTTTTGGGGGGTTGCTGCGGGTTAAATATGAATGTGCTCATGACAAAGAGCTTGCCTCCCCATACCTAAACTCCTTTGTGGGCGGGCATGGTGTGGAGACTGTTGGCTGTACAGTTGGCTTTGCCCGCAGGGATTATGATGGTGTTATTCAGCTGGCACCTTTGACCTGTATGCCGGAAATAGTTGCCCATTCGGTGTTTCCGGCTTTAGCAAAGGATTATGATATTCCATTGCTTACCTTTTATCTGGATGAACACTCAGGAGAAGCAGGAATTCAGACACGACTGGAGGCCTTTCTTGATCTTGCTGCTGCTCGCAGCAGAAAAAAGGAGGAACAGATGAGTGGATCTGTTTTTAGGAATTGATGTGGGGTCTGTCAGCACAAATTTGGTTGTGATCGACCCTGAAGGAGAAATGTATTTATCACCACTTTATCTCCGCACACAGGGACAGCCTATCAAAGCGGTACAGCAGGGATTATCTTTGCTCAATGAGCGTTTGACAAAAAAGGACCGCATCTGTGGTGTAGGCACTACAGGAAGTGCCCGAGCACTAGCGGGTGTTCTGGTAGGAGCAGACCTGGTAAAAAATGAAATAACCTCCCATGCTGTAGCTGCACTACATGCTGTGCCGGGTGTCCAGACCGTGCTGGAGATAGGGGGGCAGGACTCAAAAATTATTATTATCAAAGATGGTATTGTAGTTGATTTCGCCATGAACACGGTATGTGCTGCTGGCACTGGCTCATTTCTGGATCAGCAGGCCAGCAGGCTCAATCTTTCCATAGAAGATTTTGGAGATATAGCTTTGAGAGCAACAAATCCTGTTCGGATAGCTGGCCGCTGCACTGTTTTTGCCGAATCAGACATGATCCACAAACAGCAAATGGGGTATTCCCTGCCTGATATTGTCGCCGGCCTCTGTGAAGCATTGGTGCGTAATTATCTCAACAATATAGGAAAAGGGTTGGAGATTCGCCCACCTGTGGTTTTTCAAGGTGGGGTTGCGGCCAATGCTGGAATGAGAGAAGCCTTCAAAAAAGCCTTGCAGACAGAGATTATAGTGCCCCAGCATTTTGATGTTATGGGTGCATATGGTGTTGCTTTGTTGGCAAGGGATCATATATTAGAGCATGGGGAAAAGACGCAGTTTCGAGGTTTTGGGGTTACCAACCAGCAGTTTCAGAACAGCAGTTTCATCTGTCAGGGCTGTCCCAATGCTTGTGAGGTTATTGAAATTAAGCAGGATGAATCTCTTCTTGCCAGATGGGGGGACCGCTGTGGACGATGGACAGCCTCAAAAGCAGAAACATCTGCTTAGAGGAAAAAAACACGGGAACTGTCAAAGTGGTGTTCGGCAGTGTTCGGAAATCATTTATATTTAGAGAGAGATATTTAGTTTTCGCATTTTTCGATAGAGTGTCGGGCGGGATATATGCAGATCTTTTGCTGTTCTGCTGATATTGCCATTGTTATTGAGAAGTGTGGAGATAATTTCTTGTCGCTCTTTTTCTGCTAATAATTCTTTGATTTTTATATTATCATTGCTGGTTGTAGTTAGTGGTTTTATTAGGGAATTGGGCTTGATTTGCTGAATAATTATTTCTTTTGGGATATGCTCGATTCCGAGATTCCCACCGTTTGATAGGTTGACCATTCTTTCGATAACATTTTGAAATTCTCGGATATTGCCCGGCCATTGATACTGCTGCAGGTAAGTAATGATTTCAGGATCTACGAAGTTGATCTTGATTCCAAGTTTGCGGCTAGTTTCCTGCAAAAAGTGATCAAAGAGCAGAGGAATATCTTCCTTACGCTTCCGCAGGGGAGGAAGCTCAATAGAGATAACATTGAGTCTGTAGTACAGATCCTGGCGGAAGTTACCTTTGACCACTTCTAACTCCAGGTTCTTGTTGGTTGCGCAGATGATACGCACATCCACGAAAATAGCCTTGTCTCCTCCGATGCGTGTGATTTGTTTATCCTGAAGTACCCGCAGCAAGGCTACCTGTTGTTCCAGGGGCATGTCTCCGATTTCATCAAGGAACAGTGTGCCACCTGACGCCAGTTCGAACTTCCCTGTGCGTCCCCCTCGCTGAGCGCCGGTAAATGCTCCTTCCTCATAGCCAAAGAGTTCACTGGCGATCAGTTCCCTTGGAATTGCCCCACAGTTTACAGCAATAAAAGGCCCGTTCCTGCGAGGACTTTTGTTGTGGATTGCCTGGGCGAAGACCTCTTTCCCTGTACCACTCTCTCCGGTAAGGAGCACACTGCTGTCGCTTTCTGCCGCTCGGGAAGCGATAGAAACTGCTTCTCGTATTTTAGGGCTGTTGCCAAGAATGTCTTCGAAGCGAAAGGTTGCATGTGCTCCGCTGAAACGGTTTACGAGTTTCTTGATTTTGTTGATGGGATTAAGGAAGATAACACCCCCGATGATCTCTCCGTGTTCATTCTTGATGGGTTTTCCTGTAGAAAGAAAGCGGTTTGTATAGGTGCCTGCAGAAACTGTAATTTCTTTATCAAAGTAGGGTTTTCCCTCTTGAAGCATCTGTTCGATTGTCGGTATCTGATTGATAAAAGTGTTAAGTTTTTTCTGGCTGTTGTTATTAATAAATGTCTTTGCTACCGGATTAATTTGTTTTATTCTACCTTCTTTGTTTACAACAATTACTCCGTCAGATACTGTGAGGAAAATTTGTTTGAGTTGGTTGTTTAGCAGGATCAGCTTGCTGTTTTGCCTTTTGACCTTTATTTCGTGCTCAATGGCCTCCACAGCTGCCACAACCATGCCTAGGGTATGCAGGTGTGTTTTTGATGAGGGACCTGACATTTGAAGAGCACCGATCAGTTTATTACCATCGTAGATGGGTGCAGCTGAGCAGGTCCAACTTTGGGTTCGCTGGCAGTAATGTTCGTATCCTGAGACCTGAACTGGTTTTTTTGTGGCGAGGGCTGTACCCAATCCGTTTGTACCTTCTACTTGTTCAGCCCAACAGGCACCTTTCACCAAATTTAACTTAACTGCATTTAACAGTGTGTCACTGTCACCCATTATTTCCATTATGTAACCTCTATCATCAGATAGGATGACAACAAAACCAGAACCTTTAACAAAATGGTAAATGTTATACATAAATCTTTTGGCGATATCAATAAAGTCCCGGTGTTTTTCCAGTAATTCATCCAGTTGAGGCTCGCTCAGAGAGTTATGGTGATTGACACCACAAAATGGATCAACCCCAGCCCGGTAGGAGCGGCGCCAGGAGTCGGCGATTACAGGCCGTACAATGGGGTCGATGGTTCCAGTTTGTACAAACTTTAACCATGCTTTTTTGATATTGATATTGTCTTGTTCAGCAGTATGCATTTTATTATCTCCTTTCCTGCGGAACAGGTATTATCAAACTAGTATATATAGTTGGGTCAGTTTGTTGTTATGTCTGCTGGTGTTTAGGGGCTGAGTTAGGTATGTTGTGAATATGTGATTTTATCAAGGAAGGTTATGAAACAAAAAACCAGTGCAGAGAGTACACCGGTAAAATAAACTACAATCACATACTCTCCTTTCCAAAATGGGAGGCCTGAAAGTTTCCTCTCAGACCCTATCGGCCTGTCATCCATACCCAAAAACCGGCTTCAGGCTTGTAGGCTCGGAGATTTTTATTATTTTATTTTACCTTCGACAAAATAAATAAAAGATCCTTTCACCATTTTGACAATATTTTATTTCAGCTAGCAGCTTAATTTCTATCAGCTGTTGTGAAATGTAATATAGTGTAACCTGGATTTTACAGTTATAATACGTATTTTTACATACAGTGAACACTTCATCCCATAGATATTATCTGGGATTTTTGCTTTATGTCTTGGTTTTAAGCAGTGTTTTAGATTCAGTTTTGTGATTGGCACGATTATTGCTTTATATAGTTTTTGTAAATGAAATCTCTTACAACCTCCAAATCTAATGTTTCAAACTATGGTTTGCAGGTCGTTAGGGTTCATGGGGAAACTGATGGGCTTCCCCATTTGGAAAGGGGTTTACTGCGGAAAAAACTGCACCGCGCCCCTGCCGGTACAGCTTTCAATTGGTGTTCATTTTTACTGAGGGGGTGGTAGAACAGGTTGGTAACTAAGGTCGGCGACTGAGCGTGGTCTAGAGAACTTAAATCATTATCATATTTCTTATGGAGGGAAAGAGAAATGCAAAAACCGATGGATGACAGTTACAAACTGTATATTGGTGGCAAATGGGTAGATGCCGAGGGTGGAAAGACCTTTAAGGCCTATTGTCCGGCAAACGGAGAATTTCTTGCTAGCTGTGCTGATGCGTCGAGAAATGATGTTGATGCTGCGGTGAAGGCGGCCCAAAAGGCTTTTGAATCCTGGAAGAAGACCAGTCCCGCAGAGCGGGCAGCAATACTGCTAAAGATCGCTGATCTGATCGATGAAAACGCCGAAAAGTTGGCTATGATTGAAACCCTTGATAATGGGAAGCCCATCAGAGAAACAACTGCCATCGATATCCCCTTGGGTGCTGACCACTTCCGCTATTTTGCCAGTGCTGTTAGAATGGAAGAAGGATCTGTGGCAATGATCGATGATAACACCATGAGCATTATCCTGCGGGAGCCGATTGGTGTCGTCGGCCAGATTATTCCCTGGAACTTCCCATTCTTAATGGCTTGCTGGAAGATCGCTCCGGCTTTGGCAGCAGGGGATACTGTCGTAATTAAACCGTCATCAGTCACATCTTTGAGTATACTTGAACTGGCAAAACTCCTTGATCAGGTACTGCCTCCAGGAGTAGTTAATGTTGTTACCGGCCGCGGCTCCACAACAGGAAACTACATGCTGGAGCATCCAGGCTTCAAAAAATTAGCCTTTACCGGTTCTACTGAAGTTGGTTATGATATCGCTGCAGCTGCTGCAAAAAGGCTGATCCCCGCCACTTTGGAATTGGGCGGCAAGTCTGCTAATATCTACTTCCCTGATTGCCCATGGGAAAAGGCAATTGAAGGAGTCCAGATGGGAATTCTGTTCAACCAGGGCCAGGTTTGCTGTGCCGGATCTCGGGTCTTTGTTCATGAGGATATCTGGGATAAGTTCTTAGCAGAATGCGTAGATGCTTTCAATAAGGTCAAGGTTGGCCTACCTTGGGAAAAGGATACTGTAATGGGCTCTCAAGTCAATGAGGGGCAACTCAATAAGATTCTGGACTATGTAGAAATAGGTAAAAAAGAAGGGGCAAAGGTGGCCTGCGGTGGCGAGCGCATCACCGAAAACGGGCTGGACAAGGGTGCTTTCATGAGACCTACTATCCTGATTGATGTTAAAAATGATATGAGAGTTGCCCAGGAAGAGATCTTTGGTCCAGTTGCTGTCTTTATCAAGTTTAAGACAGAGGAAGAGGTCATCGATATGGCTAATGACAGTGAGTATGGACTGGGCGGAGCTGTTTGGACTAAGGATATCAACAGAGCATTGCGTGTAGCAAGAGGGATTGAAACAGGCCGTATGTGGGTGAACAACTACAACAATCTGCCTGCACATGCCCCCTTCGGTGGATATAAGAAATCAGGTATCGGCCGAGAAACACACCATATGGTGCTTGATCACTACACCCAGAAGAAAAACATTTTTATCAGCCTGTCTGAGGAGAAGGTAGGCCTCTATTAAAAGTAGTAGATAGACTAACCGTCCCTGTAGCATTTGATGTTTTTCCCTTTGAATTGTATTTGTTATGCTCTATGATGTAAATAAATTCTTGAAGATGTACAAACTACTTTGAGGTAAAAGAGGCCGGGACGGGAATGACTACCCGCTCCGGCCTTTAATAATGCCTCATAAAAAAGCGGTGGGGTGGCTGGTTTACAATTGCAGATAATCATAGTCCACAAAAATGACAGCAAAGCATCAATTCTTGCCCAAAAGGTTAAAGCCGTACTCTCCTCAAGGGGGGTATACTGCAGTCTGCTTGGTTTCTGCCAGCTTACTGAAGGTAACTGCCCTGAAGGGGACCTGGTAATGGTTTTAGGAGGAGATGGCACACTATTGAAGACTGCCCGCAGCTATGCCGACAGCGGCACCCCAATACTGGGTGTAAACCTAGGAACTGTAGGGTTTCTCAGCAGTATCGAACCTGAGGACTTGATGGAGGCCTTGGATCTGCTTTTGCAGGGTAAATATGAGATCAAAAAAAGAATGATGATCAATGTTCAACTGCTCAGGGATGGTCAAGGCTGTCTGCATCAGTCAATAGCTCTCAATGATGCGGTCATTAAGGCGCGTGTTTTACACACTATCAAGATCAAGCTCTGGCTAGACGGCTTGTTATATACAAGATACCAGGGGGATGGCGTAATCTGTGCCACACCCACCGGTTCTACAGCTTACTCTCTGTCTGCGGGAGGTCCAATACTTGAACCCAGTATTTCAGCACTGGTGATCACCCCCATCTGCCCTCAATTTTCGTCTTCACATCCTTTGGTGATCAGATCTTCGTCACAACTGGAATTTGAACTGGATTCTGATTACGAGACATATCTGACCATAGATGGAGAAGAGGAAATTCCCATTCAAAAGGGAGACCTTGTCCGGATCACCCGGTCTTCTGTAGTGGCTCGGACCATTCAGCTTAACCAGGTGAGCAGCTCTGATAAGGTGTCAATTGGATCCAGCAGGCAGGAATAGACTAAAAAATGCGAATTTACTTAAGAGTTTTTATTGATTGTTAGATTAAGTAATCAACAAGGCGAGGGGAGGATTATCTCCATGTCATGTACCTGTCAGTGCAACAAACAGCAAGAAAATGACATAAAGAAGGATGCCAGTAGCTGGCAGTCTCTGCAGGAACTGCTAGAGCAATACAGGGGCAAAAAGGGCAGCCTAGTCGCTATCCTGCAGGGAGTACAAGCAATTTACGGTTACCTTCCGCAGCAGGTGATGGATTATATAGCATCCACAATGAAGATCAAACCAGCAAAAATATACGGAGTGGCAACATTCTATACACAGTTTCGGTTGCAGCCGGTTGGGAAATACCATATCCTGTTGTGTCAAGGCACTGCCTGTCATGTCAACGGATCTGAACGGATCTTGACAGCCATATGTGAAGAACTTAATATCAAGCCTAATGAAACGACCTCTGATAGGCTTTTTACACTGGATTGTGTGGCTTGCCTGGGCTGCTGCAGCTTAGCTCCTGTAATGATGATCAATGAACAGGCATACGGACCACTAACCCCTGATAAGGCCCTCAAAATAATAAGGGATCTGGCTGCTTCAGAACAGCAGGCCTGTGAGGGAGGGAAATAAGAATGAAAATAAGGATAGGATTAGGAAGTTGCGGCATAGCTGCCGGTGCCTTAAAGGTAAAGGAAAGCGTCGAAGCAGAGATTCAAAAACGCGGGTTAGATATAGAAGTAAAGGACACAGGCTGTATCGGCATGTGTCATGCTGAACCACTTTTAGATGTAATCGATGACCAGGAAAGAGTCTTTACCTACGGCTATGTCACCCCAGAAGTGGTACTCAAGATCTTTGACGAACACATCACAGGTCAGTCTCCGGTGGAGCAATACTTGTTAGCTGCCCCGGAAAAGGACTACTGTTTTATGGCAGGCCAGAAGAGGGTGGCATTGCGGAACTGCGGGGTCATCAATCCCGAAAATCTCCAGGATTATATTGAACATGAAGGATATCAGGCCTTAAAGCGTGTGGTTACCGAGATGACCCCTGAAGAGGTAATCTCCGAAATAAAAGAATCCGGACTGAGGGGCCGTGGGGGAGCTGGTTTCCCTACCTGGTTTAAGTGGGATGCAGCCCGCAAGACACCAGGGGATATTAAATACATCATCTGCAATGCTGATGAAGGAGACCCGGGTGCCTTTATGGACCGCAGCCTTTTGGAGGGTGACCCCCATTCGGTTCTGGAGGGTATGGCTATCGCAGGCTATGCAGTTGGGGCAAAGGAAGGGTTTATCTACTGCAGAGCTGAGTATCCGCTGGCGATCAAGAGGGCAGAGATGGCCATTAAACAGGCAGAAGAGCGGGGTATACTCGGCAAAAACATCTTCGGCAGCGGTTTTGACTTTGAAATCAGCATCAAACAAGGGGCAGGAGCTTTTGTCTGCGGTGAAGAAACAGCATTGATCGCCTCTTTAGAGGGAGAGCGGGGAATGCCTCGTTTAAAGCCTCCCTTCCCAGCTCAGTCCGGTTACTGGGGAAAGCCCACCAACATCAACAATGTGGAAACCTATGCTAATGTGCCCTGGATCCTGGCCAATGGCGGCAAGGCTTTTTCCGCTATGGGAACAGAAAAAAGCCCTGGAACCAAAGTTTTCGCCTTGGCAGGCAAGATTAAGCGGGGTGGGCTGGTAGAAGTACCGATGGGCCTGAGCCTGCGGGAAGTTATTTTTAATATCGGAGGCGGGATCAAGGGGGACAAGCAATTCAAAGCAGTTCAACTGGGAGGCCCGTCTGGAGGCTGTATTCCTGAAGAACTGCTGGATACACCGGTTGATTATGACTCCATCAACCAGACCGGAGCGATCATGGGATCCGGAGGAATGGTTGTCATGGATGAGACCACCTGTATGGTTGATGTGGCGCGGTTCTTTCTGGAATTTACTCAATCTGAATCCTGCGGCAAATGTGTCCAATGCCGGATAGGGACCAAACGGATGTTGGAGATTTTGGAACGTATCTGCAATGGTGAGGGGCAGGAAGGGGATACTGAACTGCTGCAGGAGATAGCGCTTAAGGTCAAAGAAGGATCACTTTGCGGCTTGGGACAGAGTGCCCCTAACCCTGTTCTGACAACAATCCGTTATTTCAGAGATGAGTATGAGGCTCACATTAAAGATAAAAAGTGTCCTGCCAAGCAGTGCAAATCCCTGATCACCTTTCGGATCGACCCGGAGAAGTGCCGTGGGTGCGGGACCTGTGCCAGCAAGTGCCCGGCTAAGTGTATTACCGGTGAGAAGAAAAAACCCCATGTGATTAACCAGGAGTTGTGCCTGAAGTGTGGTAGCTGCTTTGAGGCTTGCCCAAGCAAGTATCAGGCTGTCACTGTAGAGTAAGGGGGAGTATGGAATGGATAACTTGAAGCTTAACATCAACGGAAAAGAAGTAACTGCAGTACGCGGCCAGACTATTTTGGAAGTGGCACGCCAAAATGGCATCGATATACCGACCCTTTGTTATGATGAGCGGTTGAAGCCCTATGGGGGGTGTGGCCTCTGTGTGGTGGAAGTGGCTGGCAATCCCAAGCTGTTACGCTCCTGTGCCACAGAGGTTGCAGATGGGATGGTGATTTTCACAGATTCTCCCAGGGTGCGGGAATCCCGGAAACTCACATTAGAATTGCTGCTGTCAGACCATAATGGGGACTGCCGTGGTCCCTGTATCCAGGCCTGCCCGGCACACGCCGATGTCCAGGGATATGTGGGTTTGATCGCCAACAAACAATACCGGGAAGCCCTGGCCTTAATTAAAGAGGTCATGCCTATTCCAGCCTGTATCGGTCGGGTCTGCCCCCATCCTTGTGAGACCGCCTGCAGGCGCCAGTTGGTAGAGGAACCCATCTCCATCGCTCAGCTCAAGTATTTTGTGGCTGATCAGGATCTGGCGAGCCAGGAGCCATACATGCCGGAAATAGCTCCAACCACCGGTAAGAAGGTGGCTGTCGTAGGTGCGGGGCCTGCTGGTCTGACAGCTGCTTACTTTTTAGCTAGGGCTGGGCATGAGGTTACTGTCTATGATGCCATGCCAAAGGCCGGCGGCATGCTGCGCTATGGTATCCCTGAATACCGTCTGCCCAAAACCGTACTCGATCAGGAAATAGAACTGATTGAAAAAATGGGGGTCAAGTTCATTTATAACACCCGGGTTGGGGTCGATCTCAGCCTGGACTACCTGAGGGAGAATTATGATGCGGTCTTTCTGGGGATCGGCGCCTGGGAGAGCTCCAGTATCAGGTGCAAGGGTGAAGACCTGCCTGAGGTACTGGGGGGTATTGACTTCTTGCGTGAGGTAGCTTTGCATAAAGAAGTGCGGATCGGTGATAGAGTAGCTGTGGTCGGTGGTGGAAACACAGCTATGGATGCTGCCCGTACAGCTCTGCGCTTAGGGGCAAAGGAAGTACTGGTCCTTTACCGAAGAACCAAAAAGGAGATGCCTGCTGAGGACATAGAGATCAAAGAGGCTGAAGAAGAAGGGGTGCAATTCCGTTTCCTGGTGTCTCCCATTGAGATATGTGAAGAAAACGGGCATGTGACCGCTATTCGCCTGCAGAAGATGGAGTTGGGTGAACCTGATGCATCTGGCAGGAGAAGGCCTGTCCCCATACCGGGAGCAGAGGAAACTATAGAAATTGACACAGTGATCAAGGCGATTGGCCAGCAGGTGAATCCTCAAGGGATCACAGTTGCTCTCACTAAATGGAACACCATCGCTGTTGATGAGCATACGCTCGCAACTAACCTCCCAGGTGTGTTTGCCGGTGGAGATGGTGTTACAGGACCGGGAATTGCCATCGAAGCTGTAGCCCAGGGGAAAAAGGCTGCGGAATCAATAATTGCCTATCTTGCAGGTGAGGAATTTCCTGGCGCTGAGCCTTATCTTGTCAAGCAGGAAGGTTTGACTCCTGATGATTTTGCAGAAGTGACCAAAGTGCCACGGGTAGAGATGCCCCACTTGTCACCTGATGAGCGCAAGGACAACTTCCGGGAGGTCAATTTAGGTTTAGCTGCTGAGGAAGCTGTCAAAGAAGCAGGTCGCTGCCTTGAGTGTGGCTG
>DULM01000200.1 GCA_012840405.1 Syntrophomonadaceae bacterium | reverse complement strand
TAATTGAATAGCGAACAGGAATTTTATTGAGGAGGTCCTGAGGATGCCTTCACATCTGGGCTGGGTTGATTTTACAGAGGCTGACCGCCAGCGGATGCTGGATGTGATTAGTCTTTTCCGTGAGCAAGATACTTTGGATGAACTCGGCATCGGATCCATCAGGGACGCTTTTGCCAATTATTTTTTTCCGGGAACAAGCACCATTCAGACCCGGGCGCGCTATATGCTCTTTGTACCCTGG
Organism: Syntrophomonadaceae bacterium; assembly: GCA_012840405.1. Taxonomy (GTDB): domain Bacteria; phylum Bacillota; class DSM-12270; order Thermacetogeniales; family Thermacetogeniaceae; genus DTU068. Next base: position 1,332 of record DULM01000200.1, on the reverse strand, counting down.
ATCTATTTAAACCTAGAAAAGAAGTTGGCCCGCTCCAAGAAGCTGACCTCAGCGGAGGTTGCTTGGAAAGTACGTAAAGAAGAGATTAAATTGATCCACGCTTTGCTGGAATCGGATGATACAGCTGGTCTTATTGGCAAGGAAGCAAAGGAGAAGCTCAAGAGAATGCCTAGTTCAGTTTATTGGGGGGGACTAGGCACGTGGGGTATCCGGCTTTTTCCGGGTTCCCAGGAGCAGTACCATCAATTTTTATGTTCATCACAGAGCCGCAGGATAAGTCTCATCTTGGATGATAATGGTGACCCGGTAGAGGGATATCAGGGAGAGAACTGGGATCCGGGGATTCCGGATCCTCCCGAGGGTTTCCCACGCAAGGCGAGTTTCGCCTTGACCCGGGAGGAAGCAACTTTTTTGAAGGACCGCATTATCCTGTATCACAAAGACAGTGTTTTGGCTTATATGGTCACATCGGAAAAACACTTTACAGAAGATTTTTTATGGGATAGTGATCTGATAACTGATCTACCACACCTCTTGCAGCAGATTGTTTATGATGCACGAAATTTTTCCGAACTGATGCATGGAGCAGCGCTTCTCTACAATCTGATGTTGGCTGAAAAGAGAGGAAATCCAGAATGGGTGGAAAAATACGAAACCCTTTTTAGGGATTGGGCAGAAAGAATCTCTCTGCGAATGGGTGAACTCCAGCTTTGGCACAGCAAGTTGGAGATATTTTGGCGTTCCCAAGCTCTGGAGCAAGCAAAGATTCCGCGCCGTACTAAGCTATTTGTTAAGGGATGGCTGTATCATGTATTTAATGAAAACTGTTTGCAGGATCTAGCACTTAATAGGCAAGTTCGGGAGTTGATCAGACTGCGGGAGATCCAACTGAAAAAAGGCAGGGCAAGGTTCACGAACCAGCGGGCACTGGATCTTTGGGGTGGTGCCTCAGGTACCAACCAGTTGGATTTCCGCTGGTCTAATGCCACTGTCATAGCTAATGACATAATACAGGGTTACTACTACGGAAGTGATGAAGATGTTTGATCCCAATACCAGGTGTGTTTACCTTGCGGAACTCTGTCCCCCATCTGGTTTCACCCTTGATCGGGCCATCGCCACTACTTTTTCTTTGGATCTGCTGGCACTGCTGATGGCTCCTGTGTCCATGGTTTTTAGTGATCTACAGGACCGGGAAGCCCCCCTCCAGAATCCTGTTGCCCTGTTGGAGTCATTGAGGCAGACTGCAGGGCGTTTTGCGGTATTCTGCCAGGAGGGGCGCATTTTGGTCCCAAGGGCAGATACACTTCTTTATAGTTACTTAGAACGGGC
>DULM01000148.1 GCA_012840405.1 Syntrophomonadaceae bacterium | reverse complement strand
TTATAATACAGCTTCTACTGCTCGTTTGGCTTTCAGGGATGCGGCAACAGAAATGATCCTTTGATTTCTCGAACCCCGGAAAGCTAAGTTTAGATCCCTTTCTTCAGCTAGATAAGGGCCATCCACCAGCAGATCGCTGATCTCCAGCAGTTCTCTCACATCCTGATTTTTCTTCGCCATATCCAAAAGCTCTTCAAAAGTATACCCGGTATAAGTGACAATATCCAAGCCCAGTTCTTTTACCTTTTTCCCCAAACAGGCCAGGGCTGCAGCCTGGGCAAAAGGCTCACCACCGGAGAAAGTAACACCCTGCAGCAGCCGGGTATCTTTGATTTGAGCAAAGAGTTCATCAACTGTTAGCTCTTTCCCAGCAGTAAAATCCCAGGTTTCGGGGTTATGGCAGCCTGGGCAGTGATGGGGGCATCCCTGGACAAAAACAACAAACCTGATCCCAGGCCCATCGACAACACTTTCTTTTGTTAAACCGGCTATCCGCAGCTTCATGGCAAATTATCCCCTTGTTATTGATTTACTGTTTCACAAACAACACTTTCATTACCGAAAACATCCACAGCTTTGACACAGATCCTCCTAACACCTGTTACCCTGGGCACAGCTATCCTTGCCCCGCTGTCGACCCGTCCCTCCCTGCCCCGGCAGCACTGCCATCTGCTGCGGAAGGTTTTCCCATCATAATCAGGGTCAACACTCCAATACTCCAGGAATGCCAGGGAATCAGAGAAGGCCAACTCTTTTACCTTTTCTTTTGTCTCTCCGCTCAGCGGTAAATGGTCAAAGGTCGAATAGGTCAAACCACCCAATTCCAGCAGGATCTCATCCCAATCAGCAGAAATGTTTTGCACTATCAGTTGCTTCAAAACCAGTTGACAGACAGCATCCTTACCGCTGTTTTCTCCCTGTGTAACTTCTATTTCATCAATGGACTGCTGTATAAAGGGCCTGCATCCCTGCTGCAACAGGCGTTTATAAGCGATTATCAGAGCCAGCCTGCTAGCATCCGCCATAATCCAGCGCCGGCCCAACTTTTCAGCAACCGCCCCTGTGGTCCCTGTACCACAGAAAAAATCAGCCACCAAATCCCCAGGGCAGGAATGCCCTCTGATGATCCTTTTCAGCAGTCCCTCTGGTTTTTGGGTATTGAACTTGAGATTCTCATAGGCTGTAGGGCTGAGGATTTTTTGGACATCTCTGCCAGCCCACCAATCATCTAATCCAGCCCCTTCTTTCCTGAGCACATATTTATCCCCCTTAACGGCAGTGAGTCCTCTCTCCAGGGTCCCCTGGGTATAAGGACGAAACTGCCTGTTAAAGGTCCAATTATCGCTTTTGGTATACCATAACAGCAGATCATGCTTTCTGGGATAGGTCCTTTTGGCTGCCCCACCACCACCATAGCACCAGGCGATTTCATTGCGGAAGTTTTCACTGCCAAAAATATCATCAAGGATAACTTTAACATAATGAACAGCATGCCAATCCAGGTGTACAATCAGTGAGCCATTTTCACTTAACAGTTCCCTCATGAGATACAGTCTGGGATAAAGCATTTTGAGGTAACCAACCATCCCACCCTGCCATGTATCAGAATAGGCCTGCTGCTTAAGAGTAAAACTGCCATCCCTTCCCTTTAATGTACAGCAGGTCCGGTAGTTGGACCTGCTGGCAAAAGGTGGATCTATATAGATCAAGTTGATTTTTCCTCGCAGAGGCGGCAAAGCTGTCAGAGGATCACCAGTTAACAGAGCCTCCATCAGCAGGAGGTTATCCCCATAGAGAAGCCTGTTGCACCATTCACCAACTGCTTCTGTTGCCGCAACCCCGCTCTTCCTCTGGGGCATCACCAACTCATCTGTCTTCAGCAAACACCCCCTGCCCTGCTCCACACGCTCCATAATTTTTTCTGCTTCCTGTCTCCCCGCAGCAGAGACTGAAGGCAGTTGAGAAATCAGGGAATCGGCCATGATCATTCACCAGCAGCTTCTACTATCAAATATCAACTGTGGGGTACCCGATCACGCAGTTCTGCCACTTTGCCATCATTAAAGCGGTCCACAGTGCTTAAATATCCTGTAATCCGGCGTACACGGCGGATATTTGTGGAACCGCAGCGGGGGCATTCGGGATCATTAAACACACCTAAAAGATTGCAGCCGCAGCAGAAATCCACCGGATAGTTGATACCGGCATATCCCATATCACACTCAGCCATATGCCTGAGCAGAGATTCTACAGCCTGCGGATTGTCCTTAGGTGGTGACGCCAGTTCTACATAACTGATATGCCCGGCATTAAAGAACTTGTGGTACGGTCCCTCCAGCCTCACCTTGTCGAACATACTGATCGGATAATAAACAGGGATATGGAATGAATTGGTGTAATACTCCCGGTCTGTTACTCCAGGAATGATCCCAAACTCTTTCTTATCCAGTTTGACAAATCTCCCTGCGAGCCCTTCAGCAGGTGTTGCCAAAAAGGTATAGTTTAGATCAAAGCGCTCACAAGCCTCATCAACCTTTTCTTTGATGTGCTTCACGATCTCCAGCCCCAGTTCTTGAGAATCCTTATTCTGCCCGTGATGGTAGCCGGTCAAAGCGACCAGAGTTTCTGCCAGTCCGATCATCCCAACAGAAAGGGTCCCATTGACGATAGCTGGTTCGATGGAGTCATCGGGTTTTAAATCCTCTGATCCCATATAAAGCCCCTGTCCCATAACAAAGGGGATATCCTTGACCCGCAGCCTGCACTGCACTTTAAACCTGTGATAAAGCTGATTGATGACCAGTTCTGTAATCTCATCCAGCAGCTGATAAAATTTCTTTAAATTTCGCTCAGCTTTGATGGCCAGCCGGGGGAGATTGATAGTTGTGAAGGAAAGATTTCCTCTCCTGGCGGTCTCCTCCGGCCCCCTGCGGTTGGCCATCACCCGGGTGCGGCAGCCCATATAGGCTACCTGGTCACCATAATCTTTATTGAAAGATGAATCCATAAAGCTGAAAGTAGGGTTCAATCTCTTGCTGGCCACCCGCACCGCCAGTTTAAAAAGATCATAATTTGGGTCCTCTGGGTTAAAGTTGACCCCTTTTTTCAGCCGGAAAATAACATTGGGGAAAATGGGGTTCTCTCCTTTCCCCAGGCCAGCCTCATAGGCCAGCAGGAGATTGCGGGTGATCTTGCGCCCTGCCTCAGAGGTATCTGTACCCAAATTAATGGATGAAAAGGGGACTTGAGAGCCCGCTCTGCTGTGCATAGAGTTCAGATTGTAAACAAAGGCCTCCATGGCCTGATATACCTCATCCTCACTGTTGCCATCAATAAAGGGAGCCATCTGTTTATCGAAAAAGGGGAAAGACTGGCCGCCAAACATATCATTCTGCGAACTCTGCAGGATGATTGCCGCCAGGGCTGTAGCAGAAGCAGGCCGTTTGGGAGGCCTGATATAGCCATGGCCATTATCAAAACCCTCTCTTAATAGGTCATCCAAAGGGATTTGTAGGCAATTGATCGTGGTAGCGTAGAAATCTAAATCGTGGATGTGGATATCCCCCCGCCTGTGAGCCAGAGAATAGTCTTCATCCAGCAACCTGTTCAAATAATAATTTCTGCTGGCAGCACTGGCGATCTGCAGCATTTTGGCTGAAGGAGAATTGCCTACATTGGCATTGTCCCGGTCAGTTTCCCTGATGATATCTTCAACAACATCCATCAGCTCGGTTTTCGCCTCACGTATACGAGTGCGTTTATCCCTGTAGAGGATATAGGCCTTGGCGGTACGGGCATGACCATTTTCAATCAATACCTTTTCCACTACATCCTGGACATCCTCCACACCAAAAATCTGCCCGTTGTATTTCTGCTTCAGTGCACGCAGCACTTGCAGGGTAAGGGAAACCGCCAGTTCCCGGTCCTCACCACCCACAGCACGAGCTGCTTGAAAAATCGCATCTGTAATTTTAGAGTCATCAAAAGGTACTTCTCTACCATCTCTTTTTCTAATCTTAGTAAACAACCATGGTTCTCCTCTCTATCAAAATTACTTTAAGCGCTAGCAAAAATACTACTGTCTGCGCCCTCTGACACCCATTTCTTCTAGGCAGTCAAGAATCTCTCCCACATCTTGAAATTCCCTGTAAACAGAAGCAAAACGAACATAAGCTACCTTGTCCAATTTCAGCAGATGATCCATCACTATCTGCCCGATCATCTTGCTGGGAATCTCATGTTCAGGCTGATTGCGTAGCTCTCTCTCTATCTTATCAACTATTTCCGATAAGGTTTCCAGTGCTGCGGGCCTTTTTTCACATGCCTTCATGATACCGGTCAGGAGCTTGTCACGGTTAAAAAGTTCCCTCCTGCCATCTTTTTTGATCACCCATAAAGGCACATCATCCACTCGTTCATAGGTCGTAAAACGCCTGCTGCAACTGGTACATTCCCTCCTGCGCCTGATAGTAAAACCATTATCCAGCGCTCTAGACTCTAAAACCCTTGATTCACTTTTTCTACAGAAAGGGCAGCGCATCAGTCCTCATCATCCTTTTAATAGGAATATAATAGGAATAGAAACAATATATAGGGTAATGCAATATTAATTATACTACATATAGTGTAACATTCCTGCCCCTTTGACCACAAAAAAAGTCCCATCTTTCATTTGGGACTGAAGTCTTATCCACTTCCTCCCCTTATATCTTACAACGGAGATCAATTTCCCCAAAGGAAGAATTTCATCACTATCACTTTGATTACTTCTGTTGGGGATGATTTGTGGCAGAATATTCAACCAAAATCACATCTACACCTATTTTCACAATCTTCTCCCAGGGGATGATCACTTCCTCACTCTTCGCAAAAAAATTAAACACCCGGTTATTTCCGGGCAAGATAATAGATCTGACCCGGCCGGTTTCCACATCAATATCAATATCCTTGATCATCCCCAAACGCCTGCCATCTATAACATTAATCACATCATGAAGCCGCAGTTCAGATATTTTGATCACTGCTACCACCTCCCTCAAAATAAATATATGAGGGAGGTGCGCATTTTGTGCTCCTTTGTTATCTTAAACCCTTCAGCTTTGCCAGGTAGCCCTTATCCCTGTTCAGCCACTCCCATAGCTTGAAATTAAGATCAACCCTATTTTCATCAACAGATTCAGTGACCACCGAATCGTCTCCCTGCTTTGCCATTACCTCCATTGTTGTGTTTTCTTCATTTTCCAGAGCACTGCTCGATATGTCAACAAAACAGAGGGGCGGAAAAAGAACACACCACCAGTTGGCACCTTTGCCATCCCCTAATACCACTTTCACAGCCTCATATTCACCCTGAGGCAGCACCAGTTTACCATAAGCCCTGGGAGGGAAATCGAACCGGCCGTATTCCAACCTTACCGGGTAGCTTACTCCAGCAGCAGCTACAACTTCCTCAACAGCAGCAGTAAGCTGTGGGCGGCTATTGATTATTACCTCGCGTGCTTCCTGATAGCTTTCCACCCCTGTCAACTTCTCTCTCAATATTTCGATTATACAGTCCCGCACCTTGTATTTTATTGCCTGATCCTGCTGGTGATCACTGTTGGCGATAACATGGAGCCTTATCAGGTTATCTGGGGTATAAGCTGTTTTCGTCTGTAGAGCTGTACTGAAAAAAACAAGGGTTAGCAGCGAACAGAGCAGCAGTAAAATACAAATTTTCCGCTGGGCCATATATATCACCCCTATATGTATTTTCTAAATGTATTTTCGCATATGGTTTAATGCAGCTTTCTCCAACCGTGACACCTGGGCTTGGGAAATACCGATTTCTTCGGCTACCTCCATCTGGGTCTTTCCTTCAAAAAACCGCATAGTAAGGATTCTTTTTTCTCGGTTATTCAATTTACTGAGAGCCTCCCTGATCGCTATTGTTTCCAGCCAGTTAAGATCATTGTTTTTCTCATCACCGATCTGATCCATCACATAAATGGGGTCACCAGCGTCGTGATAAATGGGCTCAAAGAGGCTGACTGGTTCTTGAATAGCATCCATGGCAAAAATAACTTCTTCTCTGGGTAAATTGAGTTCCTCAGCAATCTCATTTATTTTGGGTTCCCGGGAGTGTTTATTGATCAATGTTTCCCTCACCTGAATGGCCTTATAGGCAATATCCCTTAGGGATCTGCTGACCCTGATGGGGTTGTTATCCCGCAGATAACGCCGAATTTCTCCAATGATCATCGGTACTGCATAGGTAGAAAACTTCACATTCTGCCCCAGATCAAAATTATCAATGGCTTTGATCAGACCAATACATCCAACCTGAAACAGATCATCTACATATTCCCCCCGATTGGTAAACCTCTGAATCACACTGAGTACCAGGCGCAGGTTTCCTTTGATCAGTTTTTCTCTTGCTGTTTTATCACCGGCTTTCACACTCAAGAATAGTTCATTCATCTCTTCACTGGTAAGCACTGGTAGTTTAGCTGTGTTGACTCCACAGATCTCAACCTTGTTTACCATTCCGCCTGCTTCCTCCCCAGCGATTCTTTGGTCGTTTTTCATTATTACCGGGGATGTTTCAAATTATACGATTAGGTACAGAACCAGCCTTGATAAAAAGAAAATGGGAACCCTATGGGTTCCCAGAACTTTTTTATACATTTTTAATATTATTCAATTATTAAGGGGGATAACCGGCAATTGTTATTCCATACAGCAAATTTCTTTACGCAACCTCTTAATAATGCGCTTTTCCAACCGGGAAATATAAGACTGTGATATTCCCAGCAGATCTGCCACTTCTTTTTGGGTTTTCTCTCTTGAGCCCGACAACCCAAACCTGAGTTCCATTATCTTCCGTTCCCTAGGAGATAGTCTGTTGACAGCGGTATGCAGCAGTTTCCGGTCAACCTCCTCTTCTAAATGCCGGTAAATAACATCACTATCTGTTCCCAGCACATCTGACAGGAGCAGTTCATTACCGTCCCAGTCAGTATTCAAGGGCTCATCAAAGGACACCTCAGCCTTGTTCTTATTGCTCCTGCGCAGATGCATTAAAATTTCATTTTCGATACAGCGGGAGGCATAGGTAGCCAGTTTGATTTTGCGCTGGGGCTTAAAGGTGTTCACAGCCTTGATCAGTCCAATCGTACCGATAGAGACCAGGTCCTCAATACCTACACCGGTGTTATCGAATTTGCGGGCAATATAAACCACTAACCGCAGATTCCTTTCAATAAGGGCATTCCTCACAGTGATATCCCCGGTTTCCAGCTTGCCCAATAAAGCCACTTCCTCTTCACTGGTCAGAGGAGGCGGTAGTGCTTCATGATTTCCTAAATAATAGATATGGGACGGATATCTAAATCTCTGTAAAAGACGTATCAACCATAACCGAACCTGCCACAACAATGAAACCCTCTCCCTCATCAGCAATCCCCCTTAATTCAAACTCAATTTGCAGCCGCTTGAATCAGATCAGGATGAAGCAGGGCTCGATAAGACCCCTGAGGCGAAAGACGCCTGTTGTAAATACCAATAACCACATCGGTTTTAGAAAGCTGTTGATCCCCTATAAAGACAGTGATCTTATCAGGGCGGAAACCAACCAGCATACCATGGCGTTTACCAATGGTTGTAAAAGGTATCAACCTCAATGATAGATTGCTTCCCTCACTGGGCACTATCTCAGTTAATCTGGCCAGATCAACTTCTCCATCAGCATCGATAATATTCTGCAATTCCAATGGCAGATATGGTTTTAGAACAGCATATTCCACAATAACAACCGGCTTTCTAGTCAGAGGATCAACAAGCTGGTTCCCGGTATCTACCAACCCGGTCACCTTAAAGGTCTTCCCTTGAATACAGATCTCCACAGGTACTTTCAATAAATCTTGTAATAAATTCTTTTTAATATAGGCTATCCCGTATTTACCCAAGACAGCAGCGGTAACCAATGCTACAGCAAGCCACAAATAGTGAAGAGGAAGGTTTGATATCAATGAACTGCTGCTGGAAAAATACATAAATCCGAGCACTGCTCCACCCATTGTGAAGGCAACCAAATAAAAGTAGAGAACAGCCTGCCCAAACTTCTTCCACGGTAAAGGGTAGTAAGCTATGACAACCATCCCCAGGGAAACGATAAACTTGATTTCCATCCTGGACATTGACTTAAAAGCAGGCAGCAGAACAAGCACACTGTATAAAGAACCTAGAGTTGCTGCAAGCCCCAACCTCCAATAAGATATTCGCAGCTGAGCCAGCCGGGCTGCTGCCCAGAGAACTACAAAATCCATTACAAAATTGATTAAGAACAACATATCTACATAGACAGCAGTGTTTCCGGGCATACCGTCACCCCGGGTATCATAATTTTTTTAAAACTTATTATTTAATGTATATTCATTGAAAACTGCTACAATACCAATGGTCATTATATAAAATAGCAAAAATGATATCTGTCAGAATATGATAATTTGCTCGCTGATATATCGGGGGATTCACCCAAAACTTTACCTGCTTTTAGACACTAATTAACCTCAGTCGCCCATTAAAACAGCTATCAACCTTTTATCGGGCTAATATGAGTGTATAAGCTGTAAATATATGAGACAGGGTGTCAGATATAAAAAGACCCCCTTAGCGGGGCCAATAGAAAAATGCCGAAGAAAATTCATTCGGCATTGGACAATAAACAACACTAGCTGAATTTAATCAACAAGTCATTGCTCAGATTAAGAATAGTTGCCGTTATTTAACGTTTGCGCAAGAATGCCGGGATATCCAAATCATCAGAGGTAAATGAGCGCAGATCAACAACGTGACCTTCCTTTTCCTCATGACTTACTGCATCAAATCCGGTGGCAATAACTGTTACCCTCACTTCATCCTCGAGCTTTTCATCGATGACCGCACCAAAAATGATATTGGCTTCTGGATCTGCTGCCTGGGAAATGATCTCAGCTGCCTCATTGACCTCAAATAGTCCTAGATCAGGTCCGCCGGTGATATTAAGCAGTACACCCTTGGCACCCTCAATGGATGTTTCCAAAAGTGGGCTGGAAATGGCTATCTTTGCTGCTTCCGCTGCCCGGTTTTCCCCCTTGGCACTGCCGATCCCCATCAAGGCTGTACCAGTATTTGACATTATTGTTTTCACATCAGCAAAATCCAAATTGATCAAACCTGGGACAGCAATTAAATCTGAAATACCCTGAACTCCCTGACGTAGCACATCATCTGCAATGCGGAAGGCTTCATTGATCGAGGTAGACTTATCCACTACCTGCAGCAAGCGGTCATTGGGGATGGTGATCAAGGTATCCACTTTGCTTTTCAGCTCCTGAATCCCCTGTTCTGCCTGGGTAGCTCGCTTTTTCCCTTCAAAGGTGAAGGGCCTGGTTACCACACCAACGGTCAGAGCACCAACTTCCTTCGCAACTTCAGCAACTACCGGTGCACCACCGGTTCCTGTTCCTCCGCCCATACCTGCTGTGACAAATACCATATCAGCACCGCGCAGGGCTTGCATTAATTCGTCGCGGCTCTCTTCTGCCGCCTTTTTCCCAATCTCCGGGTCTGCACCTGCACCCAGGCCTTTGGTAAGCTTTGATCCAATCTGCAACTTATGTTCTGCTAAAGACAAATTCAGAGCCTGGGCATCGGTATTGACAGCAATGAAATGTACGCCCTTCAGTTCTGCCTGGATCATTCTATTTACGGCATTCCCACCACCACCACCGACACCAATTACCTTAATATTGGCAAACTGATTTGTGTCAACCTCCAATTCTAACATCTCCCTGTTAATCCCTCACTTCTTAAAAAAGATCTTGAAACCATTTTTTAATCCTGCTGAAGATATTCTTCGCAAAAAAACTGTCTTCATTTTCTCGCATAGCCTGGTAACGTCTGACTCCATACATCAACAGCCCCACACCTGTGGCATACTCAGGGCTATGTACAACATCAGCCAATCCAATGATACCTTCGGGATATCCGATCCTGACAGGTTTTTCTAATAGATCCACTGCCAGTTCGGCAATTCCGCTGGTTAAAGCAGTTCCTCCGGTCAGAACAATTCCCCCTGGAAGTAAACCTGGATAACCGGAACTCTCCAATTTATTCTTTACGAGAGTGAGAATTTCCTGCACACGTGGTTCAATAATGCTAGCAACTACTTTTTTAGATACCCTGAAGGTCTCCCTCCCCCCCACACTGGGAACATCCACAAATTCACTATCTGATGTTAGTGCAGGGAGTGTTCCTCCATGCTCCTTTTTGATAATCTCTGCCTGATTTAGTGGAGTGCGCAGACCAACCGCCAGATCACTGGTGATGTAATCCCCACCCACTGGAAGAACTGCCGTATACCATAAGGTTCCCTGGTCAAAAAGAGCAATATCTGTTGTGCCCCCACCAATATCTACCACCACAGCTCCTAACTCTTTTTCTGCCGGGAAAAGCACTGCTTCACCCGAGGCATAACCGTTGAATACTATTTCCCAAGGATGAAATCCTGCTCGTTCACAGCACTTGATAACATTTTGGAGAGTGGCATTGTTAATCGTTACAATATGTGTCTCTACTTCTAATCTTGACCCAACCATACCCACCGGGTCAACTATATTTGCATTTCCATCAACAAAATACTGGCGGGGTATAACATGAAGGATTTTACGGTCGGAAGGTAGGGCAATGACACGTGCTGCTTGCAGGACCCTATCCACATCCTCTTGGGTAATTTCCTGATCAGGACCCGCGACTGCAACAACGCCACGATTATTGAGTGAGGAAACTAAGAGGCCTGTGATCCCCACATATCCACCCTCGATCTGGCGCCCGCTCATCTGTTCAGCCTGTTCCACAGCAGCTTCTATGGCACGTACCGTGTTTTCTATATCAATGATATTACCCTTACGGATTCCATTTGATGCCACGGAACCAAAACCAACCACATGGACTTGGTCTTCCTGATCGACCTCCCCAGCAATCACAGCAACCTTTGAACTGCCCAGATCAAGGCTGACAATAAGGTTTCCCCGGGTCAAATTACCGCACCTCCACCCAGATATCACACACTTTAAACCTTTTCAACGCAAATCGATTTTTTCCTCTAATTTTCTGCTAATGGGATTGAATTTTCTATTTTTTCTATATTTTTTCCTTCACATTTCACTGCAGGAGCATTTAGGCTTCTGATATCCACATATTCGATCCCCTCAACAGTAGCTAGCAGATTAAGATAAGAAACAGCCATTTTAATCTTCTCTGACAGTTGGTCCGGGGTACCCAAAAGCAGAGGAATCCCTTGTCTGGTATAGGCAATAAGGCTGTTCTCCTGGGCAAGATCAATCTCGGAAATCAACTGCTGCACATCCTCATCTAAAACTGCGAGAACCGACTGCAGACATTCTTTATTACTGACCTTCTCCCCCGGCTGCAGTACATCTGGGGTTAATCCAGTGATAATGGGCAGATCATAATCCTGTATCGAAACATTATTTTCAAGGCAGTAACCTTGACCATCGATCACAGCAAAACTATCCTGGGTGCAGTAAAGGGCCAGCGGTTCCCGCTCCTTGACCACAATCTCCATCCGGTTGGGGAGGCTTTTTTTCACTTCCACAGATGCGATCACAGGAATAGAGGATAATCGCTTTGTAACCAGACCGGTATCAATATCAAAGTAGTTGATTCCCAGGCTTAAACCGCTTTTTTGGATGAGCTCAGTTTGTGGGAGTTGTTTGTTCCCTTTTACCTCAATTTCTTTCAAGGCAAAAAAAGGGGACTGGGTAAAATAGTAAAAGGCCAAAACACTAGTAGTTATGATCAGCAGATTCCTTAGTGCTTTAATTATTTTGCGCGGGTTCTTTTTTACCCTGCGCTTTCTTCGGGTTTTGGTAGAAGACATGCTTGTCCTCCCTGATTTAAAAAAAATAGTAGATAGTATCACCTTTCACGATAAATTAGTTTCACGATAAATCTGAGCTCCCAGCATCCGCAGCCGCTCCTCTAAATTTCCGTAGCCCCGATCCAGGTGATGTACCCCTTCTATTACAGTTGTATTCTCCGCAGCAAGCCCTCCCAAAACCAATGCTGCTCCTGCCCTGAGGTCCGTTGCCTCAACAACAGTTCCTGTCAACCGTGGCACACCTTTGATTATGGCACTTCTTCCCTCTAATTGAATCTGCCCCCCCATTCGTCTTAATTCTCCTACATGTCTGTAGCGGTTTTCAAATATATTTTCGGTGATAATACTTGTTCCTTGAGCCAAACAGAGAAAAACCATCATCTGAGGCTGCATATCTGTAGGGAACCCTGGAAAAGGCATAGTTCTTATATCCAACCCTTTCCAGACAGGAGAACCTTTAACAATAATCCGGTCATCTTCCTCTCGAACTTGAACACCTGCTTCCCTGAGTTTGGCTGTGACAGCTTCCACATGCTCAGGGATAGCATTTTCAATAACCAACTCTCCTCTGGTGATAGCTGCCGCTACCATAAAGGTTCCTGTTTCAATCCGGTCAGGGATAACCCGATAGCTAATCTCCCTGTTCAGCTTCTTTACACCGTCAATGCGGATGCTATCCATTCCTGCCCCCCTGATCCGGGCACCCATTTTATTCAAATAGTTCTGCAAATCAACAATTTCCGGCTCACGGGCAGCATTTCTAATAATGGTAGTCCCTTCAGCCAGAGTAGCAGCCATCATGATATTCTCAGTGGCACCAACACTGGGAAAATCAAGGTGTATCTCTGTTCCCTTAAGTTTGGCTGCCTCAGCTTTAATATAACCGTGATCCTCATCAATTTTCGCTCCCAGAGCTTCAAAACCCTTTATATGCAAGTCCATGGGACGGGACCCAATTGTGCATCCACCAGGGTAGGAGGCCTTAAAAGTCCCAAACCGTCCAAGCAAGGGCCCCATTACCAAATTGGAAGCTCGCATACGCCTGGCTAAAGAAGAAGGTACTTCCTGAGAATGTAAACCAGATGGATTCACCTCAATGGTATCACCGGTCAATTTGATCTTAGCACCCAATGATTCCAGCGTTTCCTTCATGGTTTGCACATCTTTTAAAAAAGGCACTCCCTCAAGCACCACACGGCTTTCAGAAAGCAGTGATGCTGCCATAATCGGTAAAATCGCGTTTTTTGCCCCACTGACTGCTATCGAGCCCCTCAGTGGTGTCCCTCCAGTTACAATCAACCTCTCCACACCAACTCACCCTTCTTCCCCCACGATCAAGACCTCGGGGACTAGCATTACCCCCTCCCGTTCGAAAACCCGCTCTTGGATGGTCCTGATGAGGGTTAGAATTTCGCCTCCTGTGGCATTACCGCGATTAATAATGAAATTGGCGTGCTTCGTTGATATCTCAGCATCTCCGATGCTGTGCCCCTTGAGCCCTACTGCCTCGATCAATCTTCCCGCATAATCACCTACAGGGTTGCGAAAAACACTGCCGGCAGTAGGGTATTCCAGGGGTTGCATATTATTGCGCAAGGAGAGTTTAGCTTCCATGCTGGCAGCAATATCCTCTTTTTTGCCTGCTTTCAACTGAAGGGTAGCTCTTAAAATTATCATGTTTTTATCCTGCAAAGAGGATTTCCGGTAGCCAAAGGTCAGTTCATCCCTGGACAATACCTGCTGCTTCCCCTCAAAATCAATAACCTCCACTTGGCTGATCAGGGATCCGATATCCTGGCCGAAAGCCCCTGCATTCATGACAATAGCTCCTCCTAGAGTAGCCGGAATCCCCACAGCGAACTCTAGACCGCTCAGTGAATTATTAAGGGCCATCCTCGCCAGGGAAGGCAGCATCGCCCCACCTTCTGCAACCAGGAAATTACCATCCAGATACTGTGATTTAAGACCACCGCTAAGTTTCAAAACCACACCCCTGATACCGCCATCCAGCACCAGAAGATTGGAGCCATTACCAATAGCCATCAAAGGCAGTCGATGGTGTTTTGTAAAGAGCAATGTTTCATGGACATCTTTTACTGTCTGAGGGATGACCAACAGATCTGCTGGTCCCCCTACTCTCCATGTTGTATGCTGCTTCATAGGAGCATTGGCCAGCACCTGGCCATCTATTTTTTGCCTGAGTTGGTTGGCCAATTCCTGCCATTTCATATGAGTAAAACTCCTTAATTGTGCCGATAATGATGTTTGATATTCTGAGCGATGTTCTTTCCTACAGTCCAGACATTCCCTGCCCCTACGGTTAGCACAGTATCTCCAGAATGTACTTCTCTGATCAGGTACTGTACCACATCTTCAAGTGAGTTGATATAAACCACATTCTCACCATTTTTGCGCAATTCCTGAACAATGCCTTCAGCACTAACACCATCTAAAGGCAACTCACCTGCAGAATAGATATCTGTTACTATAACCAGATCACTTCCTGCAAAAGCCTTACCAAACTCCTCTTTCAAGAGCTTGGTTCTGGTGTAACGATGGGGCTGAAAAACTGTGATCAGTCTATTTTTCTTAACACCCAATGCAGCTTTCATCAAAGCTTTTATTTCTGTGGGGTGGTGGGCATAATCATCGATAATTTTAATCCCATCAAATTGAGCTACCAGTTGAAAACGGCGTTGGACACCTTTGAAATGGGAAAGGGCAACTGCTATACTGGAAAAATCCATACCCAAATGCATACCAACAGCAACTGCTGCTAGGGCGTTCTGCATATTATGTAACCCTGGTACAGAAAGCTTTAAAGTACCCAGCAGACTCCCGCGGTGGTATACTTTCCCTTCAGTGGTAAAGCCCATCTGCTTGATCTCTTTTGCCTGATAATCAGAGTCGCCTTCTAAACCATAAGTGACAGCATTGACCTGACTGATATCTAAACGGCGTACATTAGGATTATCATAGCAGAGCACAGCGAGGCCACCTGGCTTAATGCGGCTTAAATAATCCTGAAAGGCCTTGAGAATTCCGGTCAAATCACTATAATAATCCAGGTGATCATCATCAATATTGGTAATAACTGCAATATTCGGCTTCTGCTTAAGAAATGACCCATCGCTTTCATCTGATTCAGCTACAAGGTATGCGCCTCTGCCTAAGCGGGCATTGCCCCCCAGGGCAGCTATGTGACCGCCTACCAGACAGGTAGGGTCATAGCCGTTCTCCATCAACAGCACAGAGATCATGGCACTGGTTGTTGTTTTCCCATGGGAACCTGTAATCGCGATTCCCTGATAGGAATCCATCAATTGCGCTAACAGTTCGCCCCGTTTAAGCACTTTTAATCCCCGCTGGCGGGCAGTGCTTAATTCGATATTGTTAGGGTGTATGGCAGAAGAAATAACCACAACATCCATATCTTCTTTAATGTTATCCTCACTATGTCCAATGTAGATCTGAGCACCCATCATTTTCAGCTTTTCTGTGACCGGTGATGAGGCCATATCAGAACCACTAACCCGCATCCCCATTTCAAGCAGAACCCGGGCAAGACCGCTCATACCCACACCGCCGATTCCAATAAAATGATACCACTTGCCAGCCACTAAATAATCTCCTCCCTTGAGCACTGCATCCTGTTTTTCATCAGTTGCCACAACAACAGTTTATGTCTTTCCCACCGGGGAGGTGCAGTGTGACTTTTTGCCAACATTAAGCAGAAATTCGGCAATATACTCTCCTGCCTGAGGGCGCCCGATTTTACGGGATTGTTCAGCCATCTTTTCACGGAGTTGGATATTCTCAATCAACTTCCTTAATTCCCGGAACATTCGCTTAGCATTTAATTCACTTTCAGGAATTAACACTGCCGCCCCTCTGTCCTTTAAAAAGCGAGCATTATGATACTGGTGATTTCCGGTAGCATAGGGATAAGGTATCAAAACCGCCGGAATCCCTCGAGCCGTAATCTCTGCAAGTGTAGCAGCACCAGCACGGCTGATGACCAGGTCTGCAGCAGCTAAAGCATATTCCATCTCTTCCAAATATGGCTTTATAACTATTTTACCAAATTTTACGGTTGTTAATCCCTTCTTTGCCATTTCATGGCATACCTGCTGATACTCTGTTCTACCGGTGAGATGGATGATCTGCAGAGCTGGAAAGGATCCATCCTTACAGATCTCCTCGTAGACCTCCAAAAGGACCTGGTTAAGGCGCCGTGCTCCCCTGCTCCCCCCTGTAACTAGAATTGTCAAACGGTCAGCTTCAAAACCGAAAAAGTTAATTCCGTCCTCTCGTTTCACATTTAAAATTTCAGAGCGTACCGGAAGACCTACATGAATTATTTTCGCCCTGGATGAAAAAGATCCCTTGTCCAAAGGAAAGGTGGTAAATAATACCTCAGCCCAGCGTGACAGCAGTTTATTAGCCATACCGGGAACAGAGTTCTGCTCATGCAGTAAGAGGGGTACACCTAAAACGGCTGCAGCAATACCCAAAGGCACAGATACATAACCACCGGTTGCCAAGACTGCATCCGGATGAAACTGTTTGATGAGTCTGATACCTTGTATAAAACCCTTACCCAGTGAAAATAAGGATTTGATTCCATCGATAGATATTTTGCGCGGCCATTTTCCTGCCGCTATCTGACAAAAAGAATACCCCTCTTGGGGAACAACTCTGCTTTCCAACCCTTCTCCTGTTCCCACAAAAAGAATTTCTCCATCTGGATCCAATTTTCGCAATAATCCCGCAACAGCTAATGCTGGGTAGAGGTGTCCTCCTGTACCCCCACCAGTAAGCATGACACGCATTTTTTATTCTCCTATTCTCTCACATATCGTGAAATGTTCAACAGTATTCCGATTCCCAATAGATTCAAAGTTAATGATGAACCACCGTAACTGATAAAAGGAAGGGTGATTCCCGTAACAGGAAGACTTCCTGTGACAACACCAATATTGATCGCTGCCTGTACCACAACCATGGCAGTTATACCTGTCGCCAGCAATGCGCCAAAAAAGTCTGGAGCCTTGATAGCTATTCTCAATCCTCTCCAGGCAAATGCCAGGAACAGCAGAACAACAAATGATGCTCCCAGGAATCCCATCTCTTCAGCTAAAACCGCAAAAATAAAATCGGTCTGCTGTTCCGGCAGATAGAGAAATTTCTGCCTCCCGTGCCCAAGGCCTGTACCAAAAATTCTACCTGAACCAACCGCTAAAAGGGATTGAATAGTTTGAAAACCATCTCCCAAGGGATCAGCCCAGGGATCGAGGAAAGCGGTGATGCGTTGCATCCGATAGGGTGCCATTTTGATGGCCATAGCCACCAACCCGCAGCCCAAAGCTGCTAAAAACCCCAGGTGAGTGAAGCGTGCTCCCGCCACCAACAGCAAAACATAAGCTGTTGCCGCAATAGTAACTGCTGTCCCCAAATCCGGTTGTTTGATAATCAGCAGACAAACACATCCAACCACTAAAAGTGGTGGAACAAAGCCTTTAAAAAATTGCTTGATCTGGTTCTGATTATCTACTAAATATTTCGCTAAGAAAAATACCATGCCCAGTTTGGCAATCTCTGAAGGCTGAAAAGTAAGGGATCCAACCCCGATCCAGCGGGTAGCATCTTTAATGGTGATCCCCACCCCAGGAACAAACAGCAAAATTAAGAGCAGGACAGCCAATCCGAACAGTTGGTATCCCCATTTATAGTAGAAACTGTAATCGATTTTCATTACCACAATCATAGCAATGATACCAAGCACTGCCCAGATCAGCTGGCGTTTAAAAAAATGAGCGCCATCAGCATAGGTGACCTGTGCAGAAACATAGCTTGCACTATAGACCATCACAATTCCAAAGGTCAATAACAATAATACAATAATAAACAATATAAAATCAGGGGCTTGGCGCGCTTTTTTCATTTTAACCCCCTCCTTCACAGTTTCCTAACTTCTGCACGGAAAAGTTCGCCCCGCTCCTCATAATCCCGAAACATGTCCCAACTGGCACAGCCCGGTGACAGGAGCACAATATCACCCGGTTGGGCAATTCTGTGCGCCAGTTTAACTGCCTCAGGAAGTGAGCTGACATCCCAGATCCTGTTATATCCTGCCTCCTCTGCCTTCTTGCGAAACAGAGGAGCAGCTTCTCCAAGAAGAATGAGCGCTTTGACCTTTTCCTTGATCTTGTGGACAAGTTCACTCAGGTCACTTCCTTTGTGCTGTCCTCCTGCGATCAAAATTATTGGTTCTGTGAAGGAAGCCAAGGCTTTGATAACTGCCTCTGGATTTGTTCCTTTTGAATCATTAATATATCGCACTCCGTTAACTGAACGCACCTCCTCCAGACGGTGGGGAACACCGGGAAAGGTACGCAGAGCTTCAGCCACAATATCTTTGTCGATACCTGCCAGCAGGGATGCGGCAGAGGCTGCCAGAACATTCTCCAGATTATGGGGACCGGGCAGCCTGATCTCAGCTACAGAGCAAAGGGTTTCCTTGATACCATGACAGCTATAAATGACCTTTGAGCCACACAATCCAATCCCTTCCTCTGGTAAGCTGCTGGCAGAAAAACCCCAGATCCGGCTGGGAATATAGTCCTTATGAGTTGACAGCCAAGGATCATCTAGGTTGATCACCGCAAAATCACTGGACTTTTGATTGGCGAAGATACGAGCTTTAATCAATCCATAGCTTTCAAGGTCTCCATGTCTGTCCAAATGATCCGGAGTTAAATTCAAAAAAACAGCGATCTTCGGTCTGAAAGACTGGACCCGTTCCAGTTGAAAAGAACTAACTTCTACTATCCAGTATTTTTTATCCCTGTTGCGGAGATTTTGTTCTACCTCCTGGATCAAAGGAATCCCAATATTGCCGGCAACCACAGCATTAATTCCTGCTTTTGCAAATATATAGCCAATCAAAGATGTTGAAGTGGTTTTACCATTGGTTCCGGTCACAGCTATCATCGGTTCTTCAATAAACTGCGCAGCCAGTTCCAATTCACTCCAGATTGGAATACCATATTCCTCTAGCTCCTTGAGCAGTTTGATATTCCCAGGCACACCGGGGCTGACTATTACCAAATCATAGTCCCCAGCCTTCACCTCAGGGTAACCACCAGTGATCAAGCTAACCGGTAAATCCTTTAACCGCTCAAACTCATAACCCAACAATTCTTCTTTTTTACAGTCAGTCCCGGTAACCTTTGCCCCCTGATTGCTCAGAAAACGGACAGCAGCCTGTCCGCTGCGTGCCAATCCTATAACAAGAACTTTTTTTCCGTTTAGATCGATCATTTGCTTTCTCCTACCTACAATCAGAATTGGGATTTACCCCATCCCCTTCACGGACCACAAGCCGAGAAGAGCAAAACAAAAACCCATCAGCCAAAATAAATGAACAACCTTAACCTCCGGCCAGCCGCACAGCTCAAAATGGTGGTGTAAGGGGCTCATTTTAAAGACCCTCTTCCCGGTCAGCTGAAAGGATACCACCTGGATGATCACCGAGAGTACCTCAAATACAAAAACAGCACCTAAAACAAGCAGAACCAGTTCTGTTCCGGTGAGCACCGCCAGAGCAGCCAAAGCGCCTCCTAAAGCCAGAGAACCGGTATCACCCATAAATACTTTAGCTGGATGATAATTATGCTTTAAAAACCCCAGACAAGCCCCGCTAAGGGCAGCAGCAAAAACCGCTGCTGCGGTGTTCCCCATGATCCAGGAAATCAATACATAAACACCGGCTGCGATGGCCATTAATCCGCTGGCCAGTCCATCCAATCCATCAGTCAGATTGACCGCATTTGTGGCAGAAATGAATACTATCATTACAAAGGGATAATAGAACAAACCAATATCGAATTCATTTCCTATAAAAGGTATGATGATCGTTGTATCCCTACCTAAAAGCACTGCACCCCATGCCAGCAGAATTCCTAACAGAAACTGCCCCAGGATCTTATGTCTGGCTTTAAGCCCCAGGGGCCTTCTCAGTATAACTTTAAGGTAATCATCCAAAAACCCTAAAAGCCCAGCACCCAGAGTAATACCCGTCAGGAGCAGGGTTTTCCAAAGATCATCTGTGAACAGGAAGGCGGCTATTGTTGAGCCCAAAAGGATCATAACCCCACCCATAGTGGCAGTACCCTGTTTTTTTAAATGGGTCTTGGGCCCGTCATCCCTGACCTCCTGCCCAAACTTCATTCTGTATAGTATGGGGATCAATACAGGTCCCAAAATCAGTACAACAACCAAACTAACTACTAGAGCTAAGATGATAGCAGTAATTTCATTCACCTGTGTTCACCCCTCTAGCAAGCGCTGCTGTAATCTCTTCCATCCGCATTCCCCGTGAACCCTTGATCAGAACCAGATCACCCTTTTGCAGATAGGATTTAAGAAAGGCCACTGCTTCCGCTTTTTCCTGAAAAATATGGATGCGCTCATCATGTAAGCCAGCCAATTCAGCACCTACAGCAATTTCCCTAGCCAATTCTCCCACAGTGCAAAGGCAATCAATTGACAGAAGAGCTGCCTTTTCCCCCACCTCCCGGTGGCCGGATATTGTCTCTTCACCTAACTCATACATATCGCCTAAAACAGCGATTTTCCTGTTTCCATCAACAGCTGCCAGCAGTTCCAGGGCAGCTGTTGTGGATGCAGGGCTGGCATTGTAAGAGTCATCGATGATCTTTGTATCCCTGATCCCTGCTTTGACATCCAGCCGCATTCCCGTCAAAGAAGCAGAAGTCAAACCTGCGGCTATCTCTTCAGCAGTTAAACTGAATCTGTACCCTACAGCTGCCGCAGCCAGGGCATTGGCCACATTGTGCGCTCCTGGTAGGGGAAGAAAACAGTCTGCCTCTCCTGAGGGAGTGTGCAGTTTAAAATCCACCCCTTCCAGTCCACGCAGTCTGATGTCAGTTGCCCTGATCTGGCACATACTATCTGTTCCGTAATATATTAGCTCTCCCCTGACCCTGCTGGCCAGCTTCACTTGCCAGGGGTCATCAGCATTGAGTACAGCACAGCCATCAATGGGCAGAGAGGAAAGGAGTTCCCCTTTGGCCTCTGCAATAGCCTCCTGGGACCCCAAAAGTTCTAAATGGGTTTTACCTATATTGGTAATCACCCCTACCAGGGGGTGGCTGATCTCACATAACTCAGCGATCTGGCCTGGCCCGCGCATGGCCATCTCCAAAACCGCAGCCTGATGTTGGTCATCTAAGTTCAATAAGGTCAGAGGCAGCCCCAGCTCATTGTTGTAATTCCCTTCAGTTTTAATAACCGCCATCTTACTGCCCAGAACACCGGCAATTAAATCCTTGGTAGTGGTTTTACCTGTGCTGCCGGTTACAGCAACTACAGGTATATTAAAAAGAGAGCGGTAGCCCCGCGCCAGAGCCTGCAGAGCCTGCAAGGGATCAGAAACCCTGATCAGCGGTTTATCCTGTTGACAATCAACAGGGTGGGAGATCACTGCCGCTGCAGCACCCCTCTGAAATGCATCCTCTATATAGTCATGACCATCCACATGTTCCCCTGAAAAAGCGAAAAAAAGATCCCCGGGCCTGACTTTCCTGCTGTCAATACTCACACCTGTTATCTCTACCTGTGAACTTCCCTTTTCCAGAACAGCATCATGGATCGTTTCCAATACCCAGTCTAACCCCATTGCTTTCATTTGCTAACAGATGATCTCCTTTACTAAAATCTCTCTGGCAACCTGCTGATCATCGAAGGGAAGCACCTGATCACCGATGATCTGATATGTTTCATGGCCCTTCCCTGCAATCACCACAAAATCCCCCTCCCGGGCCCAGTGAAGAGCATGTCTGATGGCTTCATAACGATCAGTGATCACAGTGTAGGAGGTCTCTTTACATTCCTTGATGCCCTCTACAATCTGCCCCACTATTTTTTCAGGGTCCTCTGAACGGGGATTATCAGAGGTGATCACAGTATAATCACTGAGTTCTCCCGATATCCTTCCCATCAAAGGACGCTTCCCCTGATCCCGGTCACCTCCGCAGCCAAACACTGTAATTAACCTTCCCCGTTTAATCTTGCGGGCTGTTTTCAGAACATTTTCCAGTCCATCAGGGGTATGGGCATAGTCCACCACAACAGTAAAATTCTGTCCTTCATCAACCAGTTCAAACCTCCCGGGAACACCCTTCACTTCCTTTAATGCGCTGCTGATAAGCTCTGCAGGAACCCCTTCTTTAAGTCCCACACAGACGGCTGCCAGACAATTATAAACATTAAATTCTCCTGGAAGGGAAAGGGAGATAGGTATTCTCCCCTTGCTATGAACTGCAGTAAAAGATGTGCCTCTTGATGTCAGGTGCACATCTACGGCTTTTACATCAGCATCTTCCCGCATGCCATATGTGATCACTGGAACTTCAGTGTTCATGACAATTTCTTTCCCTACTGGATCATCAATATTAACAACAGCATAACAGGGGCGATTCTTTGTCCTCCCTTTACCCAGACCTTGAAAAAGCAGCATCTTTGCTGCTTTATATTCATCTAAATCTTTATGAAAATCAAGATGATCCTGTGTCAAATTTGTAAAAACCCCTACATCAAATTCACAACCCACCACCCGGTGCAGATAAAGGGCATGGGAGGAAACCTCCATGGAAACAGCAGTAACATCAGCTGCCACCATCCTGTTCAATAAGGCCTGAAGATCCAGGGATTCAGGTGTGGTACGCACCCCTGTCAGCTTTTGGGCACCTATTTTATTCCAGATGGTGCCGATGATACCTGTTGATTTTCCCCCAACTCTCAGCACAGCCTCAATCAGATGAGTAACAGTTGTTTTCCCATTGGTACCGGTCACACCAATCAGAGTCAACGACCTGCTGGGATGGCCATAAAAATTTGCTGACAATTGGGCAAGGGCCAGCCGGGAATCCTCAACCCGCACCAGAGATATCCCCGCTGGCACTTCAACCTCCCGTTCAACCACCAAGCCAACAGCTCCTCTGGCTATTGCATCATCTATATAAAGATGCCCATCTGTGCGGTAACCCTTGATACAAACAAAAATATAGCCTTTTTTTATCTGTCGGGAATCGTAGTGCACACCCTCAACAATTTGTTCAAGCCCTCTACCCTCCAGGATCTTAATTCCCTGGAGCAGATCTATTAGTCGCACAAAACCACCTCTAACTGGTTATTTTAACATTATACCCCATCTTACCCCACCTCAATCAAGGTGCAATCTCTACAGCAGAAGGGGGCTTAAATTTAACTCTGACCTGCTCACCAGCAGGGACTTTTGTCCCAGGGGCTGGTGACTGCTCTACAGCAATTCCCGTTGGATAGGGGTCCCCTTCAGGAACCAGCACCAGTCCTATCATCCCCAACAGCTCAGCTGCATCCCGCATACTCTTGCCTTTAATATTGGGCACAATGCGTTCGCCATCCTGTAATTCCTCCGTTTTTTGTAGCTGCAGCAGCACTTTGCTGCCTATCTTTACCCTGATACCATCAACAGGAACCTGACCGTAAACAATATCTCCTGATCCTGAACGCTCAACCTGCAGCCCGGCATCTTTTAGAATCTTTTCCGCTTCATCCACCGGAAGATTGATCACCATTGGGACTGTTGTCATCTCTTCATCAGATTTTTTATCCTTTTCATCATAGCGCACCGGAACGCCGAGATAGCGAAGACTGTCCCCCACCACTTCCCTGAAGGCAGGAGCTGCCACTGTGCCTCCATAATAGGGATAGCCTTTAGGTGAATCAACCACAACTAAACACACCAGCCGTGGGTCATCCACAGGCGCAAAGCCCAAAAAAGATGCAATATAATCGCTGGAAGAATAACCCCCACCTGGTGCAGGTTTTTGAGCGGTACCTGTTTTTCCCCCCACAGAATAGCCTTCTATATAAGCATTGCGTCCTGAACCGTGTGTTACAACATTCTCCAATAGTTCCCTTTCGATTTTAGATGTTTCTTCAGAAATAACCTGCCTTATTACCTGAGGCTGAAAGGTTTTTACTACATCTCCATCCTTATTGCGCAGTTCCTTAACTATATAGGGCTTCATCAGCTTACCCCCATTGACTACAGCAGAAAGGGCTGTAACCATCTGTAAGGGGGTAACACTATTGGTCTGGCCCATGGAGATAGTAGCCAAATCAACGGGTTTTACCTGATCCTCTGGAACAATGATACCAGTGGCTTCTCCTGGGAGTTCAAGACCCAAAGTGCTGCCAAAACCAAAACCCCTTATATATTTGTAAAGCCTTTCTGTGCCGAGCCGCATCCCTAAGGTAATAAAGCCCGGGTTACAGGAGTTCTGCACAACCTCAGATAGGCTCTGATTACCATGTCCCCCCTGGACCCAGCAGTGGATTCTCTCCCCATCAACTTCAATAAAGCCAGGGTCATTAAACCTTTCCTCCGGATTGGTCAAACCCTCTTCCAAGGCTGCAGCCAGAGTTATAATTTTGAAAGTAGATCCAGGTTCATAACTATCATTCACAGCTCCATTGCGGCGCACATCAGCTCCATACTTATGAAATTCATTGGGATTAAAATCCGGCTTGTTGGCCAGGGCGAGAATCTCCCCGGTCTTCGGGTCCATCACTAAAATTGTAGCACGTTTCGGGGAGTGTTTTTGCATGATCTTATCCAATTCCCGCTCTGCAATATACTGGATCGTTTGATCTATAGTAAGAACTACACTAAGACCCTGTTCCGGTTCAATATATTTTTTTGTTGATTCGGGAATTTCATGTCCTGCCGCGTCATATTCAACCAACAGGTAGCCGTTAATACCTGCCAATTCCTCTTCAAAAGCGACTTCAATCCCTTCCAGGCCCTGGTTATAATCACCGGCAAACCCCAGCACATGAGAGGCTAAATTTCCCTTGGGATAAAAACGCTGGGGTTTAGGGATGGTCCCAATCCCCGGTAAATTCTTTTCTCGCAGTTTTTTTACCTCTTCCTCTGTCAGTTTAAATTTCAGCCAAACCGAGTGCTGATCCTGAGTAATCAGTTTATAGACCTTCTCTTGATCCATATCAAGAATCTCAGCCAGTTCGCGAGCAACTTCCTCAACATTTTCTGCCTTTTTTACCTCTGCAGGGACAGCATAGCAGGCATCTGCATTGATACTGACCGCCAGTTCATTACCATTACGGTCATAGATATCCCCTCTTTTCGGTTCTACGACTATTTCGCGGATTCTGTTTTCCAGGGCTTTTTGTTGGTACCAGGTACCTTTAATGATCTGAAGATAAGCAAGACGCAGCACCAATAAGAAAAAAACAAAAAAAAGGGCAAAAAAAATGAATGTTATTCTTTTTCGCACCTCAACACTATATGTACTCATCATAACACTCCATCACCAAGGCGAAGCTTCTGCCCGGTTGACCCATTTCTGGAAAGCCAATGACCAGCTGTTATTATCTTGACCCTGGTCCCCTTTTTTCTGTTCTTGAGTAGTAGTAGTTTTTTCCTCGGTTGGAAGAGCAGCAAATAAGACACTGTCAGGCTTTTGCATGCCCAACTTGTTAACCGCAACTTCCTCAACCCGATCAGGGCATTGAAGCTCCGCAGCCTTTAATTCCAATTGTTTGTAATCTCTCTGCAGCATAGCTACCTTCTCTTTTTGGGCTTCAAGCCGGTAACTCAAAGCTGTCACCTGATGATTCATATTGATATAGTAAAGCCCCAATCCAAAGGCGCATAAAATCAGTGCAATCACCTGAAAATAGAGAAGGTTTTTTTTGTGCGGTTTATTTCTTAGTCTATTTCTTGGTCTATTTCTTAGTTTATGTTTATTCCTAACAGGGGCTCTAACTGTGCCTGCTGAGTAACTGTTTTCCGCTAATACCAATTTATTCACCTCGGTTTTTTTATATTACCCTGCTCGCATCGTCTTTTTCAGCTGCTCGTATTTTTGCGCTGCGTGATCTAGGGTTAACAAGCACCTCTTCCTCTGAGGGTATTAAGGGTTTTTTAGTGAGTATGCGCAAAATATTTGAAGCCGCATATTCCCTGAATATCCGCTTCACAATCCGGTCTTCCAGTGAATGGAAAGAGATCACCACAATTCTTCCCCCTGCTTTCAGAAAAGAAATGCCCGCCCTGAGACCTTCTTCTAGCCCTGATAATTCATCATTAACAGCAATTCGTAATGCCATAAAGGTACGTCGGGCGGGATGGGGGCCCTTGCGCCGGGCAGCAGCAGGAATAGCCGCCTTAATAATCTCAGTAAGCTGACCAGTAGTTTTAATTGGAGCTTTTTTTCTCTGCTCAACTATAAAAGATGCGATACGGCGTGCCCATCTTTCCTCACCAAAACGATAAATGATGTCTCCTAATTCCTTTTCCGAGAGTGTATTGACCAGGTCCGCCGCGGTTGTTGCTGAACTATCATCCATTCTCATATCCAAAGGAGCATCATAGTTGTAACTAAAACCCCGCTCCGGCTCCAAAACCTGATATGAAGAAACACCCAGATCAAATAAAATCCCATCGACCTCAGCTATTTCCAATTCCCGAAGAACCTCTGCCAAAAAGCGATAATCCCGGTGCACAACGGTCACCCGGTTAAGATAAGGGGCAAGAACCTTTTGTGAACGCTCAATTGCATGCCGATCCTTATCAAAGGCTATCAGATGCCCTCTTTCCCCTATCCGGCTCAAGATCTCTTTAGCATGTCCACCACCGCCAAGGGTGCAGTCCACATAGATACCACCTGCATGAGGATTTAACAGGTCAACAGCTTCTTTGAGCATTACCGGAGCATGTACCACTTCAGTCAATAAAGACACCGCCTTTATCCATTTGTTCTGCTAATTCTTCATATGTTTCCTCTGCTCCGGCGCAATATTCATCCCAGCGATCCGCCGCCCAGATCTCTATACGGGATGACACTCCGATGATTGCTACTTCCTTCTTGATCTGTGCATATTCCCTCAAAGATGGTGGTAACAGGATCCTCCCCTGTCCATCCAATTCACACTCTGTGGCACCTGAAAAGAAGAAACGGGAAAAAGCGCGGGCATCTTTCTTGGTAAGGGGGAGATTTCTCATTTTTTCTTCCATCCCCTGCCACTCTTCCAGGGGAAAAACAAAAAGACAGTGATCCAGGCCCCGGGTGGCAATACAGCGCTCACCCAGACAACTCCGGAATTTCGCCGGAAGTATCAAACGTCCCTTGGCATCTAAGTTATGTCGATACTCCCCGATAAACATTTATCTCCCCACTTCGTATATATAACGCACCACTTCATTCCACTTTCCGCCACTTTTTATTTTTCTCTATCGAAAGATGAAATCCTTCTTCCCACAAAAAAAAATAAAAAAACCGGGGCTGAAACAAACCCCGGTTTATTGAGGTGTATTAAGCCAGTGGAAACCGGCTTAATAATATAATCTCTTATCTCTCATATGGTGTGATAAGCCACTTGATGACGTTGTCCTTCTTGTTGCCGAAGACATCATATCCCTCGAGGAGATCATTCAGCGGTTTGCGATGGGTGTAGAGAGGCTTGGCATTGATCTTTCCAGCCTGAATCAGATTGATCAGCTCAGGAATCCGGTTGGCATTGACGAGACCCATGCTGATCTTGATGTTCTTGATCCACATCTTGTTCATAGGAATTTCCTGCGGCTGTTCAAATACACCGATGATCGAGACATTTCCACAAGGCCGTACAGCCTCCAGAGCCAGATCAAAGGTTCCCTTGACACCTACAGCCTCAATGGTCCTGTCGGCACCGCGGCCATCGGTCAGATCCCTGATCGCTTCGGGAACATTGACTTCCGCAGAGTTCAAGGCCATATCTGCATATCCCTGTTTGACAGCAAAATCGAGCCGTTGCTGGTTCATATCAACTGCGATGATTCTTGCAGGGCCCCACAAGCGGGCGGCCATCATGGCGCACATACCCACAGGGCCGCTTCCCATCACTGCTACTGTGTCCCCAGGTTCGATCTCGGCATTTTCAGCACCGAAATAACCTGTAGACAGGATGTCACCAACCAGCAGAACATCGTCTTCTGTTAGCCCTTCCGGAATTTTATGGCAACCCAGATTAGCATGAGGCACCCGGACATATTCAGCCTGACAGCCGTCGATCATATAACCGAAGATCCAACTACCGGTTGTGCAGTGGGCATAATTAGACCCCCGTCTGCAGTAGAAGCACTCACCGCACTGGGTAACACAGGAAACAGCAACCCGGTCCCCCACCTTGACATTCCTCACTGCAGGGCCTACCTCTACAACCTCTCCACAAAATTCATGACCAAGAATTCTGGGTGGCTGTACCTCAGGCATCCCACCATGCCAGATGTGGATATCAGTCCCGCAGATAGTTGAAAGGGTCACCTTAACTATTGCATCATCCGGCTCAATAATCTTCGGCATAGGAACATCATCGAGACTGATCTTTTCTGGACCATGATAAACCAAAGCCTTCATTGTTGACATTACATACTCCCCCTTAGTTTTTTATTATTATTGGATTTACCCAGGATAACCCTAATCTGGGATAAAACAAAGAAAGACCAATTTCTTATAGTGGACCATAGCCTCACTATAAAAACACTGGTCTTTCCTTGGAGCCACCTGCAAGTTTCTCCGTAAACTACCACTTAGCAATTGTTTAAACATCCTATTACAAATAAAGACCAATATTTTCACAGTGGACTCAAGCCTCACCGTAAAAACATTGGTCTTTCTTTGGAGCCACCCGCAGGTTTCTCCGTAAACCACCACTTATTAATTGTTACAAAGCCCATCAAACAAGTTATGCTACCACTGGCTTCAACTGCAACTCACTACTCTTTAAACTGTTAAAACACGATCAAAAACAATGACATGCATCCAAAAATCGTTTTCAGGCTCTACTTCATAAGTCTGATGAATTCCTTTTGCCCCTAACCTTTTCTCGAAATAAGGCAGATTGTCAATTATGTGCTGCTGAACAACATGCATTCTAGAAGCTCTGATTGCATCCTTCCCCCGGGGCGTCCTAACGATAAACTTTTCAGACTCAGTTAGAAAACCTTCACCCCTAATGATTAGCATATCCTCTACTATATTAATTTTTGTGGTTGTAACACTTTTTCCTAGTGTGCGTTTAAAGTATTGCTCCATATATATTTTAAACTCATGCTGCATCTTTTTACGCTGCTGCTCATTCATTCTCTCCCGGGCATCGTTTCTATCTACAACTGTTTCATCGAACTTCCCCGGTGAGCTTATTTTCATCACCTCCATAAAAAGTTATATAAATCAGCAATTGCACTGATTTATTATTGTCTTCCATTCCGCAGCTATAGAGTTTGTCAACTGGTAAATACGCTCTGCCTCAGCCTCGGTCAGTGTACCTGTCCCACAGGCAGGTGTGATGATGCTTTGTGCATAAAGCAATTGCCGATCAACACCTTTTTTTACCAGCTGTGAGACTAGTTTTACAACACGAGCAATAAGGGTATCAGCTTCCTCTTCCTGCAGGGATTTCCTATCAGTAGGGACCATACCCCAGGCGATGACCCCGCCCTGTTCCAAAAACTGCTGGATTAATTCAGGGTATAGTGCAAAACTCTCAGCAAACTGGTAGGTATCAAAACTGATCACATCAATATCTGCGCTTAAAAGGATGGACCAATCTAAATCGGAACAGGAGTGTACACCAGCTAAACCACCGAACCTGCGCACAAAAGCAGCAAATTCGTTAAGCTCAACCTGTACATCATCTCTGCTGACACTGATGCGATCATACCTCCCACAGCTATCGATGACCGGATCATCCATGAAAATGATCACAGGAAGGCCAAATCGCCCCAGTGTCTTCACCTGCCAGGCAGCCTGTAGGGACAGTTGTTTGAGCAATATATCCCGCAATTGCTCATCATAATAGGCAGGAATCCCCTCTTGATTGGTGACCTGGAAACCAACAGACAGAAGACCAACAACCTGCCCTTTCAGGTACCTGGCTTGACCAGTTCCTTTTGCTATTAATTCGTCATAAAAGCAAGAAAATCCTTCCGCAGATCCCAATGAAAATGAAAATTTATTTAATATTTCCAGATCCCCATCTGCTGCCTGCAAGTAAAGCTCATAAAACTCAGCCAAACGGCCAGGCCAATCATCATCTTCATTTAAAAAAAACGCTTTTGTTCCCTTTTCTACCTGGATCAAACCTATATCACTAAGGGCTTGTAAAAACTGAGTGCAAAAATACTCTTTCACCGTTTTGCGCGGCAACTGCGGCCAGTGAGGCATCTCCGGCAGATATTGACAAACAAGGGCAACTGCAGCTTTCGGGTCAAGATGGGGCAAACTCCCAATTCCGGTTGCACAACCATAGGGAACTAACTGATTATTAACAATTTTCCCATTTTTAAAGGGCATACACTTCTTCCCCACTCAAAACTTTGATCCCTTTATCAATCATTAACTGTTCAGCTTCCTTTATATTTTCTACCCGAAAGACAGCCAGAGCATCCCCTGAAACCTTGGTAACAAAGGCATATAAATACTCGATATTAATCCCCGCTTCTTTCATCAGAGCAAGAACATCAGCTAATCCACCAGGATGGTCCGGTATTTGCACGGCAATAACTTCGGTCATCCTGACCGTAAATTGTCTACTCCGCAGCACTTCGTAAGCCCGGTCTGGGTCATTGACAATCAGGCGCAGGATACCGAAATCTGTGGTATCAGCCACAGAAAAGGCTCGTATATTGATCCCCTCATCACCAATAGCTCTGGCTACACTGGCCAGCCTGCCGCACTTGTTTTCCAAAAATACCGTTATCTGTTTTACAGGCATCAACATCCCTCCTTAAAGGCTGCGGCGATCAATGACCCGCTTAGATTTACCCTCAAATCGCTCGATGGATTTCGGTTCCACCAATTTGACCTTCACATTGATACCTAAAACAACCTCTATTTCTTTCCGTATTTCTCTTTCCAAACTCTCCAACTTTCTGATTTCATCGGAAAATACCTCATCAGATACCTCTACCCAAACCTCCAATTCATCAAGCTGTTCTCTTCGATCCACATAGATCATATAATAGGGTTCTGTGTGACTGATGTTGAAGAGAACCTCTTCGATCTGAGAGGGAAACACATTGACCCCTCTAATCACCAGCATGTCATCGGTGCGTCCCTGGAGGCGATCGATCCTCATATGGGTGCGCCCGCAGGAACACCCTTCCTCAGGGATGATCCTGGTGATATCTCTAGTCCGATAGCGGATCATAGGCAGTGCTTCTTTGGTCAGTGTGGTGATCACCAGTTCTCCGTAGCTTCCCGCTGGCAACTGCTCACCTGTCTCCGGATCCACAATCTCTGCTAAAAAGTGATCCTCCCAGATGTGCAAGCCTTCTTTGACAGGGCATTCCACTGCAACTCCAGGGCCGATCACCTCACTGAGTCCGTAGACATCCAGAGCGATAATCCCCAGCCTGTTTTCAATCTCATTGCGAAGGTTTAAAGACCAGGGTTCTGCTCCGAAAAGCCCCCCTTCAAGACAGAGTTCATCTTTAGAAACACCCATCTCCTTCATCACATCTGACAGATGCAGGGCATAAGAGGGTGTACAGGTTAGGATAGTAGAACCAAAGTCCTTCATCAGCATGATCTGTCGTTTACTATGCCCCCCAGAAACCGGAATTACAGAGGCACCGATCAGTTCTGCACCATAGTGTACACCCAGTCCACCGGTGAACAAACCATAACCATAGGCGTTCTGGATCTTAGAATTCTTATTCGCTCCACAGCAGCTAAGGGACCTAGCCATCACCTCAGCCCAGGAACGGATGTCCTGTCGTGTATAACCCACAACAGTGGGTTTCCCTGTTGTCCCTGATGAGGCATGGATCCTGATAACCTCACTTAACGGAACAGCAAATAAGCCATAGGGATAGTTGTCACGCAAATCATCTTTATTTGTAAAGGGAAGTTTTTTCAGATCATCAAGGGATTTTATATCATCGGGCTTGAGGCCGATCTTATCGAAGGCATTGCGGTAGAAGGGAACATTCTCATAAACCCGGCTAACTGTTTCCCGTAGTCGTTCTTCCTGTAAAACGCGCAATTTCTCCCGCGGCATACACTCAATTTCTTCATTCCAATAGTGAGCCAAGAACAATTCCTCCTCACCCAAAATACTTACAGCAAATTCTATTAGATCAGCCATCAACTGTCAAGTAAATAAAAAACCCCACAAATGCCGTGGGACCCGGTGTTTCTGAACCTGGCTCTAGCACGGTGGTGCCCTCCTGGTTGCTTTATGTTTCCTTGTGTCACCAAGGCCTACATGCCACAACCAGAGTCCAGGCTCCAATAGTTTTGGTGTTGGCTCAAAACTCCCAGTTTCCCACGCACATCGCAGGGTTTATCAATTCATCTTGCAGCTAAAATTTTATCACAGGAGAGCTGCATTTTCAAGATGCCATTTCCTGTTAGTTCTCCTCATCAATCTTTTCATCAAGCTCTGTCCTGATATGGAGTTCCTCCAACTGCTTTACTGCAACAGGTGCAGGCGCACTGGTTAAAAGACAAGTAGCGCTTTGAGTCTTGGGAAAAGCGATCACATCACGAATCGTTGATAAACCCAGCATAATCATCATCATCCGGTCAAA
Source organism: Syntrophomonadaceae bacterium (assembly GCA_012840405.1). Classification (GTDB taxonomy): domain Bacteria; phylum Bacillota; class DSM-12270; order Thermacetogeniales; family Thermacetogeniaceae; genus DTU068. The sequence continues at coordinate 3,184 of DULM01000148.1, read as the reverse complement.
GCCCAGGGCTATACCGCCATGGGGAGGTGCTCCATACTCTAGAGCTTCTATAAGAAAACCAAACTTATCCCTGACATCTTCCTCTTTAAGCCCGATGGCAGAGAAAAGGCGCTTCTGCACCTCCTGTTTGTGGATTCTGATACTGCCACCACCCAGTTCTACCCCGTTGAGGACCAGATCATAGGCCCGTGCTCTGACCCTTTCCGGGTCTGTTTCTAGTAATGGCAGATCCTCTTCTTTAGGGGAAGTAAAGGGGTGATGCACAGCTTCCAGCCTCTGCTCATCTTCATTATACTCCAGCAGAGGAAAATCTGTTATCCAGACAAAAGAAAACACACCGTTGTCAATCAGATCAAGCCGTTTGGCAAGCTCCAACCTCATCAGCCCTAAAACCTCTGCAACGGTCTTACTGCGATCTGCTACAAGGAGCAGAAGATCTCCTGTCTTTGCTCCCATTTCAGCAACAAGACTGTCTAGCTCTTCAGCTTTCATCAATTTTAACAAAGGGGACCTGATGCCCTTCTCACCCAGGATAAACCAGGCAAGCCCCCGGGCACCCCATTCCACTGCCAGTGCGGACAGTTCATCAAGCACCTTTCTGCTGAACACAGCACCGCCAGGTACACAAATACCCCTCACAACCCCACCTTTTTTGATGGGATCAGCAAAAACCCGGCATTCGCTGCCTGCCAGTAATCTTGATACATCCACTATCTCCAGCCCAAAGCGCAGGTCCGGCTTATCAGTCCCATATCTCGCCATAGCCTCCTGGTAGCTAAGCCTGGGAAAGGGCCTGGTCAGTTCAATACCCAACAATTCCTTAAAAAGATGAACAAACATCTCCTCGGTCAGTTCCTGTACATCTGTTTCATCAACAAAAGACATCTCAATATCCAGTTGGGTGAACTCCGGCTGGCGGTCTGCTCTTAAATCTTCATCCCGAAAACAGCGGGCAAACTGGAAATAACGCTCAAAACCGGCGATCATCAGGATCTGTTTAAATAACTGTGGTGACTGGGGCAATGCAAAGAATTCACCTGGGTGCACCCTGCTGGGGACCAGGTAATCCCTAGCCCCTTCAGGGGTGCTGCGAGTCAACAAAGGTGTTTCCAACTCTAGAAAACCATTATTACTTAAAAAATTCCGAATAATAGCCGCTGCCTGATGGCGCATAGAAAAGATATGCCAGTATTCCGGCCGTCGCAGGTCCAGATAGCGGTAACGCAGACGGAGAGCTTCATCAACATGTGCCGCATCCCCAGGGTAAAAGGGTAGAGCTCTGGCAATATTAAGAATCCTTATATCACGGGCTATAACTTCAATCTCACCGGTAGCCATATTGGGGTTTTCTGTACCAGGCGGTCTTTTCCTGACCTCACCCTGCACAGCAAGCACATATTCGGCACGCACACCGTTCGCCTTCTCAAAAGCATCTACATTTATATCAGGGCTTACTACTACCTGGACTACACCACTTCTATCCCGCAGGTCAAGGAAAATGACCCCTCCGTGGTCACGCCTTCTGTTTACCCAGCCCATCAAAACTATATCCTGTCCGGTATTGTTTAAGGAAAGTTCTCCACAGTGATGAGTTCTCTTTAATTCCCCATTGCTTTCCACATTACAGCCTCCTTAGTTCAGCAAAGACTTTAAATATTCCACAAGACCATCCCGAGGAATTTCCAACTGTTCTCCTTTCAGCATATCCCTCAGCAGCAGACGGCCCTGCTGAATTTCTTCCAAGCCAAAAATAACCACATAACTTGCCCCTAACCGACCTGCAAATTTCATCTGGGCTTTTAGGCTGCGGCCCATCAGGTCTTTTTCTGCAGCAAAACCGGCCTTTCTCAGTTCCAAAAGAAGCAGTACAGCCTCTCTAGCCAATTTTCCTTCTGGGTCTTCCCCTGCTGTAGCTATATAGATGATCTTTTTTTGCTCTAAGGGGAGCTGCACCCCCTGATTCTCCAGTGCTATTAAAACACGCTCCAATCCGATGGCAACCCCGATACCAGGTACAGACATTCCCCCAATGGTTTCCACCAGATTGTTATAGCGACCCCCTCCGGCTAATGAACCTTCATCGGGCCCTACAGTTGTTACTTCAAACACAGTTTGTGTATAATAGTCAAGCCCACGCACCAGTTTTTTATTGATTTCAAAAGGCACCCCTGTTAAGTTCAAATACTCATTTACCTGCTGGAAATGACTGCTGCAATCATTACACAGGTAATCGTGAATATCTGGTGAACCATCCAATAGCCGCTGGCAACTCTCTTCTTTACAGTCCAAAACTCGTAAAGGATTTCTCTCCAGCCTGTCCCTACAGTTTTCACAGAGTAACTCCCGGTGGCTTTCTGTAAACTCTTTCAAAGCCCTACCATAATTGGACCTGCACTGAGGGCATCCCACACTGTTGACCATTACCCTTAAATTTGTCAATCCCAGTTTGGTAAAAAAGTCATAGGTGTAACAGATAACCTCCATATCCAATGCCGGGTCATTACTGCCAAAAGCCTCAATCCCCAACTGGTGAAACTGACGCATACGCCCTGCCTGGGGACGGTCATAGCGGAACATTGGGCCCAGATAATACAGTTTCACAGGCTGGGGTTGGCTGTTCAAATGGTTCTCCAGATAAGCTCTCACAACCCCTGCTGTCCCCTCAGGACGGAGTGTGATGCTCCTTCCTCCCCGGTCCTGAAAGGTATACATCTCCTTTTGCACAATATCGGTGGTATCGCCAACACCGCGCTGAAAAAGCTCTGTGTGCTCAAAAATGGGAATTCTGATCTCATGGTAGCCGTAAATTTCGCTTACTTCCCTGGCTATCTTCTCCACATAATGCCATTTCTCTATTTCCCCTGGCAGCAGATCCTTTGTACCCCGGGGTGCCTTAATCAATGTCACCATCTCCTTTAAACCAAAAACTGCCTCAATATATTCCGATTATACCAAATCAGTGTCTTGCGGGTAAAACAATCTATTTGAGAAAGGGATTATTCAGCCTTTCATCCTTAACCGTGGTAGCAGGGCCATGCCCTGGATAAACCACATAGTCATCCCCACAAGGCAGGATCTTATTTTTGATGGAGGCAATAATATCACTGTATGAGCCTCCGGGAAAATCAGTCCTGCCTATGGAACCCATAAAAAGGGTATCCCCTGAAAAAACAACCCCATTACC
>DULM01000147.1 GCA_012840405.1 Syntrophomonadaceae bacterium | reverse complement strand
GTCAACCAAGCCAGGCACAAGGGGACAACGATAGGGCTGATGGAGGCGATCATGTAAAGCAGCACCCAGCAGTTCCCAATCTCCATCCCTTAAAGCTGTGATCAGCAAAGCCAGGTGTCCCATATTAAAAACCGCGTCACTTAAAGGCACCTTTTTGGGTAATACACTGCGGGCTTGCTGGGTGGAAAGGCAGAAATCTGGAATTACCGCTGTTATCTTCAGGCCCCTTTGTGGGACAAAGCGGGAATAGATTAAGGAATGATCATGCTGTGCTACAATAACCACCCCACCAAAAAGGGCAGCAGCCACATTATCAGGATGTCCCTCTATATCCACCGCCATTTGCAGCAGTTCATCAAGAGAAAAAGCTTGTCCCACCAATGCATTGGCTGCCACTAAACCACCAACAATTGCCCCTGCACTGCTCCCCAAACCCCTTTGAAAGGGAATCTTATTGTCCAGGCAAAGTTTAAAACCTTTTATTTGATAATCTGTTTTCTCAAGCAAATAAATAATTGTCCTGGCAACAAGATTGCTGCTGTCCCTGGGGATAAGATCCTCTCCCTCACCTTTGACATCGATAATCCAACCCGGCTGGTCACACTCTTCTAAGGTCACCGTATTATAGAGGTTCAAAGCCATTCCTAAAACATCAAACCCTGGACCCAAATTGGCTGTTGTGGCAGGAACCTTCACTTTAATCTTAGCCATTAAGATCACCAATCCTCATAAGACATTCAGTTCTTTTAAAATTTCTAATACAGCATGTTCCTGCGCTGAAACAACCGTAGGCTGTAGTTGGCAGGTTTTCAAGGTTGTATCCGGATCCTTTAAGCCATGTCCAGTCATGATGCAGACCACCCTAGCAGCCGGAGGGAAAAACTTATTCTCTGCCAATTTGATCACTCCGGCTATGGCAGCAGCTGAAGCAGGTTCCACAAAAAGCCCTTCACTGCGTGCTACTTTTTGGTAAGCTGATAGGATCTCTTCATCTGTCACCACATCGATATGCCCCTCTGACTCCTTCAGAGCATTAACAGCTTTTTCCCAGCTGGCCGGGTTGCCGATCCTGATAGCTGTGGCTACAGTCTGCGGTTCAGGCACAACCTCACCCCTTACAATAGGAGCAGCCCCAGCAGCCTGGAAGCCTAGCATCCTTGGTGTATGATCGATGCGGCCGGCAGCCTTATATTCCTTAAAGCCCTTCCAGTAAGCGGTAATATTGCCAGCGTTGCCAACAGGAAGAGCCAGATAATCAGGTGCGGTTCCCAACTGATCGCAGATCTCAAAGGCAGCTGTTTTTTGTCCCTCAATCCGGTGAGGGTTAAGGGAATTGACCAAAGTGATGGGATATTCTCGGGAAATCTTGCGTACAAGCCGGAGAGCAGCATCAAAATTCCCCTTAATAGCAACAACCTCTGCACCATAGATCAAAGCCTGGGCAAGCTTACCCAAAGCAACATACCCATCTGGAACAAGAACAACACACCTAATACCTGCCCTGGCAGCATAGGCTGCGGCAGAAGCTGATGTATTTCCTGTGGAAGCACAGATAACCGCTCTGCTCCCATTCTCCACAGCTTTGCTGACAGCAACGGTCATACCCCGGTCCTTAAAAGAACCGGTGGGGTTTTGCCCCTCAAATTTCAAATAGAGTTCTATATTAAGCTCTTTTGAAAGGGAGGGTGCAGGCAGTAAAATGGTCTGCCCCTCATAAAGGGTGATCACCGGAGTTTGATCAGACACTGGTAGAAATGAACGATAGGCAGCTATCAGTCCTTGCCACTTCATGATTTTGCTCCTTCCTCAACCCGAATCACATTTTCAATTGAACCTACAATAGATAGTCCTCTGAGTACAGCTAAGGCATCCCGAATATCCTGTTCTAGAACTTCATGGGTGATCAGAACGATCTCTGCCATCCTCTCCTCATTAACTACCAGAGTTCTCTTTTGAATAACTGAGGCAAGTCCCACCTGGTGATTACCCATTACCCCAGCTATACTGGCTAAAACTCCTGGCTTGTCCTTAACAATCAGGCGCAAATAATACTTGGTCTGAATCTGACCTATTGGCAGTATCTCCTTTTCTAAATAGCAGGTACAGGGAAACCTGCCTGTACTGTTGGTTTCCAGATTGCGGACAATTTCCATCAAATCCCCGACAACAGCACTGGCTGTGGGCATCTGTCCTGCGCCCTGACCATAGAACATGGTTTCACCCACTGCGTTTCCATAAACATAGACAGCATTAAAAACACCCTGAACAGCAGATAAGGGGTGTTCTTTCGGTAGGAAAGCAGGGTGAACCCGCACCTCAATCTCCCCATTAAGATCTTTGGCAATAGCCAGTAGCTTAATCACATACCCCAATTCCCGGGCATAATTGATATCCTCAGGGGTGATCCTGGTGATCCCCTCAACAAAAACATCATCAGGTGTTACCCGGGTATTGAAGGCAATAGAAGCCAGAATAGCAATTTTTCTGGCAGCATCAAATCCTTCAATATCTGAAGAGGGATCAGCCTCAGCATATCCCGCCCTCTGAGCCTCCTGTAATACCTGCTCAAATTCAACATGCTCATCATGCATCCTGGTGAGTATGTAATTGGTTGTACCGTTAACAATCCCGATTACTTCCTGGATTTTGTTGGCTATCAAATTCTCTTTCAAGGCATGGAGTACAGGTATGCCGCCACCTACACTGGCCTCAAAATAGAGATCAGCTTTACCCTCTGCTGCAGCCTCAAACAGTTCTTTCCCGTGAGCAGAGATCACATCTTTATTAGCCGTAACCACATGTTTACCCTTGAGCAGAGCCTCTCTGATATAGGTTCGACTGGGTTCGATACCTCCCAGTAGTTCAATAACGATCTGAATTGCTGGGTCATTCAAAATCTCATCAAAATTCTTTGCCAGCATTTCAGATGATAACTTCAGGGCAGCAAGCTTTTCTGGATCCCGCTCTAATATTTTTTTAATCTCGACCCTTCTCCCCAAACGCTGCTCGATCTGTGAATTATTTTCCCGGAGAAGTTTCACAACACCTGAACCTATGGTACCAAGGCCTAGCAGTCCAACACCGATAGAAGCACCGTTCATAAAAATCCTCCTATATTTTTTACAGCTTACCTTAATATAATAACGGAAACTTTCGTTTGTGCAAATATTAACTTCTGCTTCCACCGAAAAAAATAGATCATTACCGGCTAAAGTTTTCTAAAAAATAAAAACGGTCAACTGACCGTTTAATTAACTAGATGATGATACAGATTAATCCACCACTTCCTTCGTTAACAATCCGTTGTATTGTCTCCTGCAGTTTTTCCTGGGCATTGTCAGGCATCCGGTGGAGCTTGTTCTGAATGCCTTCCCTAACTAAATCATGCAACGATTTACCAAATATATCTTTGTTCCATATTTTAGCGGGATCATCCTCAAACTCCTCCAGCATATAGCGAACCAATTCCTCACACTGTTTTTCTGTCCCAATGATCGGGGTGATCTCTGTAGTAATATCAGCTCTGATAATATGCAGTGAAGGAGCGCTTGCTTTTAATTTAATACCAAAGCGATTACCCTGGCGGATCAACTCCGGTTCCTCCAAAATCATCTCATCAAGACTTGGTGCCACAACACCATAGCCCAACTCTTGCACCTCTTCCAATGCTGGAGCAATTTTTTCCCATGATGACTGTGCTTTGCTGAGATCCCGCAGCAAGCGCAGAATATCGTGCTCACCTGTTACAGTAAGACCGCTCACTTCCTCCAGTACCTTGTAATACAGTTCATTATGTGTCTGCACATCAATCTCAGCAATCCCGGTCCCCAGGTTCATTTCTTTTAAAACTGCATTAGCCACAAACTGATTTTCTTGGATTATCTCCACAGATCGATCAATATCCCGCAGCCTGCTGACAACAGCTACAGCATCTTTGATCAGTTGATCAAATTCTGAGCGCAGCCAGTGGGTTTCATCCAATTCCTCCACCCAGAGGGGCAATTTGACATTGACCTCCTGGACCGGGAACTCATAGAGGGTTTCCTGAAGAATATTCAGGAGGTCATCACAAGACATTTCAGCACAGTTAATGGCTAAGACTGGAATATCATATTTTTCTTCCAAACTCCGAACAAGCTCAATACTCTCATAAGACTCCGGATAGAGAGTGTTGAGAACCACGACAAACGGCTTGCCCAGTTCTTTTAACTCCTGAATTACCCGCTCTTCTGCATCTAAATAATTTTCCCGGGCTATCTCAGTTATAGAACCATCTGTGGTTACTACTATACCGATTGTGGAATGATCCGCTATAACTTTACGGGTTCCCAGTTCTGCTGCTTCTTGAAAGGGGACCGCCTCTTCAAACCACGGTGTCATCACCATGCGCGGCCCGCCTTCTTCCTCTTCATAACCTAGGGCGCCTTCTACAGTATAACCAACACAATCTACCATTCTCACTTTCATTTTGAGCCCATCACGGATATTGATCTCCACTGCTTCTTGAGGTATGAACTTGGGTTCTACAGTCATAATCATGCGGCCAGCCCCACTCTGGGGCAATTCATCCACTGCTCTTTCTTTTTCGTTGGGATCCTCGATATTAGGCAGAACCAGCAGTTCCATCAAACGTTTGATAAATGTTGATTTTCCTGTCCGCACAGGCCCGACAACACCCACGTAAATATCTCCACCTGTTCGCTCAGCAATATCCCGAAAGATATTGAGATTTTCCATGGGCAACCCCCTCCCTAATTCTTTCTTATGCAAGACTATCCTAATTCATTCCATAAATTGAAAAGAAGTATATTTCCGTACTCTCCCATTTAATAATTTATATGCCAACTAATTATTGGTATAACCGGATGGTATCAAAAAAGCGGCTCATAATAAGAGCCGCTGCACAAATATGTTTTCTATATGATCTCTTTAGTTATTACCAAAAGCGAATACGGTTTTCCGTGCCTGCCTGCAGGCGTCTGATATTGGGCAGATGTCTGATAACAATAATTATAGGAGCGGGAACAGCAAAAATATAATATTCCCATGGTATATGCAGAATAAGAGCTATAAATGGAACAGCAACTGAAGCTAAAATTGATCCCAGTGAAACATAACCGGTAAACAGCACTACAACTAACCAGATCACAAATGCTATCAGCACAACCCCTGGCATTAAGGCGATTAAAACACCTGCACCTGTAGCTACACCCCTGCCTCCCTGAAAGCGGAGAAAAATTGACCAGTTATGGCCAGCCATCACCGCCAGTCCTGCCCCCACACCATAAAAGGGGCCAAACAGGTTATTAGCTATTAAAACAGGTAAAAATCCTTTGGCAACATCACATATCAACACCAACAAACCCACTTCAGGTCCCAGGACGCGAAAAGCGTTAGTAGCCCCGATGTTTCCACTTCCATGGCGGCGTAGGTCAACCTTATGCTTCCTGCCGATCAGGTATCCAAAAGGAATAGATCCTAATAGATAGCTGATCAAAAGCACCAAAAAAAATTTCATAATTTCCCTCCCTATTATTGGTCTCTGCGCCGTCTTGCCTTAAACTTAAGCCTCACAGGTGTGCCTTCAAATCCATACGCCTCTCTGAGCTGGTTCTCCAAGTATCGTTTATAAGAAAAGTGAACCAGTTTGGTGTTATTCACAAAGAACACGAACATTGGGGGCTTCACTGCAACCTGGGTTACATAGAAAATCTTAAGACCTCCCTTAGCTGATGGTGGCGGGTTTAAAAAGAGAGTTTCACTCAACCATGAATTCAAATTCCCTGTGCTGATCATTTTATTTTGCTCAGCATGAACAGCATCTACCAGAGGAATTATTTTCCCTAACCCTTCACCAGTCAGAGCGGAAATATAATGAATAGGAGCGTAGGAAAGAAAGGGCAACTGTTCCCTAACTAAATTTTCAAAATACTGTCGCCTGTTTTTAATATCAGCGACTAAATCCCATTTATTTAATATTATTATAACTCCTTTTCCGCTCTCTTCAATATATCCCGCGATTTTCTTATCTTGCTCTACAACTCCCTCTGCAGCATTTAATACCAAAAGGACAACATCAGCCCGGTCAATAGCCTTAAGAGCTCTACGCACTCCATAATACTCTACCCCCCGTTCTACACGGCTGCGCCTTCTGATACCAGCAGTATCCACAAGTATATAGCTGCGGTCTTCAATAGTGAATTTTGTATCAATGGCATCCCGGGTCGTTCCCGGAACATCGCTGACAATCACACGCTTTTCCTTAAGTATTGCATTGATCAATGATGATTTTCCTACATTAGGCCTCCCCACCACAGCCACCCGGATCCCTGTTTCCTCTTCTTGGATCTCTATCTCAGGAAGCAGAGATATGATTTGATCCAGTAATTCGTCAATATTCAAACCGTGAAGGCTGGAAATGGGAATCGGTTCACCAAGACCCAACTGATAAAAATCGTAAACATCCTGATTTTTAAAATTGTCCACCTTATTGGCAGCTAAAAGGACCTTCTTATTGCTTTTTAACAACAGTTGTGCGACCTGTATGTCTTCTACGGTTGCACCAACTTGAGCATCCACAACAAAGACAACAACATCAGCATCCTCGATGGCCATAGATACCTGTTCTTCCACATGTTCATGGAATTGTTCATCTTCCAGAAAAAGCCCTCCTGTATCAACAAGGGTAAAGCCCCTGCCATCCCATTCCACATCTCTATATAGGCGATCCCTAGTAACACCAGGCCGGTCTGCCACAATAGCTGATCTCCCACCTGAAAGGCGATTAAATAAGGTGGACTTACCCACATTAGGCCTACCTACTAGGGCTACAATCGGCTTTTTCAAAGCTGATCCCCCCTAACATACAAATAGTTTCCACCAGAGCAATACTGCTAGGCTCCACCAGATAGATACTACAGCCGGACCTTGCTTCAAGCTCTTCAACAGAGAGCCCATCTAAAAAAATGGGGGTGTCCTGACGCAGCATAATACGGGGTATCAATACTTCCTCACCCCTCACCCTTTTTAATCCGCGCATCAGATCCTGCCCTGCTAACAACCCGGTTACAGTAATCCGGGGACCAAAAAAGGTATTGGGAATACTAAGCATTTTTAATTTGAGATTTTTTATAAAATTTAGACGATGAACTACTGGAGAAAGCACTTGAGCACCGGCATGAGATGTTGCTATAAATAACTGCCTCCTGATCCTTAACTTTTCGGGAAGCCTGGATTTTATCCGGCTAAAGTCTTCATAAAAAAGCCTCCCCAATCCGATGCCATTCTCCAATTGGGGAAAACCGTCATATTGATCCGATAAGGGAAATGGGAGTCCTGCCTTCAGGTAAAATTCATCAGCAAGGTAAACAAAAGAAACCCCATATGCTCTGCGATAATATTTTTGCCAACCGGATGCTTGATTTATTAGCTTCCTGCATTCCGACCGGGTAATAGAACGGAGTTTTGGAAGATGCTGCCGGTATTTGGTCAGCCCCACAGGCACAACACCTACTGAAGCCACCTGTGGCCAAAAAGCGGCCAACTGGCAAATGGTTTGTTCTAAAACATCCCCGTCATTCCAATCAGGGCAAAGCACCACCTGAATATGCATAGTTATTCCCCTAGATGCAAATAAAGAAATTAGATCAAGTACAGGTGCAGCCTTTTTCAGACCCAGCATCCTTCCCCGCAGCAGTGGGGAGGTTGTATGCACTGAAATATAAAGGGGGCTCAGTTTCATACTAACAATTCTTGCGATATCCCCTTCCTTGAGATTGGTCAATGTTATAAAATTGCCGTGCAAAAAAGATAGCCTGTAGTCATCATCCTTTTCATAGAGGGTAGGGCGCAGGCCGGTTGGCAGTTGGTCCACAAAACAAAACACACACTTATTCCGGCAGCGTCTAATACCGTCAAAACAGTCTTCTTGGAAAACTATCCCCAGATCTGTATCAAAACCTTTGATGATTTTATGGGTCACAACCCTACCGCCCTTTTTACGAACCTTTAAGGTTAGCTGCTCATCAGCGATCAGATAACGGTAGGCGATCAGGTCTTGAGGGCGGATCCCATTGACCGATAGCAGTAAATCACCTTTCCGCAGGCCAAGCTCTGCAGCAGCTGAGCCAGGGATAACCCGATCGATCAAAATACCATGTTGCTTACACAGCTTCATTATTCCTGCTCCATCTTTTTTGATCAATTATCATTGAGTAGAGTTGTTTAGTCAAGAATTCCTTCCCGTAAAGCAATTCTGGTACTGTAAACTATTTTACGACACTCTTTAATCAGGGGAGCCAATGCCCTTTTTTCCAACATGATTAAGAGTTTTGACCAACTGAAAAACCTTCTCGCTCTAGAGATGACTTTCAACAAGAAGGGTGCTTTGAGCGGTGAGTGAACAATAGCTAATTTGATGCAGGGTATTCCCAATAAGGTGCGTATTTCCCTCAGTGTCCTGACCATGATCTCCGGCTCCCTGCCTGTTCCGGCAAGATAAAGATCATAGCCTTCTGCATTACCTAAATATTTGAAGGTCCCCAATTTTCCTCTGAACTTTATGTTTGCAGCCCAGTCCAGCAGTTGCTGCTCAGTTGCATCTGGTGCCAAATGAAGCCCGGCCAACAGCACAGGTAAGGGATCATTTTCCGGACAGATATACAATAGTATGGGTTTCTCCTGATAAGGTAAACTGGGGCTTTTGGGGATGAACTTTTCCTTTATTCTATTTTCTGCACCTTCTGCGATCTGAACAAAGTAGGGATAAGCTAGTTGTGTTCCGAGAATAACAAGGGGCCGGCCCAGAGTGACTAGATTTAATCCTCTGGAAAGGAACCCACCGATCACCATTAAAGGATTGACCGGAAAAGTGGTATCGATAGCTTCGATTTCTTCTCTACAGGAGAACAGCTCACTGATCTTATGCAGAAAAATAGTAAGATCAGGGCCAGCCATCCGCTTTCCCAGTACTAATACCTCATTTCCTTTTAGATCACGGCCAATAAACCGTAAATGGCCGTGGGTTACTGCTTCTTGTTGGTCAAAATGGGGGACATCCAGGAGTTCTGCTTTGCTGGCAACCCTGTCCTTAGGGAGCATGCCCAGAAAAATAGCTGCTGTGATTACCGAAGAGTGTGAACCACCGTAACAATGGTATATTATTTTAGCCATCCAGCTAACCCCTAATGCCCCACAATAACCATGACCCCATTATCCAAATCGTGGACCATAGCATCCATT
>DULM01000146.1 GCA_012840405.1 Syntrophomonadaceae bacterium | reverse complement strand
GCAAAGGGCAATTAAGGCAGGTACATCCTGTGGTTACAGTTTCAACGGTTTTCTTTATCCTAAACTTCATAGTACTTGCCCTTATCTAAAATGAACACAAACGCTGCCCAAATAAAAGAGCCCAGTTGATTGCTGGGCTCTTTTTATTGTTATGTTTCCCGGTTTATTTCTTCAGCAATAATAAACTGATTTTTGATAAATATTAGACTATTGAAGAAGGTTTTTATTAAGATTTGTAGAATAATAAAAAAATATATTAAAAAGTAAATATCGTGTAACGGAAATTATCGGCGCCACGGAGGTGTCTCATTCTTCCAGAAGGAAGAAACCTTTGTGGTTTTTTTATTTTCAGGTGAAGGAGTTGATTTAATGGAGTTAGTGCCCATTGGTGTGGTTCATAGCCCATATCGGGATAAGTCTGAAGCACCCTTCCAAGGGCGTTTTTCTGAAGAAACCGCAGAACTGGAAATTTACCCAGAGTATGCTGAAGGCCTCAAAGATATAGACAAAGCTGAGTACCTGATCGTTCTTTACTGGTGCCACCAGGCACAGCGTGACACCTTAAAGACCCGGACACCTTTCGGCCCAGAACTGCGGGGCGTTTTTGCTTGCCGCTCACCGGCCCGTCCCAACCCAATCGCTTTTTGTGCTGTAAAACTGCTGAAAAGGGAAGGAAACCGGCTGTTGGTGCAGGGTATTGATGCTGTTGATGGCAGCCCTTTGCTGGATATAAAACCTTATTCCTCAGAAATTGACAGTATTGAGAATGTTCGCATTTCTTGGTTCAGGGGCGATGTGCAAAAAAGAGGTGAAAAGCATGTATAAGTTTTTCAAACAGATATTGGTATTGGGAGTTATCTTCAGTCTGACGGTTTTAGCTGCCGGCTGTGGGGAACAAGAAAAACCCCAAGGAGAGCATTCTACTGAAACCGACATCTACACTGTTGCCGATGCAACAGGAGACTGGGGTTACCCCTCACCCTATGCCCATTATTCACGGGGGCCGGGTTATGTAAGAATGAGTTTTATTTTCGATACCCTTGTCTGGAAGGATGACCAGGGTTATGTCCCTGCTCTGGCAGAGAGTTGGGAATACCTTGAGGATGAAAATGCTTACACTTTCAAACTGAGAAATGATGTAAGCTGGCATGATGGGGAAAAATTCACACCCCAGGATGTTGAGTTCACATTTAACTATATCAAAGAACACCCTTATCAATGGGTCGATTCCGGTATTGTGGAAAGGGTTGAAGTTGTTGATGATAGCACAGTAAAGGTTTTATTGAGCAAACCATATGCTCCCTTTATGGATAATGTGGCCTGTACCCTGCCTGTTCTCCCTGAACATATCTGGAAGGATGTAAGGGATCCTGAACAGTTCCAGGAGGAAAAGGCTGTAATCGGTACTGGGCCCTTTAAGCTTGTTGACTACAACAAGGCCCAGGGAACCTACCTATATGAAGCCTACGAAAATTACTATCTAGGTGAACCAAAGATCAAGCAGCTTAAGTTTGTTAAGGTCAGTGAGGAAATGGCTGCCAGTGCCTTGAAACAGAAACAGGTGGATGCCGCCAGTATCCCCCCTGAGCTGGCAGAGGATATCAAAAAAGAAGGGTTCAATATTTTGGAGAGCCCCTCTGACTGGAATGCCAAGCTGATGATCAATCATCAAAAACCTCCATTTAACGATAAAAGGTTAAGACAGGCCCTAGCTTATGCCATTGACCGAGAACAGATCGTCTCTACCTGTCTGCGGGGGTATGGACTGGCAGGAAGCCCGGGCTTTCTTCCTCCTGACAGCCCCTGGTATAACCAGGACATTGAACAGTATAGGCACAAGCCTGCGAAAGCAGAAGAACTTCTGGAAAGTCTGGGTTATACAAAGAAGGACAATTTCTATCAGAAGGATGGCAAAGTGCTGGAAATTGAACTTCTTTTCCCAGGCAACAGCACCAGCCCTGGGGAACGGGAAGCGGAAATGATCAAACAGCAACTGGAAGCAGTAGGTATTAAAGTCAACCTGCGGAGCCTGGAAGCAAAAACCCTTGACAACCTGGTCAATGAATGGAAGTTTGAGCTGGCTTTAAGCGGTCATGGTGGGATCGGTGGAGATCCGGATTTCTTAAGCAGAAGCATTATCGGCCAGGGGTTTAACAGTGCAAGATACACAGAGAATGAATCCCTTGTCAGCCTGCTTAAAGAACAGCAGCAAGAAATAAACGAAGAAAAAAGAAAGGAAATCATTGCTGAAATCCAGAAGCTATACGCTGAAGATGTGCCGGCCTTGACCATCTATTACCCGACATGGTATTGGGCCTGCAATGATAAAACGGACCTTTTCTATACACGCATGGGAATAGCTATTGGTGTTCCTATTCCTTTGAATAAGCTGGCATTCGTAAAATAGAGGTGGATTCAATTGAAAAAAGCAGGATCTGCAGTAAGCTACCTGATCGCATTTGTCATAATTCTCATGATCAATTTTTTGCTGCCGCGGGCGATGCCCGGGGATCCCCTGATGGCAATCTATGGGGAAGAGGCTTTAATTGCAATGACACCGGAACTGCAGGCTGAGCTTACCCAGCGGTTTTCCCTGGATAAGCCGCTGGGTGCTCAGTTTGTGTCCTATATCAAGGCACTCCTTCATGGGGATATGGGTTATTCCTATTATTACAATGCCCCGGTGTTTGATGTGATCGCTGCCTCTCTCCCCTGGACCCTGCTCTTAGTGGGACTCGCTGTGCTTATTTCCAACCTCCTGGGTATTATCCTGGGAATCGAGAGCGGTTACCGCCGCGGCAAAACCACAGACAAGGTTTTACTGACAGGCCTGATTTCTTTGAGCGGTTTTCCCGACTTTTTCATAGGCATTCTATTGCTCTTGTTCTTCGGGGTAGCGCTGGGGATCGTGCCTCTAGCCGGTGCTCTTACACCTTATGCCGGAAAAACCGGCCTTGCTCTCATAATAGATGTGTTGCACCACTTGGCACTCCCCCTTATTGCTCTTGTTATCGTAAGGGTCACAGGAGCCTACCTGTTGACCAGGAACACTATGGTGACCACCCTGGGAGAAGGATTTATTCTTACGGCTAAAGCAAAGGGCTGCCGGGAAAGGGAGATCAGGTACAGGCATGCCGGCAGGAACTCCCTTTTACCTGTGGTAACTGCTGCAGGGCTACAGTTGGCCAGTTCAGTTACAGGGGCTTTATTTATTGAAATCATTTTTTCCTACCCCGGAGTGGGCTCACTGCTTTATAATTCTCTGCTTACCCGTGATTATCCGCTGATGCAGGGAATTCTTCTGGTGACAACAGTGGTCATTTTGGTAGCAAATTACCTGCTCGATCTGCTGTATACCAGGTTGGACCCGCGGGTTGCCTATTCTCATTAAGGAGCAGGAGGTATCACTGTGCACATTGATTACTGGCAGGAAATAAAACATGACAGTTTTGGCAGAGCAGGTCTGGTGCTGATCTCATTGATAGTTGTGCTGGCCATTTTGGCCCCACTGCTTACCAGTTACCAGCCTCATGAATATACCGGCTCTGCTTTCAGTCCCCCATCCGGGCAGCATTTACTGGGTACCAATGATGTGGGACAGGATATTTGGACACAGCTTCTTTTTGGCGCTCGCACCTCACTGATCGTGGGCTGTGGGGCAGCTGTGCTCGCCCTTTTGATCAGTGTCCTGGTTGGATGCACTGCTGCACTTTTCGGAGGGGTTTATGACCGGCTGATCATGCGGCTGGTGGATGCAATGATCGTCATTCCTCCGGTGATCGTTGTTATCCTTGTTGCAGCCTACCTGCGTCCTAATATGCTGTTGATGATCCTGCTGCTGGCTGCTTTTCTCTGGCCCGGGGGAGCCCGAGTGATCAGAGCTCAGACCCTTTCTTTAAAAGAAAGGATGCATGTGTCCGCAGCCCGCACCTTTGGAGCAGGCTGGCCCCATCTGCTTGTTCACCACATCATTCCTGATTTGGGTCCAGTGCTGGCGGCAACCCTGATAGCTGATGCCCGTAGAGCGATCTTCATGGAGGCAGGGCTTTCCTTCTTAGGGATCTCTGATCCCTCTGTGATCAGTTGGGGAAAAATGATGCAGCATGCTCTGCGTTTCTCATATCTCGATGTTTGGAAATGGTGGCTCTTGCCACCGGGCTTTGCCCTATCCCTTTTAATCAGCACACTGGCTTTTCTGGGGTTTTCCCTAGAAAAGGCATTAAATCCTCGTCTTCGTAAAGGAGTAGGCCATGCTGGACATTAAGAATCTGAAAGTATCTTATAATGGACTGAATATACTCAAAGGAGTTAACCTAACCTTAAACAAAGGAGACTCCCTGGCAGTTATAGGTGAAACAGGTGCAGGTAAAACCACCCTCGCTTTAAGCATTATGGGCCTGATCGATGGGCACTGCACCGGTGAAATACTTTACCAAGGAATCAATCTCCTGGCACTGGCTGAGGAGGAACTGCGACTTTTACGCGGGCGTAAGATAGCTATGGTCTTCCAGGATGTTGAAGCTGCTCTCCATCCCCTCTACACCATCAGACAGCAGATCATGGAAACGATTCTGGTACATGGGGAAAAGGACAGAGATTTTGCTGCAGAACACACCCGGCAGTTACTTGCTCAAGTTGGCCTTGATCAAAGGCGGGCTGACTCCTATCCCCATCAACTGAGCGGAGGGGAAAAGCAAAAGGCCCTGATCTGCATCGCCCTGGCCAATGATCCCGATGTCCTGATCCTTGATGAGCCCACTGCTGCCCTTGATGCTCTCACAAAATTAGAAATCATCACTGTGCTTAAAGAAGCAGCCCATGATAGGATTACCCTGGTGATCACCCATGACATAGATGCTGCAGCCAAACTGTCAGAAAAAGTTGCTGTGATGTATGCCGGCAGGATCCTTGAGTTGGGTCCAACAAAAGAATTGCTGGAAAATCCTATGCACCCATACACCAGGGGGCTTTTGCGCTCCTATCCCAATATGACCACAACCAAGGACCTGCAGGGGATTCCCGGCAAAATGTCTCATAAAGTGGAGGGCTGCCCATTCAATAGCAGGTGCACACAAAGAATAGAGATCTGTGAGCAGGAGGTACCTGAACTTCAGGAAAAGGGTAGCAGATGCCTGGCCTGCCACAGGGGTGGTATCATTCCACTGCTGGAGGTAAGGAGTATCAGTAAGAGTATTGATCATGCTAAAATACTCCACGGTATTGATCTCACCCTCTATGAGGGAGAGACCCTTGCCCTTGTGGGTGAAAGCGGCTCCGGGAAAACCACACTGGCAAAAACCATTATG
>DULM01000145.1 GCA_012840405.1 Syntrophomonadaceae bacterium | reverse complement strand
TGGATCAAAAATACGGAATCTTATCCAGATCTGGGCTGCATTGTGCTCCTCTGGCACACAGGACACTGGGGACTGTGAAGGAGGGAGCTTGCCGCCTTAGTCCGGGTTACTTTAATACACTGGAGGAGATGGAAAAGGTTGTGCAGGCTGTTTACGAAATCTGCACTTCCGGTTGATTGTTAGTAACTTAACCTGCTTTTATAAAGCGCAAATTTTGATAGAAAGGAATTGATCGGTGATGAAGAAGGTCGTTGATGCCAGAGGGCTATCCTGTCCTCAACCGGTGATTCTGACAAAAAAAGCTCTGGAAGAAAGTGATGAGGTCACAACAATTGTTGATAACCGCACTGCAGTAGAAAATGTCACAAGACTGGCAACGAGCAAGGGCTTTTCTGTAGAGGTGGAGGAAAAGGAAGGGGAATATTACCTTTTAATCAGAAAGAGCTCTTGTGCTGTTGACACATCTGCTGAAGAACAGGAGAAGGCTGTAATTCTTATCACCAGCAATTTGTTCGGTAAGGGTGAAGAAGAATTAGGCAAGATCCTGATGAAAAGTTTCCTTTATACTTTGACTCAGATGGAGAATATTAAACAGCTGATATTTATGAACAGCGGTGTTTTCCTTACCACAGAAGGATCTGAGCTTTTAGAAATACTCAAAACAATGGAAGAAAAGGGTGTTGAAATTTTATCTTGTGGTACATGTTTGGATTACTATGGTTTAAAAGAGAAACTGGCAGTTGGTAAGGTAACCAATATGTATGCAGCTGTGGAAGCGATCACTACAGCTTCCCGGTCTGTTACACTATGAGCGTAGTGTTAATGGTTAACTTTGTGTGAGTCATTAACCTAGGAGGGCGCCTTTCCTATGGAAAAGATTATCGATCTTCAGAGGATAGAAAAGAGAGCGGGTGATTATTACCGCCGGGGGGACTATTATTGTTCCGAAGCAATTGTGAAAACTATTAAGGATGAATTTGAACTGCCTCTCCCAGATGATGTGATAGCTATGGCATCAGGGTTTCCTGTTGGTATTGGGGGTGCAGGCTGCACCTGTGGTGCAATTAACGGCGGTGTTTTAGCCCTGGGTATGTTTTTCGGCAGAAAAACAGAGGGTGATCCATGTGTCAACAAAGTCATGGCTTTGGCTAAGGAACTGCATGATACTTTTAAAAGACGCCATAAGAGCACATGCTGCCGTGTACTGACCAAAGGTATGGAGTTAGGGTCTGAAGACCATATGAAACAGTGTATTGCTTTAACTGGTGAGGTTGCCGCAGAGACAGCCCGGCTCATTCTGCGGGAGTTAAATAAAAAATAAATTATTTATTTGATTGCAGGATTTTTTAATTTGAGCTAGAATATATAAAATAAAATCATAACTAAATATAAAATAATATGAACCACGGAGGTTCTGGTTTCCACAGAAGTGGACAGAAGTCGTGGTTTTTTTGTTTTTCTTGTTATTTATTCTAAGGAGGATCGAAAAGATGCACATACCTGATGGTTTGTTGGATCCAAAGACATTTGGAACTGCCTGGGCTCTGGGCGGTATTGCTGTTGGTTATGCAGTTACCAAGACCAATAAAGAACTACAGGAGCGTCAGATACCATTTATGGGAGTGATGGCTGCATTTATTTTCGCAGCGCAGATGATCAACATTCCCATTGCAGGTGGAACTTCGGGCCATCTTCTTGGCGGTATGTTAGCTGCGGTGCTTTTAGGCCCCTGGTCAGCAGCGATCATCATAACTACTGTTCTAGCACTACAGGCTTTTATCTTTCTTGATGGCGGGATCACCGTATTGGGCGCGAACATTCTTAACATGGCGGTGATCGGAGTCCTATCCGGTTATGGGGTTTATTTATTGTTCCGCAATCTTTGGCCAAACAGGACCGGGGTGCTTGTTGGGACCTTTGTGGGGTCATGGGTTTCTGTAGTAATGGCTGCTATCGCTTGTTCATTGGAACTCTCATTCTCCGGTATGGGGGCACTCAGCATTGTGCTTCCTGCAATGCTCACCTGGCATGTAATTATCGGGTTGCTAGAAGCTGTAATTACAACAGTTGTTGTTGCTTACTTAACCCAGGTGAGACCTGATTTGGTTCATCAAGCAGCAGGCTCGAGGTGAGAATGATGCGAAAAGAAATATGGGTCCTTTTAATTTTGTCGGTTGTTATTGCTTTGGTAGTAAGCCCCTTTGCTTCTTCTTTACCAGATGGTTTGGAGAGAGTAGCAGAGGACCATGGGTTTATCGATAAAGCAACAGAGTTGATCAATTCACCCATACCTGATTATGTTTTCCCTGGTATCACCAATGAAAAGGTCGCAACCTCAGCTGCAGGGATTATTGGGACACTGCTTACTCTTGCTGTTGCCTATGGGATCGGTTGTTTGCTCAAAGGGCGTGATGTCCAGGGAAGCAAGACCAGTCAAGAACAGAAACATGGGAATAGGTGATATGATGCGTGTTGCTGTTATCGATGGTCAAGGGGGAGGTATCGGCCGGCTGATTACCGAGCAGATCAGAAAAGCTCTCCCTCAAACTGAAATCATTGCCTTGGGGACTAATTCTATTGCTACATCTTTGATGCTTAAGGCGGGTGCCAATGAAGGTGCCAGCGGGGAGAATGCTGTTGTTGAGAATGCAGGTGAAGTAGATATTATAGTAGGGCCCCTTGGTATTATTCTTGCTCATTCCATGAGGGGTGAATTGACTGCGAAGATGGCTGAAGCCATAGCCAAAAGCAAGGCGCAGAAGATTCTTTTGCCTCTGACACTGTCAAAAGTAGAAGTGATCGGGGTACAAGCTGAACCTTTACCGCACCAGGTAGAACAACTAATTAATAGACTGAAAGAATTGGCGGAGGTGAAAAAAGATGTGTGAATCCCATGCTTACCTGTTAAAAGGTGATCAAGAAGAACTCTTCTTAGAGAATGTGGACAAAGTTCAACCACAGGATGATGGTCAGCTGGTATTAGAAGATATCTTTGGCCGGCGCAAAATGATCAAGGCCAGGATCAAAGAATTGGCCCTGGTAGACCACAAGATCATTTTAGAAGAAGTTTAGTAAAATATAATGATTGACTTAAAATGTAAATGATTGACTAATATGACCGTGGAGGTCTCAGACCCTGCATGGAGCGGGTGGGATCCACGGTCATTTCTTTGGCATACATTACCTCCTACAAATGACCCGGAGGCAGCCTGGGTTAGTAACATCCCCCTTTTCCGCCTAACATAAGAGCATGAAGCATTATGTTAGGTTTTTTTTATGTTCCAAAATCTATTAGATGATATAATTTAACTGTCGGCCGGATAAAAGTTGTTTAGGTGGTGTTGATATGCCAGCAAGTCAAGAAAACTTTGCTGTTGATGTTTTTACTTTTCCTTCTTCCCATTATGCTTTAAAAGCCGAAAAGACCTGTAAAGATGCAGGTATTTGTGTGGTACTGATCCCTTTACCGCGGGAGATCAGCGCTGATTGTGGAGTAGCTTTGATCGTTCGCCCTGAGATGCGGAGAGAGGCAGAACTGCTTTTGGAAGAGAAAGGTGTGCCTTTGGATGGGGTACACCATATTGTGCGCGAGGGTAGAGAAGCTAATCTATGGAAGCGGCTGCTTGAGGCTTGACCTGCCTGATCAAGCAACTTTGCACCGGGCGCCAGGACGGTTCTTGAAATAAGTTCGGGAAACAGAGATAAAATAAGAGTATTAGATCATGGGAAAGAGGAGTAGTGTTATGCATCTTTTCCTTCCAGAAGAGGTACTGAGTGCCTGCAGGATACTGGCTCACAACAAGAAGGAATCCT
The DNA here is from genome assembly GCA_012840405.1 of Syntrophomonadaceae bacterium. Taxonomy (GTDB): domain Bacteria; phylum Bacillota; class DSM-12270; order Thermacetogeniales; family Thermacetogeniaceae; genus DTU068. Next base: position 12,237 of record DULM01000145.1, on the reverse strand, counting down.
ATGTTGTGGGAGGAGGCATCAGGGACCTTATATTGGGTATGGCACCCCAGGATTGGGACCTGGCTACCAATGCCCATCCCCGTGAAGTGGAAAGGATCTTTAAAGGGAAAGGATATAAGGTTATACCTACTGGGGTCAAATATGGCACAGTAACAGTTTATATCAACGGTGTTTCCCTGGAGATCACCACCTTCCGCAAAGAGGCTGACTATAACGATTATCGACGCCCTTCTAAAGTTAAGTTTGTTACAGAGATTGAGGATGACCTTTCCAGGCGTGATTTTACTGTTAATGCACTGGCTTATGATCCCCTGCGCTCATTATTATGTGATCCATATCATGGATTGGCTGATTTAAAAAAAGGGGTGATCAGGGCTGTCCGGGATGCAGAAGAACGCTTTATTGAGGACCCGCTGCGGATGCTGCGGGCTGTAAGATTTTCTGCTGAATTGGGGTTTTCTATCGAACAAAAAACAAAACACGCCATTATTAGAAATGTTGAACTGCTGTCTAAGATTTCTGCTGAACGGATTCGGGAAGAACTGAACCGTATTTTAATGGCAGAGCATTTTTATCAGGGACTGGAAGCTATGCTTGAGCTGGGGCTGTTGTTTGTTATTATCCCGGAACTCAGAGAGGGATGGTTGTTTGCCCAGTACCATCCTTCTCATCAATATACAGTGCTGACTCACACAATGGAGGCCATGCGTTATACACCAACTGATCTTACAGTGCGCCTGGCTATTCTGCTGCATGATGTAGCAAAACCCCGTTGTTACAGTAGAGGCGAAGATGGTCGCGGCCATTTTTATGGTCACAATGTTCTGGGCAGTGAAATGGCTGAGGAAATTTTAAGGAGGCTGCACTACAGCAACAGGGTGATCAAGGATGTTGTGACCCTGATTCGGGAACATATGCTTGAACTGGGGATGGGGCCTGCAGGCCAGCGCCGTTTGATTGCCAGGGTGGGCAGGAGGTTGATCCCGCAGTTGCTGCAGGTGCGCCTGGCAGATATCATGGCTCACAGCCGGGATCAGGTGGTTCGTTCTTTGGAAGAGTACGAGCAGTTTACTGCTAAGCTAGAACAGACCCTGGCAGCAGGTGGTGATTTTGCACTGCGGGAACTTGCTGTCAATGGGACTGACATTATTGAAGAAGCAGGTGTGAAACCAGGGCCCCTGGTAGGGGTTGTTTTGAGGAAACTTTGGGATGAGGTGCTGGAGGATCCCAGGAAGAACAACCGGGAGTACCTTCTGTCACAAGCGAAAAAAATGATAACTAACCTCAATAACCAAGACTGAGGCGTTCAGCAAGCATCATAGGCAGACCTGCAGCTCGAACTTTACGCTGGGTTGTTTCGATATCATAGGGGATATGACGAAATTCTATCTTCCGTTTTTCGGAATGATAGATAATATATGAGGCACCGGGGATTCCATCCCTGGACTGGCCGACACTCCCGGGGTTAATCAGGAACAAACCGTTGTTTCCCAGGATATATTCTCTACCCCGGGTAACTTCCTCAACGCTGTTCTCATCTGATGTATAGAGTGCTTTTTGATGTGTGTGACCGAAAAAACAGATGGAGATAGTGGGATAGTTGCTGCGCATATAAGAAAAAGAGCGCACGGCGCCAGCTGAGGTGAAAATATAGGCATATGGGTCCCAGGGGGAACCATGGACCGCCAAGAAATCATCATCAACAACCAGCTGGTCCGGCAGTTGCTGCAGCCATTCCTTATTTTCCTTTTTGAGGTGTTCAGCAGTCCACAGGAGAGCCTCTTGGGCAATAGGATTGAAATTATCAATAGGACACAGTTCAAGGGCTGCATCATCATGATTACCCCTGATGCTGATTAAGCCCGTTTTTTTGCAGAGACTGGCACATTTATTAGGGTCCGGGTAATAGCCCACCACATCCCCCAGGCAGATTATTTTATCCACATGCTGGTTCTTGATATCCTTCAGGGTGGCGTTCAGGGCTTCCAAATTGGCATGTATATCGCTGATGATGGCATAACGCACCAGCAGTTAGCCCCCTTAATCTGAATATTGTCTGAATTCAGATGTTCAGTTTTATTTTCAAGGAGTTGGTTGACTTTGTCAACCATTACTTGTAATTATTCATATTATCGCACAATTAGGAATTATTACAGTATACCCCGGAAATGCTAGTTCTGGGGTGATTTTTATGAAAGGTACATTAACAAAAGACTGCTATCGCTCATTTCAAGGAACTTCATGGAGAGAACGCATCGATGTACGTGATTTTATACTGTCCAATGTGAAGCCCTATCACGGGGATGCCTCTTTTTTGGCTGGACCCACAGAGCGTACGAGGAGGCTCTGGGAAAAGTGCCGGGAACTATTACTTGAAGAACAGAAAAGGGGGGGTGTTTATAAAATAGATCCCCATACAGTCCAGACTATTACTGCCTTCCCACCCGGCTATATTGATCGTGATTTGGAGATCATTGTGGGACTGCAGACCGATGAACCCCTTAAACGGGCGGTTAATCCCTTTGGCGGGATCAGAATGGCTGACAATGCCTGTCGTCAGTACGGTGAGGAGCTGAATCCCCAGCTAAAAGAAATCTTCACCAAATACCGGGTAACCCATAATGATGGGGTTTTTATGGTTTATACCAAGGAAATGCGGCGCCTGCGCCACTACGGTATTATTACAGGACTCCCTGATGCCTATGGGAGGGGCCGGCTCATCGGTGATTACCGGCGGGTTCCACTTTATGGTGTGGATCGACTGATAGCGGCTAAAGAAGCTGACCTCAATTCTCCGAGACTGCTGACCATCGATAATGAGGAAATAGTGAGGCTGAGGGAGGAGGTCAGACAGCAGATCAATGCTCTACATGATCTGAAAAAGATGGCTGAGAGTTATGGTTTTGACATCAGCCGCCCGGCCATGGATGCTCGAGAAGCTGTTCAGTGGCTCTATTTTGCTTATCTGGCTGCGGTCAAACAGCAAAATGGGGCTGCGATGTCCTTAGGCAGGGTAAGCACTTTTCTGGATATTTATTTGGAGCGGGACCTTGAGGAGGGTGTGTTAAATGAGGAAGGGGCACAGGAACTGATCGATGACTTTGTGATCAAACTGCGCCTGGTAAGACACCTGAGAACCAAGGAGTATGATGAGTTGTTTGCTGGTGACCCCAACTGGATTACAGAAGCTATCGGTGGGATGGCCAGTGATGGCAGAACCCTGGTAAGCAGGACATCTTTTCGGTTTCTGCATACACTGGAAAACCTGGGACCTGCTCCTGAACCCAATATGACCGTTCTCTGGTCACAGAATCTCCCCCAAGGTTTCAAGGAATATTGTGCCCGGCTTTCCATTGAAACCTGTTCTTTGCAGTATGAAAATGATGACCTGATGGCGCCCATTTTCGGTGATGACTATGGTATTGCTTGCTGCACTTCAGCAATGCGGCTGGGTGAACAGATGCAGTTCTTTGGAGCGCGCTGCAATCTGCCTAAATGTCTCTTACTTACTTTGAATGGAGGCAGGGAAGAGGCTTCTGGTGAGAGGATAGCGCCAAATGTTTATCAGGCAGGGCCAGGCCCTTTGAATTTTGATGAAGTTTGGCCTGCTTTTCAAAAGATGGTGGGCTGGCTGGCGGAGAAATATGTCACAACAATGAATGTGATTCACTATATGCATGACAAATATGCTTATGAAAGCCTGCAGATGGCACTGCATAACACTTTTGTGGACCGGCTGATGGCTTTTGGGATGGCTGGTTTATCGGTGGTGGCCGATTCTCTCAGTGCTATCAAATATGCTCAGGTGGAACCTGTGTTTAATGAAACAGGTCTGATCACAGATTTTCGCATCAATGGCGATTTCCCCATGTTCGGCAACAATGATGACCGTGTTGACAGTATTGCTGTGGATCTTGTTAGGCTATTCGATCATGAACTCAAAAAACACCCTGCCTATCGTGGGGCCTATCATACCCATTCCATTCTGACCATCACCAGTAATGTGATGTATGGGAAAAAAACCGCCAGCACTCCTGATGGGAGAAAGGGTGGGGCACCTTTTGCTCCGGGGGCTAATCCTATGCACGGGCGTGATCAAAAAGGTGCGCTGGCTGCCATGGCATCAGTTGCCAAACTCCCTTATCATCACGCATTAGATGGAATTTCTTATACCTTTTCCATTACACCCAATGGGTTAGGGCCTGATCAGGAAAGCCGCATCAGGAATATCATCGCACTCTTGGACGGTTATTTTTTACGGGGAGGGCATCATATCAATGTCAATGTTTTTGATCGGGATCTCTTGATCGATGCTATGCACCACCCGGAAAAATATCCGCAGTTGACGATTCGGGTTTCCGGTTATGCTGTTAATTTCGTGAAATTAACCAGAGAACAGCAGGAAGAGGTTATTGAGCGAACCATTCACAGCAGAGGGTTGAGTTAAAAATGGTGACCGGTTATATCCATTCTATTGAAACAATGGGTACAGTGGACAATGGCGGCATCCGTTTTGTCCTGTTTTTGCAGGGGTGTGCTCTGCGCTGCCGCTTCTGTCACAATCCCGATACCTGGTTGGCTAAAGGGAAAGCGGTGACCGTTGAGGAGATCATCGATCAGTTGATTGATTATAAACCCTTTTTTGATTTGTCTGGTGGGGGATTAACGGTTTCTGGGGGGGAACCCCTCTTGCAACCTGCCTTTGTCAAGGAACTTTTTATTAAAGCAGGTGAACTGGGGATCCACCGGGTACTGGATACCTCCGGATATTGCCGTCATGGCAATCTTCTGGAGGTTTTACCCCACACTGATCGGGTTATTTTCTCGATTAAGGTTGTAGACCCGGAAAAACACAAAAGGCTTACCGATACAGGAAATGAGGAAATCCTGAAAAATCTAAAGGAGGCTGTTAATTCCGCGGCAGAACTGGTTGTCTGTTATGTGTTGATACCCACTATCAATGATACCGACAAAGACGCCTGGGATCTCTCTCAACTGATACGATCATTTCAGAGAAATGTTCCGGTTCAAGTTCTTCCTTACCATAAGATGGGTGTTGTAAAATGGAGGGAGTTAGGTTTGCGGGATCCCCTGGAGAAAATACCTCCTGCATCTTCTGAGCAGGTCAGGGATTTTCAGCAGCAACTGGTGAAAAATGGGATTGAGATTTATCATTAAAACATATTTTTACTATGCTTCCGGTATGATAGAATAAAGTAAAAGCTTACCGGGAGATGAGAAACTTGCCTCCACTAACCCCCATTGGTTTTAATTTGTACAGCCGCGGGGTAAGAATTACTGCTTTTATTGTCATACTCCTCTGTCAATTATTTGCCATACAATTGCTGCTGACAGCGGACAGTTGCAGTGGGTATTATCAAAACAGGCAGCAGCAGAAATCTAGCAAACTACACGAAACTGAAAACCCTCCTGTCAATGAAAAATTTGAGCAAACAGAGAAGCCGGCACAAGGTGAGCCTAAACCAAAGCATCCTGCTGTCCCCAGTGATGAGATCCTATGGTCCGTTCCTTCTGCTGGAAAAAAGGTAGCTTTAACCTTTGATGATGGTCCCTCAAGAAATTACACAATAAAATACCTGGATCTTTTGCGGGAAAAGCAGGTTAAGGCAACATTTTTTTTGATCGGTAGGAATGTGCAGAAAAGCCCTGTTCTGGCAGCATTGATTGCTGGAGAGGGTCATGAGATCGCCAATCACACCTATGATCATTATATAAAAAAGATGAGTGAAGCAGTAATCAAAGAACAGATATCCCGTACTTACCATCTGTTGAAGGAATGGACACAACAGGAGATCAAATATGTCCGTCCTCCGGGGGGCAATAACAGAATTAAAATGAAGTCAGTGGCAGCTGAGATGGAGATGCAGCTTGTGATGTGGAGTGTGGACCCTCAGGACTGGAGAGAGGATATTACACCTGCTGAGATAATCAGAACAATCAAAGAGCAGTTAACCCCGGGAGCGATTATTGTCCTCCATGAAGGAAAACCACAAACCCTGGAGGCTTTGCCTGCATTGATCGATGAACTGCGGCAGGATGGTTGGGATTTTGTAACCATTTCAGAGTTGCTGGGTGTCAGTTAGATTTCATCACTATTCACTATATAGCTTGTATTTTCATCACAGTTGGGACAGTGCAAAAAGTGAACACAATGATTGTCACCGGTTACTGTGTTTTTTGATTCTTCTGTTGTTTCCTCATAGGGTCCATAGGGATCAGTATAACTGCTGATCCTCCCGCAGTCTTCCATATTACTTCCACAGGCGGGGCAATCTATCATCAGATTTGTTAGGCCATTGCAGACAGGGCATAGTGTCATATTTTTCACCTCACTCTTATTATGAAAAAAACCGGTGGATAATATACCACTGGCACAAGACAGCTGTTTTGTCTTTTCAGATAAAGGATACCCTCTTTTATAGAGGGTTTTTGTTGTTAAGTGATTGATCAACTTAATTAGGCAGGATTTTCTTGTATGTTGTCGAAATTACCATGAATGGATAAAATATCCCATTAATAGACAATAGGGCACAAATTATGATAAGGATTTTATTTCAATAGGGGATTTTTTGGGTTTAAGGAGGAGATGAAATCAATGAAAATCCGTCTGCGGTGGAAATTGATGATATTGTTATCGGGGGCAATGTTTTTATTCTTTATAGCTATTGGTGTGTTTTGTTACTATACAGTTTCCGATCAGGTGGCCGCAATTGCTGACGCAAAATTAAAAGGTGATATGCAGTTGGGGTTGACATATTTGAATAAAACTTTTCCAGGCCCATGGGAGATCAGAGAAGGAAAGCTTTACAAAGGCCCTAATCTGATCAATGATAATCATAGTGTGGTTGATACTATAGGATCATCCACTGGTGATACTGTTACGATTTTTCAAGGGAACACCCGTGTAGCAACAAATGATATGCAGAATGGAAAACGGGCTGTGGGGACTAAGGTTTCCCCCGAAGTGGAAGAAGTTGTATTGAAAAAAGGCAGGACCTACACCGGGGTTGCTGATGTTTTAGGTAAAGAAAATAGAGTGATTTATCAGCCAATCAAAGACTCCTTGGGCAGAGTAATAGGAATTTTATATGTAGGAGTACCTAATCAGCCCTACAAGGAGCACGCTTTAAAGGTCGCCTTTAATATCGGGCTGTTTGGTGTGCTGGGTTTGTTGTTAGTTTTTGCTTTATCCTGGTTCTTCACTTCATATGTCTGTAAACCTCTTAACATCCTGACTGCTGCCACTAAAAAAGCTCGAGACGGTGATTTCACTGTACGGACTAATATCAATACCCGTGACGAACTGGCTGAGCTGGGAAGACAATTCGATGATATGCTGGCTATGCTCGGAAAAATAATGGTACAAATAAGTGAGACAGCAAAAGAGCTCTATAGTGCCTCACAGCAGTTAAGCCAGGGGACAGAGGAATCGGTTAAGGTAACAGAACAGATTGCTGCTGCTATAGAGCAGGTTGCAGCTGGAACTGACACACAGGCCAAAAGTATTGAACAAACATCAAAGGGTATTACAGAGATGGTCTCCCGGGTAAAGCAGGTAGAACACAGTATTGAAAGTGTTTCTGAAGCTTCTCAATTGGCCAGTAAAGCAACAGCTGAGGGTAACCAGGCTATTAACCATACGGTGGAACAGATGCAGGCTATTAATCAAGCTGTTAGCGTGTCTGCAGAAACTGTGAAAAGTTTGGGCCAGAGGTCGAAGGAAATCGGGCAAATTGTCACTGTAATCACTCAAATTGCTGAACAGACAAACCTGCTTGCCTTAAACGCAGCCATTGAGGCTGCAAGAGCCGGGGAGCAGGGAAGGGGTTTTGCAGTTGTGGCTGATGAGGTACGCAAACTGGCTGAGCAGTCTGCTGAGGCAGCAGAAAAGATCTCCTGTTTGATCAATGAGATCCAGCTAGAAACAGAAAAAGCGGTTAACGATATGGAGGAAGGGACTAAAGAAGTGCAGCAGGGAATTGTGGCGGTACAGCAGGCAGGACAGTCTTTCAATGCCATTGGAGAGGCAATCAAGAACATGCTTGAGCGCACCAGAGAAGTAGCGGTTCATATGCAGGAAATGACAGAACATGCTGATCAAGCTGCTGAAGCAGTTGAAAACATTGCCTCTATAGCACAGGAGACCGCTGCCAGTTCAGAGGAGGTTGCAGCTGGAACTGAAGAGCAGACTGCAAATATGCAGGAATTGGCCGCATCAGCTGCTTTTCTGAACAATATAGCAGAGAAACTGCAAGAATTAACGGATAGTTTCATCTTTGATAAGCATGATGAGAAAAAAGATGATGAAAAGAGTAATGAAGAGAGTAATGAAGAGAATAATGATGAAGAGGACTATAAAGAAAACAACAATCAGGATAATGATACAATAGATAACAAGAGCTCAGATTGAGCATTTGATTCCAGAAACATATTTCAAGTTGCCCCAGGGTTGTCAAGGATCAAGTTGGTTCGGGAGTTGGATAAAACTAATTATATAGTACAAGGGAGGCTGATAACCGCCTCCCTTAGATCTTTGTTCCTTTAGTTTAAAGTTTCTATCATTTATGATAGATATTTACATCATGCGCACCGTGTCTGCGCAGAACTTCACTGGCTTCATTTAAGCGGGGTTCGCTTCCCTGAACTGTGAGGAGTATTTTTCCCTGTTTAATATCCTCTTCAATATGTTTGCCTTCTTCTTCGGGAACTCCCCAGTCAATAAGGCCACCTGCCAATCCTCCTGTGACCGCTCCTGATAAGAGCCCGGCTATCGGTCCCATAGCCACCAGAGGCCCTATTCCGGGAATGGCCAAAGCTCCTGCTCCTGCTGCAAGACCGGCAAGACCCCCTAAGGCACCTCCTGTTGTGACACCCTCAATGGCTGTATCCCCTTCTTCTCCTCCTCCCATGCGTGTTTCTTCTATTTGGCCTCCTTCATCTTTTGCCACAAGGGAAATGTCTTTGTGAAAACCCTTCTCGCGCAGTTCCTGAGCAGCTCGTTCTGCTTGCTCCCGGCTATCAAAGACTCCTACAACTACTGATCCCATTTTCATGCCTCCATTTAGTGTAATGTCTTTATTATTGTGCAATGAAATGATGATTTTTATTCAAACTTGTCAAACCGGCATCTGTCAGGTAAGATGTGGTTTGTAGTGATTGATTATTACTAGGGGGGAAAGAAAATAGCAAAAATTGTTTTTATAGCTGGGTATGCTAATACTGGGAAAACCACACTGGTGAAAAAGCTGATTAAAGTGTTTAAGGAAAAGGGTTTTCGGGTGGCAACTCTCAAACATGCCCCCCACGGATATGATCTGGATGTTGAAAAGCGGGATACCTGGCAATTTTGCCAGGCAGGAGCAGATCGTGTAGTGGTTGTGGGACCCAAGTCCCTTACTATGCACCATTTATATGAGCAAGAGCCATCCTTTGATGAGGTTTGTGAAATGATACAAGATGTTGACTTAATACTGGTGGAAGGCTATAAAAGGGAACAGGGCCCTAAAGTGGAGGTTGTGCGTAAGGGGATAGATGAGAGGCCTGATTTGGGTGATGAACTGATAGCTGTTGTCAGCGATGATCATATTGAGGAAAGGGTGCCCTGCTTTTCAACTGAATCTGTAGAGCAGTTGGCGGAATTTTTGATCGAAAATCTTTCCTTGAGGAAGTAAAAAACACAGCCTTAAGGCTTTTGAACCCATTTCTGGCTGTGTTTCTTTTTTAGCAGTTGCATGAATCCATTATAAGTTTAAATCGTTGATGACAAACCCAGTCAGCAGTTTTGGATAAAAGTAGGTGGATTTTTGGGGCATCTTATCACCTGATGCAGCAACCGCCATAATCTGCGAAATTTTAGTGGGATTGAGTAGAAATACCAGCTGTGCATCTTGGCTGAGGGCATTTAGCGCTGCCTCTGTATCTCTGGTGTAGCTTATGTTTTCCTGTTTGGCGATTGAGTCTGGGGTCAGACCCAATAACTGCTGAAAAACAAGGGTTTGCAGAACTGCTGCATCAAGGCTGCACCAGGCAACTGATCTGCCAGCTGATAGTTCACGCATCTTTGCTGGGTCTTTTAATACCAGTAAATATAAAGCTTTCTCCTTTGTCCCCATCACAAAAGCTGTTTTTCCTGCCTCCTGCTGCTCCTTTAAAACAGCCTCCAGTTTTGCAGTGCCGCTGATCTTTTCCACTACAAAGAATTTTTCCAATTCTTTTAGGAAGTTAGAGAGATCAAAACTTGACAGACTGTGTACAATCCTGTGTGTAGGGAGTATGACCAGACCTGGGTCACAGGCATTAACCAGATACATGAGTATATAGCCAGCTGCTTTGTATTTTTCACTGTTTTTGCGGTAAAATTCCAGGGCTGTTTCATAACGGTGATGGCCATCAGCAATATAAAGCTCTTTTTCCTTGAATACTGAATCAACCTTTTGCTGCAGTTGGGGATCATCCATTACCCATATTCGGTGTTTCTCTCCAACTTCATCGGTGAGGGAAATTTCCGGTTGTTGAGAATTTTTTACTTTATCAAATTCTTGATCTAGGGTCAGTTCAGGATCTACATAAAAAGCGAAAATAGGGCTAAAATTTGCTCCACAAGCAGACATCAGGGCAAAACGGTCAGCTTTAGGGTTAAGCAGTGTTTCTTCATGGGGAAGTATTCCCCCCTTAGAAAACTCTTCCAACTGCACCCTGGCAAAAAATCCTGTTCTTATGTAGTTAACGGCATCAAGGGAAAACTCCTGCTCATAAAGGTAAAAGGCTGGTTTACTTTCCCTGATCAGCACCTCATTTTCCAACCACTCTCTGTAATCATGGGCTGCCCTGGTGTATCTGTTGTTCTCTTCATTGTCTTCGGGAAATTGATAACCAAACTCCAATCTGATAACATTGTAAGGGCTTTTCTCATAGTATTTTTTTTGAGCAGTGCTGTCGATCACATCATATGGTGGTGTAACCACTGCTGCCAGATCATCAATTTTTTCTGGATTATACCGGATTCCTCGGAAAGATATTACTCTAGGCATTTCTCACCCTCCCTGTATGTTATCTTATTGTATTATTTTTATTTCACATAAACAAGCATCAAGTTTTGCTGATTTGGAGAAGTATTGAAAATCATCCATTTTCATGTTTTAATGAAGGGGTATAATCGGGTTATTTAATAGTTTCAGGTGAATAGAATATGTATGTAGATTATCATATCCATGCCCTGGGCCATCAGGGACAGCCATATAAAGAAGAAATATTGACGCCTTTTCTTTTTGCTGCCCGGGAGCAAGGGATAAGAGAGATCGGTTTTGCTGATCACGATGAGTATTTGGAATGTCTTGATGAGGGAGTAATCGCCTCCCTAAAAGAAAAGTTTCCTGATCTTAAAATTAGATTGGGTTTAGAAATCAGCTATCGACCAGGAAGGGAACAGGAAATAAAAGTTATTGCTAATAGGTTTTCCTTTGACTTTTTGATCGGGTCCATCCATGATGTCGAGGGATTTAGGTTTGACCATCCTGCATATCGCGACGGCTATAAGAATTGGGATATAGATGAATTATACCGGCTATATTATGATGTATTAAAGAAAATAGCTTGTTGTGGACTGTTTGATATTGTCGGGCATTTGGATGTGATCAAGGTTTACGGTTATCGGCCAGAGAAAGACCCGACACCTTTTATCGAACCTGTCCTGCAGGCAATCAGCAGGACTGGTCTGGTTGTAGAAGTAAATACGGCTGGTCTGCGCAAACCCTGTGCTGAAATATACCCCTCCCAGGACCTGCTGCTTAGGTGTTATGAGTTGGATATCCCGGTTACTCTTAGTTCTGATGCCCATACAGATAGTGATGTTGGAAGGGATTTGGCTTTGGCTAAAGAAATGTTATATCGGACAGGATACCGCCGGGTAGCCATTTTTACACAGCGTCAAAGATCCTTTCTTTGGCTATAAGAAAAAAGGTGGTGCCTAAATGTCCATACTGCTGCTTGTTGTCAGCCTCGCTGTCATACTTCTGGCAGCGCAGATTTTCACCAATGGGATTGAGTGGATTGGTGTGAAATTAAACCTGACAGAAGGTGCAGTGGGGAGCATTTTAGCTGCTGTTGGTACGGCGATGCCTGAATCCTTGATCCCTTTGATCGCTTTTGTCACAGGCGGTGGTGTGGAGCAGCATCAGATCGGAATCGGAGCCATCATTGGGGCACCTTTTATGCTGA
>DULM01000016.1 GCA_012840405.1 Syntrophomonadaceae bacterium | reverse complement strand
TAAAGAGCCTGTCGCAAGTAAAATGGCTCAAGGCTTTTAACAGCCATGCCAATTTTATTTTATTAAAGCTTTTGAAATATGATGAGGATATTGTATTTGATGAGTTTATCAAACAGGGCTTTATGATAAGAAAGGCCTCCAGCTTTGACGGCCTTGATAAATCATATATCAGGGTTGCGGTGAAAGACCATCAAAGTAATGAGAAACTGATCGATCTTTTTCAGGAGTTGGCTTGATGGGAATTTTGCCTCTGAAGGATGTGTTGTTTCATCAAATGCAGTTTAATCGGGCAGCAATGTTTTCTATCTTTGGCAAGAATAAGTTGACACAGATTTGTTGATAGTACACCTTGATCTGAATTTACATAACGGTTATAATTTATCTAAACAGAATAGATGCGACATTCAGGTACGTAAGTTTAAAAGGGAAAGCGGTGAAAATCCGCTGCAGCCCCCGCTACTGTAAACGAAGACGAATCCACAGACCACTGGCATATGCCGGGAAGGGTGGAGGAGGATGAGGCGTGAGCCAGGAGACCTGCCTGAATGGTATTACTTCGGCGGGAAGTATGAGCAATTGGTTATAAACCATCTTCTCGGATGGTTTTTATTTTGAAAAAAACTCCCTGCTGCAGGGAGTTTTTTTTAGGAAAAATGCGGGAGGAAGTAAATGGATAAGGGCTTTATTCAAGTTTATACAGGTGATGGCAAAGGTAAAACTACCGCTGCGCTGGGTCTTTCGGTGAGAGCCGTCTGCGCGGGAAAAAAAGTATTTTTTGCTCAGTTTATTAAAGGAATGAAATGCAGTGAGCTGGATGCTGGGAATTATCTTAAGGGATTTCAGATTAAGCAATATGGGTGTGGCCGCTTCTTTAAAAAACCGGCTGATGAGGATCTGATGCAGGCTAATGAGGGCTTAAAAGAGTGTGAGCTAATATTGGCATCAGGTGAGTACGATCTGGTGGTACTGGATGAGATAAATGTGGCATTGCACTGTAAACTGTTCCCGTTAGATAGGGTTTTAGAGATGCTTGACAAGAAAAATGAAAGAACCGAAGTTGTTTTAACCGGCAGGTATGCCCCTCAGGAATTAATCGATAAGGCGGACTTGGTAACAGAGATGAAAGAAATAAAACACTACTACACTAAGGGAGTCAAAGCGAGGAAAGGTATAGAAAAATAGGTTAGAAAATCAGAGAAAATAACGATTTTGGATATATCTACGGACTTTCAGGAGTAATATCATGATCGACCTTTTGATTGCAATTTTTCTTGATGTGTTGATAGGTGACCCCCACTCTTTTCCTCATCCCATAAAATTAATGGGAAAAATAATAGGATGTGAGGAAAAATTAGCCCGGAAAGTAGCCAAAAGTGACAATGGGCTTAAGATTTTGGGTGGCCTGATTGTTGTTGTTAATATTCTGATTGCCTTTTTTGTACCATATTACATATTAAGGTTGTTACAGGGAAACAGCCTTTTTTACCATCTGGTTAACACATATTTCTTATATACCTGTATCGCAGCTGGCTGCCTACATCGGGAAGCGATGAAAGTATATGTTGCACTCGCAAAGGGGCTTCAGGAAGCCCGATATAGAGTGTCCTTTATTGTGGGACGGGATACTGCTCATCTCAATGAAGAAGAGATCATCAAGGCAACTGTGGAAACTGTGGCAGAGAACACAGCAGATGGGGTGATCGCTCCCCTCCTTTTTGCCATGATCGGCGGTGCCCCACTGGCCTTTGTATATAAAATGGTGAATACCATGGACTCGATGTTAGGTTATATGAATGAAAAATACAGGGATATCGGTCTTATTCCTGCAAAAACAGATGATCTGTTTAATTACATACCGTCAAGGCTTACCGGCATTTTGATGTGTGTTTCTTCGCTTTTCAGGTATAACCCTCTCCAGGGCTTCATGATCATGATCAGGGACCGAAAAAACCATAAAAGCCCTAATTGCGCTTATCCTGAGGGGGCAGTTGCTGGTTTGCTGGGCATACAGCTAGGAGGGGCTCATACTTATTTTGGTGAGCTAGTGCATAAACCTGTGATCGGTGATCAAAACAGAACAGTAGAAAGAGATGATATCAAAAGGGCAATAACAATTATGTATAGTTCAGAAATTCTTTTTGTGCTTATCTACCTAGCAATTACTTTATGTTTTTAAGGTGAAATGATGATTGGAGAAGTTATAACATATGGTGACATTAGTCTTTGTCAGGAGTGGGCTTTATGGAGGCAGTGACTATTTTCCCGGGGAGTTGTGGGGAAATCATACAGGGTAATTATCGGGGGACCGATATGTTGGTGTCCTGCCCGGTGAATCTGTTTACCACAGTGAAAGTAATGGAATGCAAACACCCGGTCCATAGGTTTAAATACAAAAAATCCTCAGCTCTATTGGAAAACCTCCTCAAGCGATGGGGCTATGGTGATTTATGTGATTCTTTTGATATAGATATTAGATCATCAATACCCGTAGGAAAAGGATTTGCCGGTTCTACAGCAGACCTCTGCGGGGTTTACATAAGTTTATTGAAATTGTTCAACAGAAAATATGACATAGCTGAGGTTATTGAAGAATTTATCAAAATAGAACCAACCGACAGCATCATATTCAGAGAGATGACCCTGTTTGATTATAAAGAGGGAAAGAACCACGAACAGCTGGGGCCTTACATGAAATTTTATATTCT
>DULM01000144.1 GCA_012840405.1 Syntrophomonadaceae bacterium | reverse complement strand
ATTTCATTCTTTTCGATCACTGTTTTTACTTTTGTATTCACATCTCGAAAAAGAAATGAGGTGTTTTTCCCAGTGGAGTCAAAGGCCACCGAAATTATTCCCCCTTGTGCTTCTCCCATGATAAACAACATACCCTGGGTTTCCGCTTCATTTAGCCGCCCTACCGCTTTTTCACCCCGAAAGACAACCGCTCCCGCCACAGTTGGAACTTTATGATCCGGCTGTTCACCTTCACTATCTTTTCCATCAATGGACTGTGGTGTTTGTCTAACTGAAGAGCCCTTTTCCGGTGGAACAAAGGTTTTCAGGAATGCCAATGAAACATCTCTGCCTGGAGTCAAGAGATCATACATTGTTTCGATGATATCAGTTGCTTTGCTTTTGGAAGTGAAATATCTATTTTGATTCAGTATATTATAGACCTCTGTGGAGAGCAGGGGCTCAAACTCGGGTTGGGCCTGGAGAGCGTCCCGGGCCGTACCTTCACAGACCACAACCAATGCCCTCTCCGGTATATCCCGGTTGCGGGTGCCGAAATCGATCACCCAGCCGATCCCTTCCTTAGCAACAGATTCACCGATCACAAAGAGTACAGTGTGAGCCATGAAGAGTTGCCTTGAGGAGCACTGGTTCCAGTTGCGCACCGCATCCTCCACAGTGTCACCGGTGATGGAGATCACCTGACCTGTTACTGATTGTTGTTGTCCTGCACCTCCTCCGGCCATATCTCCGGCACCACCGATAGCCTGGGATGGCTTGATCGTCAGCACAGACAGCAGGATTTTAGTTTCTCCGTTGGTTTCGATCAGATCAAAGCCCAGAGCAGAATTGACGGTCAGTGTATCCATTTCTCTTCTGTTCCAACAGCCGGAGGTGAAGAGGAGTATAATGACCAGCAAAGAGAAAAAAATTTTGCGAAGCAGCGTAATCATGTCAGCTTTTGCCACCTTTCTTCAAGATAACTGCGATCAGTAGAACTAGTGCAGGGATAACTAGCTCTACTACAGGTCCATAGTAGGGAAAAATATGAGAAAGAAAATGTGTCAAACTCAAATGATCACCATAGAATAGCCTGCTGATGATGATGGTTCCTGCCAAAATTGGTAATAGGGTTAGCCGGTAATTTTTAAGTCCTAGGGTGTTGGCTGCGGCAATGGCAGCTGAGTGATAGAATACCGCCAGTTTAACGATCACACCGAACATCCACATAACCACAATCAGGATTTGAATGCGTTCCACAAATCGGGCTAAAGAAATGTAGCGGGCAAGATTATAGATGGGAAAAACCATATAAACAGGAATCAGCTCACCGAAGACCCCGATTATTGCTGCTGTGATTATTCCCAATAAAACAGCTGTTGTGAGCAGATGATATACTGCGCTTTTATATACATCCTCTTTTTTATTGAGGTAGGGGTAGAGCATGAGCAGCAGAAATACTTCCCCCCGGAAAGAGCTGAAAAGTGCACTGCCTTTGATGACCGGCATGATCCCCTTTTCCAGAAATGGCCTGAAGTTGTCTGGATTGATTGACTCAGCTACTAAAAGAATGATGATGAAAATGGACAGCACCCAAACCGGCCATACCAGTTCATTCTGCCGGGCAATGACCTCAATACCCAGGTAGACACCGTAGATTGATGCCAGTCCAATAATGATTTCCAGGGCCACAAGAGGAGTTTCCCTTAAAAAAGCCACATGAATAAAAGCAGAGCTTTGATTCATGATCACACTGCTGAGATGGATGAAAACCGCTGTGTAAACCCCAGCCAAAATTTTCCCGGGGATTTTCCCCAGGATTTGGGGGAGGTACTCAGTAAAAACCTGTTGTGGAAACCTTTTGGCAAGAGCAATACAAACAACTGCTACTACCAAACCGGAAATTGTGGGAATGACAGAAGTGAGCCAACTGTCCCGCCCGGCCATCTTTATGACATCAGAAGGGGCATAGAGAAATGCGGTGGCTGCTTCAGCAATGACCAATAACAGAAACAGCTGCACACTGCTGATGCGTCCCTGGTCCAGCATTATTGCTTCCTCCTCCTGATAAATTTTTTCCCCTTTCTTGCAGGTGGATGGGGCCTCTGATCAGGGTTCTGTCGCTGGGGTTCTCTGTAGCCTATCAGGCGCGGACGAAAAAGCATTTTCCAAATAGGTGCCCTGATGAAGGCATCTTTTAAATCACCAAAAGATAAAGGTGCCAGAGGGCTCAGATAGGGGATACCGAAGGAGCGCAGTGAACACAAATGATAGGTCAAAATGGAAAATCCTACGATAATACCGATCAGTCCAAAGGAGGCAGCCAGCACCATAAAGGGGAACCGCAGGATGCGGATGGTGTTGGACAGGGGTTGTGTGGGAATCACAAACGAGGCGATAGCCGTAAGAGCCACCACAATCACCATACCAGGTGACGCCAACCCTGCGCTGACTGCTGCCTGTCCCAATACCACTGCTCCCACTATACTGATGGTTTGCCCGAAAGTTTGGGGAAGGCGCAAACCCGCCTCCCGCAGTACCTCTAATGACAACTCCATAATCAGAGCTTCTACCAGGCCCGGAAAGGGCACACCTTCTCTGGTGACCAGTATGGTCATCAGCAGTTCTGTGGGCAGCAGTTCCTGGTGAAAAGTGATAATAGCAATCCAAAGTGAAGGGCCCAGCAAGGCAGTCAGGAGCGCCAGCCAGCGCAGTACTCTGATCCAGGAGCTGAACCAGTAGCGTTGGTAATAGTCTTCCGGGCTTTGTATTTGATTAATCAATGTACCAGGTATGATTATGGCAATAGGGGTGTTGTCGAACAGCAATCCAGCCTTACCCTCCAGCAGGTTGGCAGCCAGTTTGTCGGGCCGTTCTGTGCTGTCAAGGAGGCTGAACAGGGAAAAGGCGCTGTCCTGGATAAGCTCCTCTACCTGGCCGCTGTCAACAATTCCATCTATTCTGATGCGCCTGACCCGGGACTTGATTTCGTCAACTAAACCTTCAATCACATAGCCCTTAAGGTAGACCAATTTAACCTCTGTTTTGGTCAGTTCACCTATCTGCAGGTTTTCCACAGCCAGGCGTGTAGTGTGCAGGCGTTTGCGTAATAGAGCGATATTTGTGCGCACATCCTCATTAAAGGCATCATGGGCTCCTTTGGACACATTTTCTGTAACGGGCCCTTCAACTGCTCGACCTATTTTTTCCGCCAATCTGATCAGCAGTGCTTGATCCAGACCTTCGATCAACAGGCATGCCGCTCCCCGGTTGATCTCGTCTGTAATCTCTACAAAGCTCTTTTTTTCGATTACCCTGCCATCGGACAGGGCATTATTGATCAGCCACTCTGTTGTAACTCCCATAGATGGCAGATGATCTATGGTCTGTAGACAGTGCATTAAGCCCTGCTGCAAACGGGTATGATTTATCAGGGGGTCCAGGTAGATTACCGCTACTCTAACCTGTTTTTTACCCCTCCCGATCTTCATCCCGCGCACCATCAGGTCATCAGAGAGACCAAAAATTTCGGTGATTATTTTTATATTTTTGTCCAGATTTGTAGTAAGGGTGTGGGCCTCTTGGTAACCGGGATCTCCCGGTTTGAGCAAAGCACCTGTTGGCTCAGCTGTCATATGTTTGAGCAATTTACCAAGCCAGCGCAAAAAGGAAATCATATTTTCCCAGCTTTCCATGTTGTGTTTCCAATGCTTATTATTCCTAAATACAATTGTTTTCATGTGTTTCCCGTATATTTCCCATCATGGGTTGCATACTAAAAGGAGAAAATTTGACTGTTAGAAAGGAGTGAGATATTTTGCCACAGAGGAAGTGCTGCGGTGTGACCAGAACGCGCACTGCCAGTCAACGGACTGATGGCCGTAAAAGGCGTGAAGTGGAAGTGGAGGGTGGTATAACTGTATCCCCTGTACCACTGACTATGGGGGAAAGGGTTACAGTAAAGTACCAGGGGTTGCTGGCTCAGTCCGGGGCGGAACAGCTTTACCTGCACAAAGGCTATGGCCCAGGTCACAGCTGGAGTTCTATAGAGGACCTGCCGATGCAGAAAAACAATGGGGTATGGGAGGTCCAATTTGTAGCTGACAATGCCAGCAGACTAAACTTCTGTTTCAAAGATAATGCCGAAAACTGGGACAATAATAATGGCAGAAACTGGAGCTTGGAAATCCACTCCGGAGAAATTCCCTAATTTACCGGGATGACCTTCCCACTGACTTATAGATTCCCCTCCCTTTAGAGTCCCCTAAAAGGCTTTCTGTGAGGGGATTTTTATCTACAACAAGATACGGTAAGGAGATATAGTAATGCGGATTTTGATGCTTTCCTGGGAGTATCCCCCGCGCAGTATCGGGGGGTTAGCCCAGCATGTTTGTGACCTTTCTAGTGCTCTAGCGGCAGCAGGTGATGAGGTACATTTGATAACTGTGGGAACACCTGAATCCAAGGAAATGGAGATTAAAGATGGGGTCTATGTTTACCGGGTGCAGTCCTATAACCTGTCTGCGCCCGATTTTGTTAGCTGGATTCTGCAGCTTAATTTGAGCATGATTGAACGCGCAGTCCCTCTGGTCAATACTCTCAAAAAGTTCGACCTGGTGCATGCCCATGACTGGCTGGTGGCTTATGCAGGAAGGGTCTTAAAACACGCCTATCAACTGCCTTTAATCGCAACAATCCATGCTACCGAGTATGGGCGCAACCAGGGACTGCATAATGATCTCCAGCGGTATATCAGTGATGTGGAGTGGTGGTTGACCTATGAGGCCTGGAGGGTGATAGTCTGCAGTCACTATATGGAACAGGAGTTAAAAAGGGTTTTTCAGCTTCCAGCTGACAAAATACGGGTTGTGCCTAATGGGGTGGATATGTCTCGGTACCAGCAGAGGGAAACTGCGAACCTTTCCCGGGATTTTTTTGCCTCCCCCGATGAAAAAATCGTATTTTTTGTGGGCAGGCTTGTCCAGGAAAAAGGGGCGCATCTTCTGGTAGATGCTGTTCCCAAGGTGCTCAACTACTATCCCCAGGTTAAATTTATTATTGCGGGTAAGGGCCCGGCACTGGAATATTTGAAAAACAAAGCCAGGGATATGAACATCTATGAAAAAATCTATTTTACCGGTTATATCGATGACAGGACCAGGGATTTTCTCTACAGAGAAGCTGATGTGGCTGTATTCCCCAGCACCTATGAACCCTTTGGTATGGTAGCCCTGGAAGCCATGGCTGCTCATACCCCTGTTGTGGTTGCAGATGTGGGTGGGCTTGGTGAGATCGTCCAGCACGAAGTAAATGGCTTGAAATGCTACCCAGGGAACCCCAATTCCCTAGCAGACAATATTCTGCGCCTGTTGCATGAACCGGATCTGGCAAAAAAACTGGCAGAGCGGGCTTACCAGGATCTGAGGAAATTTTACACCTGGAGTGAAATCGCTTACAAGACCAGAGAGGTTTACACAGAAGTACATGATGATTATGAAGCAAAGGCTTGGAAGACCGATAGCTGGCTGGCTGAGATAGATCTGCGCGAGAAAAACCAAAAGGGAGTAGAGGAAATAGGGAGGTATGCTGTTCCCGGATATCTTTTAGGAAAAGAGCAAAGGGAAAGGACCGAGACCATTACTAAGGGGGGACGATACCATTGAAAGCAGTGATTATGGCAGGAGGCGAAGGGTCACGATTGCGCCCTCTGACCTGTGCTTTACCAAAACCGATGGTGCCAATTTTGAACAGACCCTGTATGGAGCATACTGTTTATTTATTGCGCCAGCAGGGTATTACTGAAATCGCTGTTACCCTCCAATACCTGCCGGAGGAGATCAAGTCCTATTTTGGTAATGGCACTGGATATGGAGTTCATTTGAACTATTTCATAGAAGACACACCACTGGGTACAGCAGGAAGTGTGAAAAATGCCTCCTCCTTTTTAGATGAAACCTTTGTGGTAATCAGTGGTGATGCTTTGACTGACTGCAATTTACAGGAGGCTGTTGAGTTTCACCGGGCAAAGAAGGCCTTGGTTACACTGGTTTTAACAACTGTCACCTGTCCACTGGAATATGGTGTGGTGATTACAGATGAACAGGGAAGGATTATCCGCTTTTTGGAAAAACCCGGGTGGGGTGAGGTATTCAGTGATACGGTGAATACAGGTATTTATATTCTGGAGCCGGAGGTTCTCGATTTTATCAAGGAACAGGAGATGGTGGACTTCTCCAAAGACCTCTACCCACAGCTTCTGGCTGAGAGAAAACCCCTTTATGCATATGTAACAAAGGGCTACTGGTGTGACATTGGAAATGTTGAGCAGTATCAGCAGGCACAGTTTGATATATTAGAAAAAAAGGGTACACTGATTTCCCTACCCGGTAAAGAAATATACCCCGGGATTTGGATGGAGGAAGGTGTTCGTATCGATCCCAGTGTGGAGCTGATACCACCTGTTGTTATTGGGGATGGCACTGTTATAGGGCCATATAGTAGAGTCGGCCCCTTAACTGTGATCGGTAGGGGGGTTCATGTGGGACAGGGAGCATCACTCAAAAGGTGTGTTCTCTGGGACTACTCCTGGATTGGTGATGGAGTTGAACTGCGGGGTTGTACAGTAGGTAAGAATGCCCGTCTGCTTTCAGCCTGCAGGGCTTTTGAGGGGTCTGTGATCGGAGATCACACTGTTGTGGGTGAAGGGAGCATAATTGATCCAGCTGTAAAAATATGGCCGGGAAAATGGATTGAAAAAGGAACAAGACTCAGCAGCAGCCTGGTTTGGGGCAACTGCAGCCGTACACGGCTGTTTGGCAATATGGGGATCAGTGGAGAAATCTGCACAGAACTTACTCCTGATCTGGTAAGCCGTTTGGGGGCTGCAGTGGGCACCAATATCAAAAAGGGCAATTTCTCACTGGGCAGTGATGGCCACCCCGACTCCCAGTTGATCAAAAATGCTGTTCTATCAGGTTTGATGAGTACAGGCTTGCATGTAATTGATTTGGGGAAAGTGCCCCTGCCTGTTCACCGCTATGGGATCCGTGCTTTTGATCTGCAGGGAGGGGTACATATTAACCGGATGGAGGGGAACAAAATCAACATCCGGCTGATCAACAATTATGGTGCTGATTACTCTCGGGCAGAACAGCGAAAAGTGGAGGGGTTGCTCAACCGTGAGGAGTATCGTTTTGCTGCCGGGGAGGATATTTTAAGCCCGGAGTATAGACCAGGTATTGGCAGATCCTATCTCAATTTTCTGCTGCAGTTCCTGGACCGGGACTTAACCAGAAGAAATAGGATGCGGCTAGTGGTGGATTACGATAGCCACCAACTGGGTTCCCTGCTGCCCGGTTTTTTTGATGAATTAGGTTGTGAGGTACATGCGGTCACCAACCAGCAGCATTACCCACAGAACATTTCCAAACTGAAGGAAATGGCTGCCCAACTGGGTGAATTGGTAGAGGAGCAGGGGGCACATTTTGGTGCAGTAGTTGATTCAGCAGGTGAAATGTTGGTCCTAGTTGATGATCATGGTGAACTGGTGGATGAAGAGAAATATTTAGCCCTCTTTTCTTTGATCACTGCCCGGACCAATCCTGGTGCTATTTTGGTTTTGCCTGCTACTTCTCCACAAGCGGTAATTGAAATGGCGCGCGCTGAAGGGGCTGAGGTGAGGATAGCAAAAACAGCTCCCTGGGCTTTAATGGCTGAATTTATGAAGGAGGAGGTGTTGGCCTCTCAGCAGCACTTTCCCCAGTTTCTTTTCTATAATGATGCTCTTGCCAGTATGGCACTGCTTGCTCAGTATTTGGCAAAGGAAGGCAGGCCCCTGTCTATGATCCTCTCTGAACTCCCTGGTTTTGCTGTTGCCAGAAAAGAGGTGGGGGTAATGTGGGAGGAAAAGGGAAAAGTGCTGCGTCATCTGGCAGAAGCATCTGCAGGTCAAAAGGTAGAAACAGCAGAGGGCCTCAAAATACAGCATCCTCAGGGTTGGGCTATGGTGCTGCCTGATGCAGATGAACCTGTATGTAGGGTTTACAGTGAGGCATTTAACCAGGAGATTGCTGAATCCCTGACTGATATGTATGTGGAAAAAATAAAAGAGATCAGCTCAACTGAATAGGCAGATAATAAATATGCAGCAAAAAAGACAGCGGATAAAGGAATCCGCTGTCTTTTAGTATTTTGCTGGTATTAACTTATACAGGCACTGCTGATTGTTCAGCTACGGGGCCAGGGAGTTCTGCCACATGATCTGACCGGTAGATCCGGTAGTCAATCTCAGGGAAAAGATTGTTTATTGATTCAAGCTCATTGAGCCATCTCTCATCAATTTTATTCCCTTTAATATCTTCATAAAGCCTGGTAAAGTTGGCAATATGAGACTGGAAGCGCATTTTAGCGTATTGCACCATAGTTCCGGTTTTCATGATAAAGGGCCAATCACTGCTCTGTGCCAGCAGCAATTCCCGGGTTGCTTGATTGAGGGCACGTTTCAGTATGCCATCTGCCTCATGGTGGCTGTTAGCTAGTTCAATCATCCGCTCAGCTGCTTTATGCAGGTGCCGCCAGATCCAGTCATTGGCACCATTGAGCCAGACTTCATGGTAGCCTTTCCATCCCCAGCTGGACTCACAGGGTGTAGATAGCTGGTTGCAAGGGTATATTTTTAAATAATCTCCAGGTGTGATCAGTTCAATGGTGTTCTGATCATAGCGGATCTTTCGGATCAAGAAGTCTAACCACTGAGGCCCCTCAAACCACCAGTGACCAAATAGCTCTGCATCATATGGGGCAACGATCACAGGTTTGCGGTCCAACAAACCGCTTAGCCATTCCACCTGCTTTTCCCTGTTGAACATAAAGTTTCCCGCATGTATTGCTGCTTTTTCCAAGGCCCAGGATCTCACATATGGTTCTTTATAATCTGTTGTGCTGGTGATCCGGTAGTATTTGATCCCTGTATGGCTGCGTATCCTCCCTTCAGGAAGGTAAGGTCCTATATAGGAAAGATCCAAATCATAACCGATATCCCTGTAAAAGTCACGGTAATCAAAATCACCCGGGTATCCTTCTTTAGCACTCCAAACCTGTTTGGAGGATTCTGCATCCCTGCCGAAAGCCGCCACACCGGATGAGCAATAAATAGGGGCATAATTGCCGTACTTGGGCCGAGGGGAAGCAAAAAGGAGGCCATGGGTTTCTGTAATAAAGTACTTGATTCCGTATTTCTTTAAAATTTTGTCATCTCCCGGCTTATAACCGCATTCAGGCAGCCAAAACCCTAAGGGTTTGCGCCCGAAACAGCGTTCATAGAGTTCAACTGCTGTTTGAACCTGGGCGTTGATTACCTCTCTCTGTACACCTAACAGAGGAAAGTATCCATGGGTGGCTCCTGTTGTGATGATCTCCAGTTTACCTGCATCCTGTAGCCTCCTAAAGGCTTCTACCAGGTTCCAGCGGTATTTTTCTGTAAAGAGGTAATGGGCTCTAGAAAATAAGTCCTTATACATCAGTGCCGTACTGTGAAACTCCGGTTGGTTGCTTGTCCGGTACACCTCTTTGTCTGCCAGTTCTATGAGCTTTTCCAGCTGTTTCACATAGCGCTGGCGCAGCAGTTCATCATTGAACATGGAGATCAGAGTGGGTGAGAGGTTAATTGTAACCCGATAATCAACCCCATCTTCAGCCAACTTCTCAAATGTCCATAACAAAGGCAGATAAGTTTCGGTAACTGCTTCGTAAAACCATTTTTCCTCCAGAAACTCTTCATATTCCGGATGGCGTACATAGGGGAGATGAGCGTGTAATACCAATGCAAGATAACCTTTTGTCATACTTCTTCCCTTCCAACATTATTTACCAGTTGATAGGAGAACTGATATATTCTTCACCTTTCTTAGCTTTGATGGCTTTTAGTTCCATTTCCTGAATAAATCCAGGTGAACCATGTATCTCTATATACCTTCCATATACTCTTTTTTCATATGCTTCAGGAAGCAGCCATTCCTCATCTACAATATCGGAGAGATCATCCCGCGGCATAGTAACCAGATTGGAACGGGCAATAAATATGTAAGTCCCATCAGCCAGCAGCAGGCCCAGTTCTAGCAGATAGGTGTGGTTCGGCTGTCCTGTGTTGATATACCAGTTATTAGAATAATCGTTAACCTGGATCTCTAAAATCATTTTGGAATCAAAAAAATAATGATCGGTGACATCATAAACCCTGAGCAGCAGTTTTCCCGATGACCAGCCTTCGGAACCATACTGCTGTTGGATTTTTTCTCTTACCGCTCCATTGATCTCCCAATAAGCAAAGATCCAGTAGGGGTCCCGAGCCAGGGCGACAATTCTTGTATCCCCGTATGACCAGGGGATGGCTGGGAGTTGATGAGGAGATGATTCTTTTTGAGCTGTTTGTGGTGGTGAAGGTATCACCTCCTCTGCTGCCTCCATATCACTAGCTTTTTCTATATGAAGGTTTTTTATGTTTTTTTGCTGTGCAGGATTCACCTTTTTTCCTAAGGCTCTCTTTCTTAAGGGTTTATTGTGAAACATCCAGGCCAAGCCTCCTAAAAATAATACTGCTATTAATAAAAGAGAAAGCTCCCATAGGACCATCTGGTGACTCCCTCCTTCTCAAAGCTGTCGCCGTTAGAAGATTAATTCTCTGGCGATTTGGAGAAAATGAATAATTGAAGGCATAAGCGGGTTCTCTTGTATTATGTCCAATGTCAAGTAGTTTATTGCATTGCTTTTAATCACTTAAATAAGGAGATTTGTGTATGCCTAGAGCAATTGTATTGGGAAATGGTAATTTATTGATCAACCTGGATAAAGATCTCAATATGCGGGATCTTTTTTATCCGGTTGTTGGATTAGACAATCATATAGGCGGCCAGAGCTGCAGTACCGGCTTTTGGGAAGAGGGAAGCTTTTCCTGGTTATGGGAGGATTCCTGGCAAAAAGAGCTGGCTTACCAGCAGGATAGTTTGGTTTCCTTTGTTCAAGCCCGGAATGAACAAATGGGTTTGGAACTGCTGATTAGTGATGGTGTCCATTATTTTCATAATCTTTTTATCAGACAGATGAACATCAAAAATAATAAAAATTGGTCTCGTCGGGTAAGGATCTTTTTTAATCATGATTTTTCCATCAGCGGCAATAATATCGGGGATACCGCTTTTTTTGATCCGGTGTCCAGGGGAGTCTGTCATTATAAAAGGAATATCTATATTCTGGCCAATGGAATCGCTCAAGGGAAAGGTGTTTTCCAATATGCCACAGGCCGCAAACGCTTTCGGGGAGCAGAAGGCACCTGGAAGGATGCTGAGGATGGTTGGTTGGAGGGGAACCCTATAGATCACGGTTCTGTTGACAGCACGATCAGTTTTGAACTACATCTGGAGGCTGGTGAGGAGGAGAACCTTTGGTACTGGTTGGTTATGGGTGATCGGCTGGATGCTGTGCGCGGACTGGATCATCTGGTGCGGGAACAGAGGCCTGGTTATTTACTTGAGGAAACAAAAAGATACTGGCGGAATTGGGTCAACAGGTATGACTGGAATTTTGGCGATCTTCCGGAAAAAGTTGTTAACTTATTCAAACAGAGCATTTTGATCATCAGAACACAGTGTGCTAATAATGGGGCTATTATCGCAGCCACTGATAGTGATGTCCTTGCTACAGCACGGGATCACTACAGCTACATCTGGCCGCGGGATGGCGCTCTGGTAGCTGTTGCCCTGGACCGGGTGGGTTTTCCCGAAATTCCAATGCGTTTTTTCCAGTTATCCTCTCAGATGCTGACCGAAGGCGGCTTTAATCTGCAGAGATATAATGCTGATGGGACACCGGGTTCTAGCTGGTATCCGCTGTCCCGGGATGGTGAAGAAAGGCTTCCTATTCAAGAAGATGAAACAGCTCTGGTGAGCTATGCTCTCTGGCACCATTATCAGTGTTTCAGGGACTTCGAGGAAATGGCCCCTTTTTACTGGAGCCTGGTCAAAAGAATTGGCGATTTTTTGCTCAGCTATCGAGATCCAGATTCAGGACTCCCTTTACCCAGTTTTGATCTCTGGGAGGAACGAAGGGGTGTGTTCAGTTTTACTGCAGCTACTGTTTATGCCGGGCTTAATGCTGCTGCAAATTTTGCAGACCTCTTCGGTGATTATAAGAGCAGTGACCGTTACCGGCAGGGAGCGGCAGAAGTAAGGGATGGGATGGAGCGCTACCTCTATCATCAAGAATTGGGGCGTTTCCTGCGTGGGATTTACTACAGCCAGAAAAAAGGAAAGGTGGAGCTGATACCTGACTTTACTTTGGATTCCAGCCTTTATGGGTTGTTTGGGTTTGGTGTTTTTCCAGCTGATGACCCACGGGTGATCAGAACCATGGAGGCTGTAAGGGATGGATTGAAGGTAAATACCTGGGTGGGAGGTCTTGCCCGTTATACCGGGGATTGGTATTACCGGATGAGTGATGATCTGGAAAATGTTCCAGGCAGCCCCTGGCTCATCACTACACTTTGGCTAGCTGAATGGTACACTGCAGTGGCCAAAGCAAGAGAAGAACTGCAGCCAGCCAGACTGCTTTTGGAGTGGGCGGCAGATCGAGCTTTAGGGAGCGGTGTTCTAGCAGAGCAGTTCCACCCCTATACAGGAGAACCCTTATCTGTGGCTCCTCTCACCTGGTCCCACAGCACCTTTATCCTGGCTGTGGCCAACTATCTGGAGAAGTGGCAGGCCCTGCCCTGATCGGTCATGGGGACTGTCCTCGCGTTCGGGGGGAAGGTTGACTGATTACGGGAAACATCCCTTCCCAGCAGTGTTTACCCTGCCGCTTGCGACAAAAGCTCCGGTTTAACTTGCCCGTATACTATTCGCAGACGACAGCCGATCGGCTTCTATGACGCCATCTATTTTAGAAGTCGGATGCCGGAGGTCTGATGCCAGAATTTGAAATTTGAATCAAGTGTCATTACCAGCTCTTAATTAGAAATTCCTATTAAGTAATCGTTCTGCCTAGTTGGGGACTGCTTCCTTTGGAATTTGCTTCGGCTGTCGTTAACAGCTTCTTCGTCAAGGGCAAGTAACAACCTACGCAGGTCGCTGCGCTGGCAGGGAAAACTGTTAATTAGCATTATCCTCCAGACAGACAACTGCCTTTGCTAACTGATGGTCCTTGATTTCGAGCACTTTAATTGTCAATCCATATGCCTCTAATTCAGGTGTGCTACCATCCTCTGGAATGAACCCTAATAAGCCGAAAACAAAACCAGCGAACGTATCGTAGTCTTCGACAGGCAGTGTTACCCCCAATTGTTTAGCAACTAATTTCAGTGGGGTACTACCTTGCAGTTTCCAGGTCCGAGAGTCTATGCGTTCGATGAGTGGTGGTTCCTCGGGAACAGATGCATCATCTTCCAGATCACCGACAAGCTCTTCAAGCAGGTCGTTCATTGTGATGATACCGCTCATGCCTCCGTGTTCATCCAATACTACTGCAAAGTGATTTCTGGTTTTTTTCATATTGCGGAACAATACATCTGTGCGCACTGTTTCCGGCACAAAGTATGCAGGTTTTACAGCTTGTTTCATAATATTAGCCCGCGTCTTATCCTTAATCCGGAAATAATCCTTTGTTCTTAAAACACCGATAACATTGTCAGTTGTTTCATCGCACACCGGGTAATAAGAATGAGTGCTTTCAGTGATGGTTTTCTCCCACTGTTCATCACTCTCATCGACCCATAAGACAGAAACTTCAGTTCTATGGGTCATGACCTCTTCAGCTGTTTTGTCATCAAATTCAAATATATTCTGGATCATTTCATTTTCACTGTGGTCGATAGCACCTTTTTTGCTTCCCTCATATACCATCATCCTGATTTCTTCCTCTGTGATCACATTATCTTCAGCATGTGGGTCCATCCCAAGCAACTGTAGAATCCCGTTGGTGGATGTGGTTAACAGCCATACGAGGGGTGCAAATAGTTTGGAAATGAAATATACAAAACTTGACATTCTTAGTGCTAACTGTTCAGCTTTTTTCATAGCTACTCGTTTGGGAACCAGTTCACCCAGGACTAAGGTGAAATATGACAGGATCAGGGTTATTGCAACAACAGCTATGGTATCAAGGGTATTTGCAGGGATCTTGACACCGATATTGATCAGCCAGTTGACAAATCTGTCAGAGAAGTTTTCAGCAGCAAAAGCACTGGCAAGAAAACCGGCCAAAGTGATGCCCACCTGAATTGTGGAGAGAAAACGGGCCGGCTGTTCGGTCAATTTAGCAAGCTTCTCAGCACGTTTGTCACCTGCTGCGGAAAGCCTAGCGATCTTAGTTTTATTCATGGAGATAACCGCAATTTCAGCACAGGCAAAGACGGCGTTGAGTGTGATTAATATCAACTGCAGCAGCAGTTGCCAGATGATAGGATCATCTGCCATCAGGGAATACCACCATTTCCATCATGTTTTATCAGTTAAAAGTTATTGTTAAACCCTTCTTTAAAAAACAAAAAACACATAATCAATAACAGATCAAACTCTGTCAATGATTATGTGCTCTTGTTTACCTTAAATTGATAGTCTGTCTCACATTGTTCAGGAAAAGGTGAATCGTCCACTCTCTTATACACCCCTTAATTTCTTGATAAATATTACCATACTAACTGTGCTGAGTCAAGGAAGGCGTTTGTCAGTGGATAATCAGATGGTGAGAGGCAAAGAGTCAGTAGGGTGACAGGCACCTTGATTGGCACTATTAGATGATTTACACCCCTTTATTGTAGTGTTAAAATGGTTCTAGTCATGCAAGATTAGATAGGGGGGTTAGCATGACAGTTGCTCGGGAAATCAGGATAGAAGGGGTGGTCCAAGGTGTGGGATTTCGCCCCTTTGTCTTTAGGTTGGCCAGTGAATTCGGGATCAAGGGGTGGGTTTTGAACTCTTCTGAAGGTGTCACCATTTGGGCTGAGGCTGAGGAAGAGGTGATCAAGGGCTTTTACCGGGAGATTCTTGCTCATCCACCTAAACTGGCCATGATCGTCAACCACAGCATAAAGCCTAGAGAACTAAAGGGTTATGATCACTTTTTTATTAAACACAGTGAAAGAAGTGACCACAAGGATGTGATTATCTCTCCAGATGTGAGCGTCTGTGATGATTGCTATCAAGAGATAATGGATCCTAATGATCGCCGCTATCACTATCCCTTTACCAACTGCACTAACTGCGGCCCCCGTTTTACAATTATTATGGATGTACCCTATGACCGGGATAAGACCACGATGCGGGATTTTCCTATGTGTCCTGATTGTGCCCGGGAGTTTGAGGACCCTATGTTCAGGCGCTTTCATGCTCAGCCTAACTGCTGCCCTAAATGCGGGCCCCAGGTCACACTGCGGGACCTGGAAGGGAATGTTTATCCAGGATTCGGGCATGAGTTTATCAAAGAGGGCAAGATACTGGCTGTTAAAGGATTGGGTGGGTTTCACTTGGTTTGTGATGCCACCAATAGGGAGTCGGTGGCAGCTTTGAGAAAGCGAAAAATAAGGGAGTTCAAGCCTTTTGCCGTTATGTGCAAAGATTTGGAGGTTGTGAAGAGGTACTGCCATCTGTCCCCCCAGGAGGCAGAACTGCTGGAAAGCCCGGCACACCCAATAGTGATTCTGAAGCGGCGCCGTCTTGATGATCTACCCCCTGAGATCGCTCCGGGGATCCACACCCTTGGTGTGATGCTTCCTTATACACCCCTGCATCATCTTCTTTTTGCTGAGGGGTTGGAGATTCTGGTGATGACCAGTGCCAATATCAGTGATGACCCGCTGATTATAGATAATGATGAAGCGCTGAAGAAGTTAAAAGGTATCGCTGATTATTTTTTAATGCACAACCGGAAGATTTATAACCGCTGTGATGATTCGGTAACAGCAGTTGTAGGTGGTGAGGTGCAAATCTACCGCCGTGCCCGGGGTTATGTGCCTCTCCCTGTTGATCTGCCTGTGGATCCTCCAGCTGTAATTCTGGCTTGTGGCGGTGATTTAAAAAGCACCTTTTGTATGACTAAAGGGAGAGGGGCTTATCTCAGCCAGCATTTAGGGGATATCAACCACTACGGAAACTACCAGCAATTTTTATATACTATTCCCCGCTTTGAAAAGATGCTGGATGTTAAACCGGAGATTGTGGTTTATGATCTCCATCCGGACTATATGGCAACCCGCTGGGCCAAAGCTCTAAAGGGTTTGCGGAAAATAGGTGTGCAGCACCACCAGGCTCATATGGCCAGCTGTCTGGCTGAAAACCAGGTAACAGAACCTGCTCTAGGAGTTGTCTGCGATGGAACAGGATATGGCCTAGATGGCGCTATCTGGGGTTTTGAGTTTTTTGCCGGCACAGTGGATAAGCTGGAGAGGATGGCCCATCTGGCGTATATACCACTGCCGGGAGAGATTACTATTAAACATCCATCAAGGATGGCTTTTACCTATCTATATGAAATTTTTGGTGATGCTGGTTTGCAGTATGCAAGAAAGTATTTGACCGCATTACCCAGTGAGGAACAGCAGGTGCTGGTGAAACAATTGGAGAATAGATTCAATACAGTTTTAACCTCTAGCTGCGGCCGCCTGTTTGATGCTGTATCTGCACTGCTGGGGGTCTGTACCAGAGTCCAATATGAAGGACAAGCTGCCATAGAGTTGGAAACACAAGCAGATATCACTGATGCTGTTCCCTACAGTTTCGATTTTAACACCGCTACCTATCCTTATACACTGGGTGTGCGCAGTACTTTTCAGGAGATCTTGGAGGACCTGCAACAAAATATACCAATCTCAATCATCGCTGGAAGGTTTCACAGCACAATTGCCGAAATGATCATTAAGGTATTAGAAAGGATGCGGAAGGATACAGGGCTGAGTGTTGTGGCTTTGAGCGGTGGAGTGTTTCAGAATAGACTGCTCTATCTCCTGCTTATCAGGAGACTGGCGGAACAGGGTTTTGAGGTGCTTTCTCACCGGAAGGTTCCGACCAATGATGGTGGTCTGTCACTGGGACAAGTTTATATTGCAAGTGAGGTGATTAGGAAAGATGTGTCTTGCCATTCCATCGAAGATATTAAAAATTAAAGGACAAATGGCGGAAGTGGATATCGGAGGAAATGTGAAAGAAGTTAACATTATGCTGACCCCGGAAGCCAAAGTAGGTGATTATGTGCTTCTGCATGCGGGTTATGCTATTCAGGTAATTGACGAAAAAGCAGCTAATGAAATATTCGAAGCCTGGGAGGAAGCATATAATGCACTCCAATAAAAAGGAATATGCCCGTTTTTTGCTTGACTCCATCCACCGGGAAATAGACCGGCCGATAACTGTGATGGAGGTCTGCGGTACCCATACAGTATCTATTGCCAGAAGCGGTCTGAGAGAGCTTCTGCCTGAACAGATGCAGTTGCTCTCTGGTCCGGGATGTCCGGTATGTGTCACAGATGATCTGGACCTGGATATGGTGATGGCTCTGTCCCGCCAGGAGGGTATCATTCTGGCCACCTTTGGGGATATGATGCGTGTTCCTGGGACTGAAAGCACTCTGCAACAGGAGAAAAGCAAGGGAGCTGATGTAAGGGTTGTCTATTCACCAACTGATGCCTTGCAGTTAGCCAGTGAAAATCCAGACTTACAGGTGGTTTTTTTAGGGGTTGGTTTTGAAACAACTACCCCGGTTGTGGCTGCAGCTCTCGATCAGGCTGTACAATTGGGGCTTAAGAATTTTTCTGTTTTTTCACTGCATAAATTGGTTCCCCCAATTATGAGGGCCTTGCTTGAGGATCCAGAGGTGAAGCTGGATGCTTTCATCAACCCAGGGCATGTCTGTACAATTCTGGGGACAGAACCTTTCCGGTTCATTGCCGAGGAATATGGGAAACCCTGTGTGGTGGCAGGTTTTGAGGCTGCTGACATACTGGAGGCACTCTTGATGATAGTGCGCCAGTACCGGGAAGGCCGCCCTGCTGTGGAGATCCAGTACAAACGGGCGGTGCGTCCTGAGGGCAATCCTGTTGCAGTGGGATTTATCGAGAAATATTTCCAGCCTGTAGATGCTCGCTGGCGCGGTATCGGCATGGTAGCAGAAAGCGGTTTGGATCTGCGGGATGAATACGCCCAGTTTGATGCTAAAAAGCGCTTCCCGCTTGATATACAGCCTGGGGTACGCAGGAAAAAGTGTTCTTGCGGTGAGGTTCTCAAGGGATTGAAACTGCCCTATCAGTGTCCTCTCTTCGGCAAGGCATGTACCCCGGCCAAACCTGTTGGGCCCTGTATGGTTTCCACTGAGGGGTCCTGTGCGGCATATTATCGTTATGGAAGAAAGAAAGCTGGTGTTAGCAGTTGAGTTCCAATGATGATGTGATTATTCTAGGGCATGGCAGCGGCGGATCTCTGACCAACAGACTGATCAAAGATGTGTTTCAGGGTGCCTTTGAAAATCCGATTTTAAATGAACTGCTGGATGCGGCTGTTCTGGATATTGATGGGGGAAAGCTGGCCTTTACCACTGATTCCTTTGTGGTAGACCCTATTTTCTTCCCCGGTGGGGATATCGGTAAGATCGCTGTCTGCGGAACTGTTAATGACCTGGCAGTAAGTGGGGCAGAACCCCTTTATTTAAGTGCTGGGTTTATTATTGAGGAAGGACTTTTGATCTCTGATCTGAAAAAGATCGTGCAGTCTATGCGCAAAGCTGCACAAGCAGCGGGTGTCCATATTGTCACCGGTGATACCAAGGTGGTTGGCCGGGGAAGTGCTGATAAAGTATTTATCAACACAGCGGGAATCGGTGTGATCCCTGCGGGGAGAAGCCTTTCACCCAGGCATATGCAGCCGGGTGATGTGATCATCGTCAGCGGCACGATGGGGGATCATGGTCTGACGATCCTTGCCCAGCGGGAGGGGTTGTCCTTTTCTACACCTGTGGAAAGTGACTGCACCCCTTTAAACCGGATAACTAAAGCGATCCTGAAGGCTGGGGGTGAGAGTGTCAGGTGTATGCGGGACCCCACCAGAGGTGGCCTGGCTACTACTCTTAATGAACTGGCAATACAGAGCGGCAAGGGGATTCTGATCAAAGAAGAAAGAATTCCTCTGCGCAGGGAAGTAGTAGGGGCCTGTGAGATGCTGGGGCTTGACCCTCTCTATTTAGCTAATGAAGGTAAAGTGATCGCTGTTGTGGCTCCCGATGCAGCAGCCAGTGTCCTTGAGGCGATGCGCAGCCTGCCTGAGGGAGAAGGCTCTGTGGTGATCGGGCAAGTAATCGCTGAAGAGGAGGGTTTGGTGCTCTTGGAGACCGAACTTGGGGCTACAAGGGTGCTGGGGATGCTGGAAGGTGAGCCGCTGCCCAGAATCTGCTAGACCGATCGCTGGGAATGTCACCTCGCCCAATCAGGGGGACAGGTTGAATGATCGAGAGAAGTATCCATTATAAGCAATGTTTAACCCTGCCGCTTGCGACATAGGCTTCG
Organism: Syntrophomonadaceae bacterium; assembly: GCA_012840405.1. GTDB lineage: Bacteria > Bacillota > DSM-12270 > Thermacetogeniales > Thermacetogeniaceae > DTU068. The sequence goes on along the minus strand of DULM01000144.1, from coordinate 19,228 downwards.
GTTGAACTTGCCCATATACTCTCCGCAGACGACAGCCGACCGGCTCCGATGACGCCATCCATTTTAGAAGTCGGATGCCGGAGGCCTGATGTCAGAATTTGAATTCGGTGTCATTAACAGTTCTTATTATTCAGGAATTCCGATTAAGAAATTCGTTCTGACTAGTTGGCAACTGCTGCCTTGTATTGCGGTAGAATTTGCTTCGGCTGTCGTTGACTGCTCCTTCGTAAAGGGCAAGTAACAACCTTCGCAGATCGCTGTGCTGGCAGGGATAAACTGACCGATCACCGGGACTGTCCCCGCGATTAGGGGGACAGGATGACCGAAAGCGCGAACAAGCGCCCCGTGCCAGGGTTTGAATAAGGAGGAGTAATTTTGTATCTGCGCCAGCGGCCCCGCTGGGGGTTGATTGATTGTGCTGTTATCTTGGTTTCGATTTTTGTTTATAGTGTTTTGTTCGGTCTTTATGGGTACCCGCTGGTGAATAGGGTGCTCTCGCTGTTTCCAACTATAGGTAGCTTTGAGGCTGCTTTTTTAATTACAGCAGGTTTCCTGCAGCACATTTTGATTATATTGCTTATTTTTATTTTGGTCTTTCTGCACAAAGCTCCCCTGGCTGCAGTGGGGCTTAAGAGGTGCAGCAGGAACAGCCTGTTTGTATATGGAATTTGCGGAGGAATGGCACTTTTACTGCTGGTCACAGTGGTTATGTCCCTCATTATTTCGCTCTTCCCTCAGCCTCCTCAACCTCAACCGATTGCTGAACTGATCCTCAATACCCAGGACGGGAGGCAGATTCTCTTGCTTTTGTTGCTGGTAGGTGTTCTAGCGCCTCTGAGTGAGGAGATGCTGTTCCGGGGGTTCATTTATCCTGTTCTGCGTTTTAGATTTGGTATTGTCGGCGGGATAGTTCTTTCCGCCAGCCTTTTCGGGGCAATGCATCTTGATCTGGTCAGGTTTTTCCCGCTGGCACTGGGGGGTGCCTGTTTAGCCCTCTTCTGCGAGAAATCGGCATCTATTTATCCTGCCATTGTAGCACACAGCATGTGGAATACGGTTATGACCTTATTAGCCTTTTTCTATAATCTGACATTTTAATGGTCTGTGAGGCCAGTCAATTTTCTGTAGTGGGGAGGTTTTTTTTTATTAAAGGAGAATTTAAGCACTATTGGATCTCTAATGGATTGATCGATCCTGGATAGGGGTGAACTGTTTGCTCCCTGAGGACAAACTGCTTGATGAACTCAAAGGCTTGAACACTTATTTAGAAAAGCGCTCAAAAGTGGGAGGAAGCAACAGAGAGAGAAGACGGCGGGCAGAGCAGAAAGGGGTATTCACCCCCCTGAGTCGACTTTCCGTTAGGGAGATCTCTTCTTTTTTTCAGGGAAGACCACTGGTAGGGGTTGATGGGTCACTGGTTACTTATGGGGCTAGTTATCCTTACCTGCTAACTTTTTTGCGTGCCCTTGCTTATGCAAGCAGTGCTGGCGGTGATCATAAAAGGATCTGGGAGCAGGAGATCTTTTCACCTCTCCTACCCAGATACCAGCAGATCATAGATAAATACCTGACAGGAGGTAAAAGCCCGGAGGAGGTAATGGCTCACCTGCGCTGGGGGATATTAGCTCAAATTGAAACAAAGGTGGCCTTGCAGGCAGTGTCCTTAAAGCCCCGTCTTTTGCTCCTGGATGGCGGTTTTGACCGGTTGAAAGAGCATGCTCCAGATATTTGGAGTGAACTGAAAGCTGCAGCCCTCAGAGAGGATGTTATATTGCTGGGGGTGACAGAGGAGATCGCCAGTTGTTCACTGATGAAAATCCTTGGTTTTGATGGGGATCCCCTTTGTCATGGTGTGATGGGTGACCGGGAGATTTTGTTCGGGGTGCTGCAGCCCGGGGAAGTGTACCAACTGCGGGAGAGGACCAGGGGAGAAAAGGGGCGCCTCTACGTCCGTTTTGCCGGACACCCTCAGGTGGTGGCTGTTGACTATTTGATGGAGCAGGAGAGAGAGCTTGTGCCGGCTCTCAACTTTTTATACAGTATAACCCCAGCCCACGGAAGGGGTATCCCTCTTTGGCTTGATGTGGTAGATGCTGAGGTGCGACTGAGCAGGGAACAGGTAGAGGCTATGATCGCTGCCTGTTTAGATCCGGCTATGGTTGAGATGTTTTTAAGACCCCTCAGGGCAAACAGAGAGCTTTAGTTGTGAAGGGGAGGAGATTTCATGCAGGTTGTTGGTGTGACTACCCAGCAGTTTGTTTATATAGCATCAAGGGAGCGCAAGTTCAGGATCGGGGAGATCCTGGTCATCGATGACCCTGAATTAAACCTTAGGGGAGAAGTGGTGGAGACCAAATCTTTCAATAGATTTCTTCCTCTAACCATGGAACAGAGCCCTCTAATCGATCCAGCTGTTTGGAATGGATTGGAACAGGTGGGTTTTCGCCTAGGTGAGGAAACCATTCACCTAGCCAAGGTAAGGATCCTGACTGATATTCCGTACCCTGTGGCTGTTGGTGCTGCTGTCCATCTTCCCTCCTTTGCTGAGGTGGCTGACCTACTGCTCCCTTGTGAACCGGACAGTGGTTTAGTGCTGGGTGTGATCTTGGGAACAGAGGATATGCAGGGGACCCTGCCTGATCAATTGAAAAATCTCGCTCCTCTCTATAAAAAAGGGGAAGGCATACTCCCCCAGAAGGGTGTGCCCTTTGTCTTTGACCACAAGGCTATGCAGGAATACCCCCATATCGGGATTTTCGGGGGGTCCGGTTCAGGCAAGTCCTTCGGGATGAGGGTGATCTTGGAGGAACTGATGGATAAAAGAATTCCCACCCTGATCTTTGATCCCCATTATGAAATGAGTTTTAACACCCCTTTTGAAGGTATGGATGAGGGGATAGCTAAAAAATATGCCAGCAATACGGAAATTTTGACAGTGGGCCGGGAGACAGGTGTCAATTTTGAGGACCTGACCAGCGATGATCTTGCCTCTCTCCTAAGGGCTGCCGGGGGTAATTTTACAGAAGGGATGGATAATGCCCTGAAGGCTATCCACCAACCAAAGGACTCATTTATATCATTTGCCCAAAAACTCGATTACTGCATCAGGCTGGCGGAAAAAGAGGAGGAAACCAGAGCGGAAATACGTAAGAACTACGGAGAAAACTCCCCTTTTGAGAAGAAGATCGACAACATAGCCCGGCAGGCAGGCCACCCTAGCAGTTTGAGGGGTATCAGTTGGCGACTGCACCGTTTGAACAGGGAGGGGATTTTCCAGAAGGATATTTCTGCCATCCTAAATGCTCTTCTGCGGAGGCGGCTGACGGTGATCCGCGGGCCTATCTGGCTGTTAACTGTTTTCAGCGCCTATTTGATCAGAAAACTGTATGGGATGCGCCGGGATTATATCGATGCTCTGCAGAGGGGGGAACCCCCTGCTGATAAATTTCCTCCTTTTGTTATTGTGACCGATGAGGCTCATAACTTTGCCCGCAAAGGGATCGAATTTGTTTCCCCAGCCCGGAGTATTTTCCGGGAGGTAGCCCAGGAGGGGAGAAAATACGGGGTGTTTCTTATTCTGGCTACCCAACGGCCAGCTCTGCTGGATGAAACCATCACAGCTCAGCTGAACACCAAGATCATTTTCCGTACAGTAAGAGCAAGTGATATCGATGTGATCAGAGAAGAAACCGACATTTCCGGAGAGGAGGCTGGTAGGCTTCCTTACTTGCCCTCAGGTACTGCCTTTGTGTCCTCAGCAATAGTGGGAAGAACCGTATCTGTCCGCATCCGCTGTGCAAGAACTCAGGCTCCCCGCTCATTAAATCCCTTTGCTGAACTGGACAGAGATTTTGGTGGAACTGATGCAGAATTGTTTAGGGTAATTTCCAATTATCTTCCCTTGCACTTTGGACAGATTACCCTTATTCTTTCAGAGTTAGAGAATGCCCTTGATCGGACAGTTACTGTGGATGAAGTACAGGCATTATTGGAAGCACTGGCTGCAGAGGGTAAATTAGAGAAGATCGAAGGGCCCTTTGGCCCCACCTATCAAGCGGTTAATGAATAATAAGGTTTCAGCTACCCCATATAACACGGTTAAGACTATGGGAGATGTTAAGGATGCGCCTGCTTTATTTCACAGATGACCATAAGAGGGGCACAAGCCCTGAAAACAGGAAGGATAACTTTCCTCAGACACTGCTCACCAAGCTGAATGAGGTTGTGAAGATCGCCAAAGAACAGGAAGTGGACTATGTGCTCCATGGGGGGGATTTTTTTGATGTTCCCGCCCCTGCACTGAGTGTTTGCGCTGATTATCTTCAGCTCTACCAGCAGTTTAATGTTCCGGTATATACTATACCAGGCAATCATGACCTCTTTGGGCACAATATTGAGACCCTACCCCGCACAATGCTGGGGTTTGCTGCTAGACTGGGTATTGTGCATCTGGTGGGAAGGGAAGCTGTTTATTTGGAGAAAAAAGGTTTACGGGTGCAGTTGACCGGGCAGGGTTATCACTATGAGATGGACCGCCGGGACCGCAGACTGGATTATGTGGTAAAGAAAAAAGACTGTGATTATGCTATCCATATGGTGCATGGCATGCTGCTGCAGCGGGCTCTTTTCCCAGGTGCTTTTTACACTTTGATTGAGCAGATCTCTGATACAGAGGCGGATTTTACTTTGGCCGGACATAACCACCTTGGGTTCCCTGATACAGTGATAGATGGAAAGTATTTTATCAATCCTGGGGCATTGGTCCGTCTCTCTAACCACCAGCAGGAAATGAAAAGGCCTGTGCAGGTAGTTATTATCGACCTCTCCGGATCCCAGCCTGTTGTTGAAAAGATCAAGCTTAAAAGCGCTGCACCGGGTGAGGATGTCCTGGACAGGTCCCGTCTAGAGGAGGCCGCTTTCCGGGAACAGAAGTTGGCAGGGTATATGGCAGAGGTAAAGGCAGCGGGGAATTACCAGCGAACAGATGTACGGGTTCTGCTGGAAGAGATCGCCAAGGCAGAAAAACTGCCAGCTATGGTAATAGAGGAGGCAGTGCGCAGAATTGCTCGCGCAGAGGAGTCTCTTGCCCTTGGGGATGATCAGTGATGACCAACATCAAGAAAATTATTATCGACAACTTTCAGTCCCATGAACACACTGAAATAGAATTCGGGCCCGGGCTGAATGTTATTGTCGGTCCTTCAGATTACGGCAAATCCGCTGTGGTGAGAGCACTGCGGTGGGTTCTCTATAATGAGCCCCGGGGGAGCAGTTTTATCAGAGCCGGGGCCAGGGTCTGTAAGGTAACTATCGAACTGAATGATGGAACACTGATCACTCGCCTCCGGAGCACAGCAGGGAAAAACCAGTACCTATTACGAAAACCTGGTAAGGAAGAACTGGTTTTTGAGGGGTTTGGCAATGAGATCCCCGCTGAAATCATCCAGGCTTCCGGTGTCAGGAAGATTTTTATTGATGAAAACAACAAGGTGGAATTGAATTTCGGCACCCAATTGGAAGGACCGTTTTTGCTGGCTGAGAATGGGTCAGTCAGAGCCAAGGTGATCGGACAGCTAGGGGGAGTCCATATTATCGATTTGGCCCAGCGTTCCGTGAACACTGATCTAAGGCGCCTGTCAGAGCAGGAGAAACGGTGCCAGGAGGAACTGGAGCAGATCACAGAAGCCTTGACAGCATATGACCACCTTCCAGAGCTGGAGAAGAGAATCGAACAGATTGAGCTTTTACTTCAGCGCATAGAAAATATTTCTCAGATGATTGAAGAACTTACCTCACTCAAAAGTGAATGGGAGGAGAATAAGGCTGAATTAGCAAAAAAACAGAAGGTCTTGGCTGCCATTATTGGTCTTGATGAAACTGAGGCGAAATACCAGGAACTGAAAAATATTTTTGATGGGTACAGATCTCTTACTACCCTGGAGATGGAGATAAAGCAAGTCAACCAGCAGTTTGAACGCTGTTTACAGGTAATTGATGAAACCGCACAGGTGCCAGTGATTGATGCTCATCTCCAGAAGGTTGATCCGTACTTTAACGAGTGGAAGGAACTCGGCCAGGTACAGGGAGAACTAGAAAATATTGACCGTTATATAAAGAAAATTGTGTTTATTACAGAGCGAACAAAAGAATTGGAAAAGGTAGAAAATAATCTCGAAAAAATGGAGAATAACGGGCGCAGGTTAGCAGTTTATCAGGAGATTCGACAGGAGTTGCAAGAATTAGAAAAGGCCTACCAGGGGGCCTGTCTGGCAGCAGAGCGCTATCAACAAGATATTAACCAGTATTTGGTAAGATTCAGGGGTTTATTGCTGAAGATTGGAAGATGTCCAGTTTGTTATGGAGAACTGGATCAGGAAGCTGTGGAGAGAGTCCTGGATGAATATAGATAAGGGGGGGAAGACATGGCAGAATCTAAAGAACAAGCCCTGTATGAAAAGCAGATCAATCACCTGAAAGAGGCTCTGCGCAGATCCCGTGACTTGAGGGAGCGAGCTCTAAGTCAGAAGGAACTGCTGGAGCAGCAAAGGGAAAAGCTCTACCAGAAGGCTGCTGAGTATGGGGTCAAACCAGAGGAATTGGGGGACAAAATAGCTAGCTTAAAGCAGGAGATGGATCAGTTGCTGGAGGAAGCAAAGAAGCTGATTCCATGGGATCTGCTGGAAAAGGAGCGTTCCCGGTGAGCGGCGGCATCGGTCTTTTGAAAAAGAATTTTGAACAACTGAAAGAGATATACCACAGACAGCGGGGAGAGCAAGCCAAGCTTTTGGAAAAAGAAGCCTCTCTGAAACAGAAGCTGGAAAAGATCCATCAGGATGAGGAATGTCTGGAACAGGTGCGTCTCCTGCTGCTTGAGGCGGCAAAACATGCCCGGGAGCAGGGCCGCCGCCAGGTGGAGCTGATGGTTACTCAGGCACTGCAGTTTGTCTTTGGTGCTGATATGGAATTCAAGGTAGTAATAGAAGAGAAGCGTGATCGACCGGAGGCAGACTTTTATGTCTGTTCCAACTATGGTGACTACCGGGTAGAGACTGCTCCTCAGGAAGCCCGAGGGGGAGGGGTTGTGGATGTCATCTCTCTCGCTCTACGGCTTGCTTTGCTCCATGCCTTCCCAACCCCAGTGGGTGGACCTGCAGTCCTGGATGAACCCGGGAAGCATGTTTCAGAAGAATATGCCCCACAGTTAGCGCAATTTCTCAAGGGTTTCAGTCAATCACTGGGGCGGCAGGTAATTATGGTTTCCCACAACCAGCATCTGGCCGATTCTGCAGATATTGCATATCTGATGGAAATGCACCAGGGAAAAAGCAGTGTGAGGCGTATTCGTTAGCAGTTACAATAAGAAATATATTATTCAATTAGATGACAGGAGGTAGTTTTTGTGACAATTTGGCAGGCAGTGGTGATGGGTATAGTACAGGGCTTAGGGGAGTTTTTACCCATCTCCAGTTCAGCACACTTGGTCTTAGTTCCCTGGCTTTTCAAGTGGCACGATCCGGGGCTGACCTTTGATATTGCTTTGCATATCGGAACACTGATAGCTGTTATTGCTTACTTCTGGAGAGACTGGGTCAAATTGATTATGGGAGCTTTTCAGGGTACGAAAACGGTTGAAGGCCGTCTTTTCTGGTATCTGGTACTGGCAACCATTCCAGGAGCTATCATGGGCCTTCTTTTGGAGGAAAAGGCGGAAACGGTTTTCCGCAATCCGATATTGATTGCGGTTATGCTGATTGTACTAGGTGTAATACTTTATTGGGCGGATCGAAAGGGAAAAAAACTTACTGATATAAATAATATTTCCCTGGGGCAAAGTCTGATGATCGGTATTTCCCAGGCCCTGGCTATTATCCCTGGTGTTTCTCGATCAGGGATCACAATGACCACTGGTCTTCTTTTCGGGCTTACCCGGGAGGGTGCAGCACGTTTTTCTTTTTTGCTGTCAGCACCGGTCATTTTCGGGGCGGGTTTGATCAAAGTGCCTGACATACTTGCAAACCCCGGGATGGTTGATGCTCCATTTTTGATTGGAATGCTGGTTTCTGCACTGTCTGGAGCAGCAAGTATTGGCTTTTTATTAAAGTATGTGCAAAAGAAAAACTTTCTTCCCTTTGTCTGGTACCGCTTTTTACTAGGTGCTGTAGTGCTGCTGGTGGCACTGATGCGCTGGATGTAAAGGGATCATATAAACCCGGTCGACAGGCCGGGTTTTTTGTTTCAATCCTGGCGATTTCAAACTGCCGAAATAAGGCACTTTTTGAGGAACTGTTATTTGACACGCCACAGATAGGCAGTGTGTTTAGACTCAAGGAGTTCTGCTTTAGAGGCCAGTTCTCTCTGGATTTCGTTGTGGATGTGTTTTGTAAAACCGGCTGCGGCAAAATCGGTTCCCCTTCCGGGGTATAATTGCACATTGAGGAATTGAAAATAGCTTTTCCAAGTGTGAAGGGGCAAATCTTTGCTATCAGCTCTGCTGATCCGTATTGTGACGGTTTCACAATCAAAGGAGCTTCCCAATACCACCAAAGGGAAACAGAGCACTGCTACCCGTGGAAAATGCCAGTGAGGACAGGTAGGAAAGCTGTACTGTTTGGAAATGCTGAAATAGTGTGGTGAACAGCTATCCCATGTTTGCAGCAGTGATTCTATGGTATGTTCCCTGATCTTGTCGATGGTGTCCGGATGAACAAACCTGTCCCCTGGAAGGATGGCTACACCAGTGCCCCGGGTAGTTGAGTAGCGCTGAAACTGGGGAAGTGGTGCCAGTAATCCTGTGATCAGTTCTTCTCTGATCTGGTTGACCAGTTGCTGTGGAATAGGCTCTTTCAGTTTGCGCATTGAAGAGCTATTGGGAGTGATTACAGGCAGGAACCAAGCGAAAAGAACTGCTTTGAGAGATTCATCTTTCAAAATGTAGTTCTGAAGCGGGTGCCGGTTGCGAATCTTTACTAAATGTGAAGGATCGCTAGCAACCTTTAATGCCCAACGGGCATGTTGGTTGCTGCACTGTTTATGTAAAGGGTTTTCCTCCACCCAGTTAGAAAAATCTTCCTGGTCAAAGGGGACCAAGACAATCCAGGCACCAAAATGTTCTTCCTGTAACTGTTGGAACTTACGCTGTCGAGCTAACAGGAAATCTTTATAATCACTCAGGCTGCCACCCCAGATAGTTTGATAATCTTCGAAACTGTATGTAACATAAATAAGCCGGTGTCCGTCATAATAAAATCCATTATCTCCCATTTCAGCCAATAATAACACCTCCGAATACCATTATACAGGAGGCATTAATAATAAAGTGTCTGTTCTGGTCGAAGTGTATTACAAAAAACATCGAAAAATAGAGCTTTTCTGGAGGAGAGAAAAATTTACAGTGCTTTATCATGTTGAAAGAGGAATCTATGATTTTTTACAGGTAAAAAGGGGTAATAGCAAAGGGACTCAAGTTGGGAAGTGATCTATAGTGCTTGACTGTCGAAAGAAAAAGAAGTAAAATGATTAGCGGAAAGTTCGGGATGTAGCTCAGTTTGGCTAGAGCGCACGGTTCGGGACCGTGAGGTCGCTGGTTCAAATCCAGTCATCCCGACCAAATCACCCAAAACATCAATACTCCCTAATACATTCCCTTAAAAAACCTACCACTCACAGTAATAAATACCCCTTGGTTTGCGAGGGGTTTTTTTCACTGCTGGCAGGGGAACTTGTTTACAAATGAGGCTTGTGTTAGACTACTGGCAAAGACTGGTGGCTTTTATAACTCCCACCGGAATGATGAAAGATACCGGGGGAATTGTTCTACTTGCCATATATTGAGATTTATGAATGGAGAAATAAGATATGACTTCAGATTTTGTTCACCTTCATGTACATAGTGAATACAGCCTGTTGGATGGGGCATCCCGTATTAAAGACCTGGTACAGAAAGCGGTTGAACTGGAGATGCCTTCCCTTGCACTTACTGATCATGGTGTGATGTACGGGGTTGTAGATTTTTATAAACTGGCTAAAAAGGCGGGTATTCACCCGGTTATCGGTTGTGAGGTCTATATGGCACCCCGCAGCCGTTTTGATAAAGAGGCACATATAGATGATTCACCACATCATCTGGTGCTTCTTGCCGAAAATGAGCTTGGATATAAAAATTTGCTTAAAATTGTGTCCAATGCCTATCTTGAAGGGTTCTATTATAAACCCAGAGCAGATAAGGAACTGCTGGCTGAGCACAGCAAAGGTGTGATCGGCTTAAGCGCCTGTTTAGCAGGAGAAATCCCCAGATTAATCCTCGACAAGGACTATGATAAAGCTCGCCAAACCGCCATGGAGTATCGGGAAATCTTTGGTAAAGATAATTTTTTCCTGGAAATGATGGATCACCATCTGCCTGAGCAGCAGTTGGTAAATGAAGCACTCCGTAAACTTTCAGCTGAAACAGGGATCCCCCTGGTTGTTACCAATGACTCCCATTACATTCAGAGAAAAGATGCACAGATACACGATGTTCTGCTCTGTATCCAGACCGGGAAAACCATACAGGATGAAAACCGTTTGCGTTTTGATGGGCAGGAGTACTATCTAAAATCCGCCTCGGAAATGGCTTCCCTTTTCCCCAATGATCTAGATGCTTTGAGGATAACCAGGGAAATTGCTGAACGCTGCCAGCTGGAGTTTGATTTCAGCCAGATGCACTTGCCTCAGTATCAGGTTCCTGAGGGCTTTGACCTGGATTCTTATTTGCGCAAACTTTGTGAGGAAGGAATCGTTCAACGCTTTTCAGGTAATGTTCCCCAGGAAGCCCGGGAGCGGTTGAATCATGAACTGCGTGTGATTCAGCAGATGGGTTTTTCCGGCTATTTCCTGATTGTTCAAGACTTTGTTAACTGGGCACGCAGGAAAGGGATTTTGGTAGGGCCAGGCCGTGGTTCTGCGGCGGGATCGCTGGTAGCTTATGTATTGGGGATCACCAATATCAATCCACTGGAATACGGCCTCCTTTTTGAACGGTTTCTCAATCCTGATCGTATTACCATGCCTGATATAGATATCGATTTTTGTTATGAGCGACGGGAAGAAGTAATCGATTATGTGGTTTCTAAATATGGAAAGGATCATGTGGCTCAGATCATTACCTTTGGTACAATGATGGCCCGGGCGGCTATCCGTGATGTGGGGAGGGTTTTAAACCTGCCTCTGTCAGAGGTGGACAGGATCGCCAAACTGGTTCCTGAAGAACTGGGAGTCACCCTTGATAAAGCACTCCAGACCCCGGAACTGAAACAGCTTTATGACAGTGATCCAGAGGTCAAGCAACTCATAGATCTTGCCCGTGCTATCGAAGGAATGCCACGCCATGCATCAACTCATGCCGCAGGTATTGTGATCGCTGGGGAACCGCTGGTAAACTTTTTGCCTCTCCAGAGAAATGGTGATGCAGTAATCACTCAGTTCCCCAAGGAGACCGTTGAGGAGATCGGACTTTTAAAGATGGACTTTTTGGGGCTTCGTACCCTGACTGTGATCGGAGATACACTGAAGATTATCGAATCAGGGAGACAGATCAAGCTTGACCCTGACGATTTTCCTTTAGATGACCAAAAAACATATGAACTATTGGGGTCCGGGGAAACTACAGGTGTCTTCCAGTTAGAGAGCACAGGGATGCGTCACCTGTTAAAAAATATGAAACCCCAGCGTTTTGAGGATTTAATCGCTTTGGTTGCTCTTTACCGGCCCGGCCCACTAGGGAGTGGAATGGTTGATGATTTCATCAGCAGGAAAAATGGTCAGACTAAAGTAGAGTATCTCTATCCCACCTTAGAACCGATACTGAAAGAAACTTATGGGGTAATTCTTTATCAAGAACAGGTCATGCAGATCTCCTGTGAGTTGGCTGGATTCTCTATGGCTGAGGCGGATAATATGCGCAGGGCTATGGGTAAAAAGAAACCGGAAGTTCTTGCGTCAATGAGACAAAGTTTTATTGAGGGCGCTCAAAAAAACAAAGTAAGCCCGCGTGTGGCTGGGGAGATTTTCGATCTGATGGAGCACTTCGCCGGTTACGGTTTTAATAAAAGCCATTCTGCTGCCTATGCACTGATTGCTTATCAGACAGCTTATTTAAAGGCTCATTATCCTGTAGAATTTATGGCGGCCATGCTGACTAGTTTCAGAAACAATTCGGACAAAGTTTCTTATTATATCCAGGAATGCCGCAGGTTAAAAATTGATATTTTACCCCCTGATGTTAATGAGTCCCTGGAGAACTTTACAGTTACAGGGGGCAGTATCAGGTTTGGATTGGCTGCTGTTAAAAATGTAGGTGAAGGGGCTGTCCAGGCAATTATTGAAGCCCGCAGGCAGGGAGGAATTTTTCTATCCTTAGATGATTTTTGCCAGCGGGTGGATCTGCATCAGGTGAATAAACGGGTAATAGAAAGCCTGATCCTGTGTGGGGCCTTTGATTCACTGGGGGCCTACAGGTCACAGCTGATGGCGATCGTGGATGAATGTATAGAAAATGCACAGGCAGTCAGGAGGGACAGGGACCTACAGCTAACCGGCCAGATATCATTGCTGGATATGCTGGATGAACCGGTAAGAGAGCATAAGCAGCATACTCTTCCCCAGGTACCTGAGTATCCCAAAAGGGAACTGTTAGCACGGGAAAAAGAGATGTTGGGTTTTTATGTAAGCGGTCATCCTCTGGAGGGATATGAGCGTATTCTCTCCCGAAAAACAAGTACTGGTATCGGAGAATTGGGACGCTACCGGGATGGGGAGCATATCAAAATAGGTGGCATGATCACCTCATTAAAACGCAGCACAACTAAAAAGGGGAACAGTGTGATCTATTTTACTGTAGAAGATAAAAGGGGCAGTGTGGATGTTATCTATTTCCCAAAGAACATTGATGAAAGCTCATACCTGAGAGAGGATGCCTTGGTGCTGGTAGAGGGGCGTTTAAGCATACAGGATGAATCATACCGCATCTTCGGTGAGGGGGTAAAACCCTTGGAAACTGTACCTGTCAACCCTGAACACTATCTATATATTAGGATTAATTCCTATGCGGTTACTCCAGAAATACTGGAGAAACTGAGGGTCCTTTTGGCTCAGCATCAGGGGATCAACCCGGTCTTGCTGTATTTTGTTGAAGACCGGGCTTTGGTACGGGCCGGATCATCCTTTGGAGTAGATAAAGATCAGAAATTAATTTACTTGATTGAAGAACTGTGCGGCCCTGGATCCTGCTATTATCTGAGCAAAGACTCAGCTTATTTGGCCGGAATTGATCATCAAGAGACAGCCTGATTTCTAGTTGTATAGAGAAAGGGGGTTTGCTGATGGATGATTGCAGCAGTGTTGTGCAGGCGGAGTATATAGCAATCAAAGCATTAGAAAATGGTGTGACCATTATTGGACTTACTCGCGGGAAGGATACCAGATTTCATCATACTGAAAAATTGGATAAAGGTGAAGTGATGATCGCACAGTTTACTGAGAATACCTCTGCCATCAAGGTACGGGGTAAAGCTGAGATCTATACCAGGCATGGTGTTATCGACACTGCGTCAGAATAGTATTATAGATATAGATAAAGAAAGATAGATAAAGAAAGAATTTAGTGGCGTAGGCTGAATTAAGATCGATCTGCGAAGATTTTGGAGGGGGGACCAAAATCAATGTGGACAGTGATTTATATTGCGTCAAACCGGGAGCGAGCAGAATCGGTGATGAATATGCTGATGGGTGAGGGTGTGTTGGCTACACTTCGTCCTGCTGGTATATCACAAAATGGAAATGGGAGCTCTGTAGAAATCCTTGTGCCTGAGTCGGAAGCTGAAGAAGCCCATGAAATCTTAGCGAGCAATATTACATTTTGATAATGTTTTTATCCAGCCTTATTACTTTATTATCACCTGCAGCTATCACTGCAGGTTTTTTGCTATTGAGCCTGGTTGCTGTTATCTGATCAGTACTGGCATAGGGGAAAGGAACAAGGGAAAAATAGTTATATGAGTTGGAAAAGGTGTTGGTGTTATGTATGAGGTGAATCGTATCGGTGTGCTTACCAGTGGCGGTGATGCACCCGGAATGAATGCAGCTATCAGAGCAGTGGTCCGGATGAGCATCTTTCAAGGTTTGCAGGTTATAGGGATCAAAAGAGGGTATTTGGGGCTTTTGAAAAAGGAATTTGTCCAGTTTTCGCTGGGGTCGGTGGCTGATATTATTCATCGGGGAGGCACCATTCTACACACAGCTAGATGTGAGGAATTCAAAACTGAGGAGGGCCAACGGAAGGCTATCAAAAATCTGCAGGAGGAAGGGATTGATGCATTAGTTGTGATCGGTGGGGAGGGTTCAATGCGTGGTGCTATCGCTCTGGCTAAATGCGGAATGCCGGTAGTGGGGATACCAGCAACGATTGACAATGATCTGGCAGGTACTGAACTATCCATCGGTTTTGATACTGCAGTAAACAATGTGGTAGATGCCATCAATAAGATCCGGGACACTGCTACTTCACATGAGCGGGTTTTTATTATTGAAGTGATGGGGCGAAAAACTGGTCAGATTGCCCTTTATGCTGGTCTTGCCGGTGGGGCAGAATCCATTCTGCTTCCGGAGATAGATCTGGATATGAATGAGGTGATCTTCAAGTTAGAGAGAGGCATCAACCGCGGTAAACTCCATAGTATTATCATTGTTGCTGAGGGTGCAGCCAGTGCTATAGAGGTTGGGGATGAAATTAGAAAAAGGACAGGTCTGGAGACCCGTATCACTATCCTAGGCCATCTACAGCGTGGTGGTACTCCTACTGCATTGGATCGAATGCTGGCCAGCCGCATGGGGGCGAAAGCTGTTGAGCTTTTATTACAGGGAGCAAATAGAAAGATGGTAGGGATTGCTGCAGGGGAATTGTTGGCTTTGGATTTGGAAGATGTTTTGAGTCGAGAAAAGGTATTGGACCGCAGCATCTGGGAATTGGCTGCTGTTCTTGCCATTTAGAATGGAGGGGTTTGACAGTGAGAAAAACCAAGATTGTTTGCACCATTGGTCCTGCCAGCGATTCGCTAGAGATGATGAAGAAGATGATAGAAGCGGGTATGGATGTGGCGCGCTTAAATTTTTCACACGGTACTCATGAAGAACATGAGGCACGTATTATTAGACTGCGCCAGGCTATGGAAGAAACGGGAAAAAGTATTGCCTTGATGCTTGATACCAAAGGGCCGGAGATCCGTACAGGCTATGTCAAAGGAGATCAGGTAACTTTAAAGGAAGGTAGCCAGGTTGTCATCACCACAGAAGATATTTTAGGTGATGAGAAACGGTTTTCCATCACCAATCGCACACTGCCGCAAATTGTGGCAGCAGGTAACACCATTATGATAGCTGATGGAATGCTGCAACTGGAGGTTATCTCCACAACAGAAACGGAAATCCTTTGTAAGGTGATTACAGGGGGAAAACTGGGCAATCAGAAAAATGTCAATGTTCCGGGTGTTTCCCTTGACCTTCCTTCATTAACTGAAAAAGATATCAATGATATTAACTTTGGTATTGAACAGGGTGTCGATTTTATAGCAGCATCTTTTGTCAGACGCTCCAGTGATGTGCTGGCCATCAGGCGCCTGTTGGAATCCCGAGATGCTGATATTCATATTATCTCTAAAATCGAAAATGAGGAAGGGGTCAAGAATATTGATGATATCATCAAGGTATCCAATGGCATCATGGTTGCCAGAGGGGATATGGGGGTTGTCATACCAGCACAGGATGTTCCTTTAATCCAGAAAACCATCATCAAAAAGTGCAATCGTGCTGGGAAACCGGTGATTACCGCTACCCAGATGCTGGATTCAATGATCCGTAACCCGCGCCCCACCAGGGCTGAGGCCAGTGATGTGGCTAATGCTATTCTTGATGGGACAGATGCTGTTATGCTGTCTGGGGAGACAGCCGCAGGTAAATACCCTCTAGAAGCGCTCCGTATGATGTCCAAAATTGCTGAACGGACTGAAGAATCACTGGATTATGCAAACATACTTCTGCAAAGAACAGCAGAGAGACCCAATACTACCACAGATGCGATCAGCCATGCCTCCTGCACCATTGCCCAGGATCTGGGGGCAGCCGCAATCATAACTTCCACCAAATCAGGATTTACAGCCAGGTCCGTTTCTAAGTATCGTCCTCGGGCACCGGTCATTGCGGTGTGTCCTGATGAAAGGGTGCGCCGCAAATTATGTTTGGTGTGGGGGGTGCAGAGCCTGCCCACAGAAGATATAAATAACACTGATGAGATGATTAAAAATGCGGTTGATGCCAGTTTAAATGAAGGATTGATTAAATGTGGTGATCTGATTGTGATCACTGCCGGTGTTCCAGCAGGGGTTCCCGGTACTACCAATTTGATCAAAGTGCATATTGTAGGGGAGGTACTGGCCAGAGGAAAGGGCATTGGCAATCGAGCAGTGATCGGTAAGGTGCGCATTTGTACAACACCTGATGAGGCTCTGGAGAAAGTTCAGGTAGGAGATATTCTGGTTGCTGTCAGCACTGATCGGGATTATGTCCCTGCATTGCAGAAGGCGGGAGCGGTTATTACAGAGGAAGGAGGTCTTACCTCTCATGCTGCTATTGTAGCTTTGAACCTGGGTATCCCTGCAATAGTTGGGGTTGATGGGGCAACTAAAATACTGAGGGATGACGGAACCATCACAGTTGATAGTATGAGAGGGTTAATTTACCGGGGTGCTACCAGTGTAATTTAATTTATTTGATCATGTATAATAAAGAGAATTTTATGTTTTCTTTAGTGTTTATACCAGAATTCCTATGATAGAGGAAGGATTTTAGCCGCAAATAAAGAAAACATAGTTGTTGTGAAAATTTCGGTATATTTTTTGAATGAGGGAGGCAGCAATGCTAAGAGTAGAGGATCTTTATGTTGCAGTAGGAGGGAAAACTATATTAAAGGGAGTTAATCTCCACATTAAACCAGGGGAAACCCATGTTCTTTTTGGGCCCAATGGTTCTGGCAAATCAACACTGCTGGGAGCGATCATGGGATTTGATAGATATCAAGTAACAAGTGGCAAGATCTTTTTTAAGGGAAAGGATATCACATCCCTATCGGTTACCGAAAGGGCGAAATTGGGGATAGGGATTTCTTTTCAGCGCCCTCCTGTCCTGAGAGGGGTATCTCTGGGTGATTTGCTCCAAGCAACTGATAGGGAAGAAAATAATATTAATGAATTGGCAGAGCCTCTCAACCTGCTTTCATTTCTTGAGCGGGATGTGAACTACGGTTTTTCGGGTGGGGAGGTCAAGCGCTCAGAAATGCTCCAGCTTCTGGTGCAAAACCCGGATTTAGTTTTACTTGATGAACCTGAATCTGGAGTCGACCTGGAGAATATTGCCATCATAGGAGATGCAGTCAACCGTTTGCTGCAAAAAGATGGCTACCACAAACCGGTATGTTCGCGGCGAGAAGCAAAAGAAAGCCGGAAAAAAGCAGGGCTGATCATTACCCACACCGGTTATATCCTTGATTATGTTCCTGCAGATATTGGACATGTTCTCTATCATGGTGAACTGTCCTGTACCGGTTTAAACCCCAGGGAGTTGCTGGGGTGTATTCAGAAATACGGATATGCTGACTGCACCAGATGTCTGGCATAAGGAGGGATTGTAGATGCAGGAGGAACTGCGCCAAAAGGCATTAAAGGCACTTAATAAGAATGCTCTCAATGAAGAAGAAATAGATATATCGAATTTTGAGGCAGGGGGAAAGGAGCATCCTTATTTAGAGAACATCCAGGAACTCCCAGAAGAAGAGAAAAAAGATATGCTTGTTGCTGGGGTGGATACAACAGAGAAAGAGAGAACTGGTACTTTTATTCTGCAGGATAATTCGGTAATCCATGCCAGCGTGTTGCAGGAAGGGCTGGATGTGATGGGTACTGCAGAGGCCCTGGAAAAATATGATTGGCTCCATGATCTTTATTGGAATTTAGTAGAGGTTGATAAGGACAAGTACACCGCAAAAGCAGCATTGGAGGGAAACAGGGGTTACTTTATCAGGGCACTGCCGGGGATTAAGGCGATTTACCCCCTTCAGGCCTGTATGTTTATCGGTCGAGAGGGCTTGCTTCAGAGCGCCCATAATATCATTATTGCTGAAGAGGGTTCAGACCTGAACATCATTACAGGCTGCACCACAGCAAGTCATATCGGATCGGGTATGCATATTGGAATCACAGAGATTTATGTGAAAAAAAACGCAAAACTCACTTTTACAATGATACACAACTGGGGTGAAGAGGTTGTTGTGCGGCCCCGCACAGTATCAGTAGTTGAGGAGGGGGGCACTTACCTTTCTAACTACATCAGTATGACACCGGTCAGGACCGTCCAGATGTATCCAACTACCTATTTAAAGGGGAAAAACAGTGTGGCCAGGTATCACTCAATCATTGTTGGCTACCCCAATTCCGATATAGATGTTGGTTCCCAGGTGGTACTGCAGGGTGAAGGCAGCAGAGCGGAGATCATCGCCAGGTCCCTTACCAGGGGTGGGCGGATCGTCAACCGGGGTCGTCTGGTAGGTGAACGGGAAGGAGCCAAAGGACACCTGGAGTGCCGCGGCTTGATGCTTTCTCCAAAGGGTGTGATCTACGCTGTTCCTGAACTGGAGGCACGCGTGGATGGTGTGGAACTCTCCCATGAGGCTGCTGTGGGTAAGATCGCCCAGGAGGAGATTGAGTACCTGATGGCACGGGGACTTACTGAGGATGAGGCTACAGCAATGATTGTGCGTGGTTTCCTCAATGTGAAGATCATGGGATTACCTGAAGAACTGGATGCAGAAGTGCAGAAGGCCATTGCCATGAGTGATGCATCTAATTTCTGATTTGCAACCAGAGCAGGATGGTGTTATAATTATAAAACTTGAGAAGTGAATAGTTGGAGGCAAGCAGTCTGGGTGATCGCGCGTACCAGAAGCTGAAAAGCGGTGCGTGAGGAAAGTCCGGGCTCCATAGGGCAGGGTGCTGGGTAACACCCAGTGGGGGTAACCCCAAGGAAAGTGCCACAGAAATGTAAACCGCCCAGCAGCGCTGGGTAAGGGTGGAACGGTGCGGTAAGAGCGCACCGGCGGTCAGGTGACTGGCCGGCCAGGTAAACCCCACCCGGAGCAAGACCGAAT
>DULM01000241.1 GCA_012840405.1 Syntrophomonadaceae bacterium | reverse complement strand
GGAGCTAATGCTGTTATCGGTATCGACATAGATTATGAGGTCGTCCGTGATGGTATGCTGATGGTCACAGCCAGCGGTACTGCTGTCAGGATATAAAATGATTACCGACCGATTAGTGGGCAGTCCCCCTGACCGATCAGGGGGACTGGTCTGCTATCCGAATAATACCAACGACCAACTACGATGACACGACTCCCGTTCCCTCATCATGGTCGCGTGACACGACCCTCTCCCCTCGTTACGCCCCTTGTCACGCAGGGACAGATTGACCGCGCGAAATGATGGGAAAAAGCTACAATTCGTAGCAGGAATTTGCGTTTTTATAGTAAATAGTTATTAAATAGTCGCACTGCTTCCTGGATGGAGAAATGTATCTGTGAAGGGTACTGTTCCAGGGTCACCGGTTTCGATAAGCTTTATCGGCAAATTGTAGTTGATAACTATCAGTTAGCTTACATAATTTCATATGGTAATTAGAATTACAGCCATGAAGGCCTTTCCATGAAGGAAAAGGTTCATGGCTTTTTTTGTTGTTTGAGGGGGTGGGTATAATCTGATTATACTTTTTGGCTTCCATTGATTTCAGTTAAAAATCTTTTTCGGGGAGTAGATGATATTGAGTGTTTCCGCAACTACTGAAGAGGCTGCTGGAACTGCTGAACTTGAAGAGATATATCAACATTCCACAGCACGGAAATTAACAATGTTAGGGGTACTGCTTATTTCACTCGTTGTGATAGCCCTGGCGGCTACAGCCACTGGAGTAGCAGGGATCAGTGTTTCCGATGTTGCCCGCGTAATCGTGAGCAGGATGATACCCGGCTTGCATCTGGCAACAGTCAGCGACCTGGCAGAGACCGTTGTTATGGAGCTCAGACTCCCCAGGATTCTCCTGGCGATACTTACCGGTCTCAGTCTGGCAGGGGCAGGTGCGGTTATGCAGGGGGTTTTACGCAACCCATTGGTATCACCTTTTACACTGGGGTTATCGGCAGGGGCATCCTTAGGAGCAGCAATTGCCATTGTATTGGGGACAAGCATTCTGGGGAGCGCGTTCATTATAGCTGGAAAGTATCTGATTGTTGTAAATTCATTTGTTTTTGGTTCAATTTCAATGTTATTGATCTATGGCATAGCCAAGATTAAAGGAGCTGTTCCTGAAACTCTCATACTGGCTGGTGTTGCACTGGGCTATCTTTTCCAGGCAGGAGTATCCGCTCTCAAGTATTTTTCTGATAACGAAGCCTTAAAAGACCTGGTTGTGTGGTTAATGGGAGGTCTCTGGGGAGCCAGTTGGCAAACTGTTATTATATTGTTTCCTATAGTTCTGATCTGTTTGATCCTTCTGGAACGATATGCCTGGGACCTCAATGCCTTAGGCTCAGGTGAAGAAGTTGCCATCAGTCTAGGTGTTAATGTGAACCGGTTGAGACTGGTGACTTTGATGCTGGCGACGTTGATGGCATCCAGTACTATCGCTTTTACGGGAATCATCGGGTTCATCGGGTTAGTGGCGCCGCATGTATGTCGTTTTCTCGTCGGTCCAGACAACAGGTTTTTACTGCCCGGTGCAGCTCTGATGGGGGCGGTACTGCTCCTGCTTGCTGATACTTTGGCACGGATTGTGCTGGCGCCTGTAGAGATACCTGTAGGGATTCTCACATCTTTGATTGGTGCTCCGTTCTTTCTCTACCTATTGCTCAAGAAGAAACAACAGTTATGGTGAAAGATCTTACCCTATGAATGATTAATAAGGAGGGGATTGATGATGAGAAAAGTCGGAAGGCTGTCCTTTGTGATTGTGTTAATCCTGCTTATGTGTATAGCAGCAGGGTGTGGTGAGAATGATGAACAAGCTGTCGGTGAAAGCGATAAAAATGAGATAACTATAATTGATTCAAGCGGAGCAGAAATTGTACTGCCGGATAAATTGAGTAAGGTAGCGGTTCTGAACCCGCCGGCAGCTGAGGTATTGCGTATTTTACAGGTTCCTGATGAGGCAATAGTGGGTGTTTCTGATAGTATCCAAAAGAACGAATATCTAGGTTTTGAATCAATAGAGAGTATTGGGAGTTCCTCTACTCCAAATATAGAGAAGATAATAGAGCTTAAACCGGACGCCGTCATCACACAGGGGAAATGGCTGACGGGGTCGGATGAAATTCGTGCAAAGCTTGAATCAGTTGGTATTCAGGTTATCGCTCTCGATATCCATCAAATTGAAAAGTATGATGAGTGTATGAACAGCTTAGCTAAAGTATTTGGTAAAGAAAAAAGGGCCGCCGATTTTCTTAAGTGGAAATCCGAACAGGAGAAGAAACTTTCCGACCGTTTAAAGAGCTTAAAACAGGAAGAAAAGAAAAGGGTTTTGCAGCTTTATGCAAATAAACTGGTCAAGAACGAATTTCAAACTTCATCCAAAGGCGAACAGGCCGGTGGAACAGGTCCTGATCAGCAGATCAATATGGCCGGAGGCATCAATGTCGCCAAAGACTTGGAGCAAGATTATCCGACAGTAAGCGTGGAGTGGATCCTGCAACAAAATCCGGATGTTCTATTAATCACATCTTATGATGAGCTTGGCTATACAGTGGCAAATTATGACGCTGCATCTAAAGTTAGGGATCTAGTTCTTTCAAATAAAGCCATTGCTCAGACAAATGCCGGAAAGAATAAACAGGTTATTGTTAACGCTAGTATGGCGAGCACTCCATACATTAATGCAATGTTTTTAGCGAAGGGGATTTATCCGGAACTAATGAAAGATGTTGAACCGCAAAACGTACTTAAGGAATACTTCGAAAAGTGGCTTGGAGTTCCCTTTAAAGGTTGTTGGGTATATCCCGAGCAATAAATGATCGATTATGTTCTTCAAATTGAGGAGACAACCCATGAAGAACTCCACAACTTATGTATAAGGAGTACCTTGAACGTTTTCTACAAATTGAATATCCGGAAGATATTTTGTTTGCTTATCCGTTGCCAGAATAGTGAACATTAAAATTCTGCATGCGGCATCTGTGTAGTGAAACTGCAACGGAAAACCTATTGATAAAAGATACAATAATGCTGGTTGAAACCGGCAATGAAAATTGGGTTTAGAGAAATAGCATAAATTTAAGTCAAGTATAGAAAAAATATTTTCGTAAATAGGGCCATGAAGGTCTTTCTCGCTGAGATGGCGGGGTTAGATTTTCATGGCCTTTTTTCAGCAGTAGACTGACAGTATTGGAGTCAATGAATTAATGATTTTAACCGATGAAAGGGACCCTATCTTTGGATTATAGAAACTTAATAGTCAAAATCAAATGAATGATGCTTTTACGGAGTTGACAGGGTATGTCAGCAAAGAACATGCTTTTTCATAACAAAGAAGACATCGAAAATTTGACTGCCTTAAAGGGTGGAAATGCAGCCATAGGTGCAAGCTGGTCAGTTACAAAGAAGACTTATCTAGACTGGGTTCCTATTATGCTGTCTATGGGAATGGTTTGGCGGCGGCGCTGGTGGCGTTTTATCATAGGGGGCCTTAACAAACCCGTTATTTTCCTGGCCATTTTCGCTTGGAACATGGGCGGTTACAGAACTGATGCCTCAGACAGTTACCTGGGTTTTTTAGTGCCCGGCCTTTTGGTAATGGCTGCTGTCTCCTCCAGCTACGGTGATCTGGTGAACTGGTTTACCCTGAGGAGAGTTTTTTACAGAGTGCTTGATGAATACCTGCTTGCTCCCATCTCCAACACATCCCTTCTGATCGGCCATATTATGGGTGCCGGTACAAAAGGATTTCTTGTCTCAGGGATTGTGTTTCTGGCATCACAGATTTTTGTAAAGGGTTTTCATCTTACATTCAGCTTTTTCCTGCAGTTATTTGTGATTTGCCTTACCTTTGCTTGCCTGGCAGTTGCCATAGCTATGATTGCCGGGAGAGAAAAGGATTCCTTGATGTTTTCTAACATGATCGTTTTCCCTATGACCTTTTTCTGTGGCACCTTTTTCCCGGTAGAGAACTTGCCAGGTATCTTGGAGCAAGTCAGTTGGGGCCTGCCTCTGACCGCTGCTACCTACAATTTGCGTGCTCTTGCCCTGACTGGGAGCGGTAATTTATCCTGGTTTGCACAGAGTCTGGGCTGGTTAGGGGCATTCTATATCCTGGCCTACTATATGTTAAACAAAAGGCGGGAGGATTAGCTATGTCTGTCAGAGCAGATTACCGTATACAGAGCAAAACAGCGTTGCTGCCATCCTGGCTGCCTATTGTTTGGGAGGAATTTATCACCTGGCGGAATAAGTTCTGGATGTACATTGTGATTTACATGTTGTCGCCGCTGATCTTTCTGCTTTCATTTGGTATGGGAGTAGGGCAGCGCATGAAGATGATGATGCCTGGTGGAATGAGCTACCTGGAGTTTCTAGTTCCTGGCGTTGTTGCCTTGGCGCTGTTTAACAACGGAATGACCTCAGTGATGACACGCATGTACTATTCACGTATACATTATAAAAGCTTTGATTCCTACCGGCTGGCACCTGCCGGCAATCTATCAATTTGGCTTGGTTATACCCTCGGTGGAATGATGCGGGGGCTTGCCTCAGGTTTGATAGTTATCATTGTTATCAGCTTTATCGTGCCTTTGCGTGTGAATACGGCATTTTTCGGAGCAGTGCTGTTGACCGCCTTTTGTTTTGCCAGCTTTGCTGTTATGCTCGGTTTATTTATTCGCAGGTTTGATGACCAGGCTTTGATCAATGAGCTAATACTAATTCCTGTAACCTATCTCAGCGGCACATTGATTCCTGTTGAACGCCTGCCCGAATTGCTGCAGCCGTTCGTTTGGTGCTTTCCCCTTACCCCTGCGGCACAGCTTTTACGCTCTACTTTGGCAGGAACGGGTTTATCCTTAAAGCTAATGTTATTGCTTGTGGGGTGGATTGCACTCTTTTTTATAGTGGGGTTATATAAGTTAAATAAAATGGATGCTTGAAAAACAATGGAATTACAATACCAAACAGTTGAAACCGCCCACCATTTTTCATTACTATTTGTGTTGCCACCGCTAGCGGCGAAATGGAGGTCATTATGGGAAATACATCGTATAAAATGCTAGAAGTGCGCAATATTGTTAAACGCTATGGCTCTGTTACTGCTGTTGACGGGGTTTCCTTTTCTGTGAACAGCGGTGAGATCTTTGGGTTGCTTGGCCCAAATGGGGCTGGAAAAACAACAACAATCAGGATGCTGACTACTTTAACAAAGCCGACGGCCGGAGAATTATTTGTTGACGGTTATTCAGTTGTCAATGAGCAAGTAGAGGTCAAAAGGCGGATTGGGGTTGTGCCCCAGCAGAACAATTTTGAGCAGGAATTAACCGGCAGGGAAAACCTTTTACTACATGCTCTTTTGCACAAAATGCCTAAAAAAATCCGTGATGCCAGAATCGCAGAACTGTTGGCATATGTTGGTCTCGAGGATAGAGCTGATGAACGGGTCCGGAATTATTCCGGCGGGATGGCCCGTCGCCTGATCATTGCCAGGGCGCTGCTTCATGGCCCTTCGATTTTGTTTTTAGACGAACCTACTGTGGGGCTCGACCCCCAGACACGCAGAAAAATCTGGGACTTGAT
Organism: Syntrophomonadaceae bacterium; assembly: GCA_012840405.1. Classification (GTDB taxonomy): domain Bacteria; phylum Bacillota; class DSM-12270; order Thermacetogeniales; family Thermacetogeniaceae; genus DTU068. Next base: position 12,840 of record DULM01000241.1, on the reverse strand, counting down.
TCTGTTGATGAACCGGTCAGGTGTTACAGTGCTTTTAACCACTCACTATATTGAGGAAGCGGAAAGCCTCTGTCACAGGGTGGGGATTATAGATTATGGCAAATTAATAGCCCTGGACAGTCCAAAAAAGCTTAAACAGAATATCGGCGAATTTTGTGTCGAATTTCTCAAAGATTTTGGTGTGGAGCGCCATTTTTTTGCAACAAGGCAGGAAGCCAAAAATTTTGCATCTGGTCAGGATTGTGACACTGTGGTGCGCAGAACTAATTTGGAAGATGTCTTTGTGGAGTTAACTGGGCGTGTCAGTAAAGAACTTGCTTAGGCATAATGAAGACGCGGAAAATCTCGCATGATGTTGCCGGTCAATGACGGTGACAGAAGAGGTATATTAACCGGCCTGTCAAAAAAACTGCAATTTGTAGCAGGAATCTGCGTTTTTGTAGTGAATAGTTATAAAATAGTCACACTGCTTCCTGGATGGAAAAATGTATCTATGAAAGATACTGTTCCAGTATTGCCAGTGTCGATAAGCTATGTCGGCAAGTTAATAACTTTCAGTTATCTTAAATAATTTCATATGATAATGAAAGTTACAGCCATGAAGGCTTTTCCATGAAGGAAAGGTTTTGTGGCTTTTTTTGTTTTTTGGTAGGTGGTAACAACTTGATCGATGAAAGTTGCAATAATGTTGGTTAAAACCGGCAAGGAAAACTGGGTTTAGAGGAATAGCATAAAGTTAATTAAAAAAAAGTTTTTTGTAAATAGGCCATGAAGGTCTTTCTCGCTGAGAAGGCGGGGTTAGATTTTCATGGCTTTTTTTCAGCAATAGACTGGCTGTATTGGTGTTAATGAATTAATGAATTTAATGGTAAGGAGGCCCAATCTATGATAAAAATCACCGCTATTCTGTGGCAGAGCCATGCCACAACAATGCGCAGAGCAGGGGAACTGCTCAAAGATATGATTGAGTTGCGTGTTTACTCAGCCCGTTATTTGGATGAAGGCAAAGAGGATATGGCCTCTGCGTTGGATGACCTGGCCAGCGCAGACTTAATCTTTTTGTACAGGTCATCTGGTGAAGCCATTTGGGACGAGCTGGAAAACGCTGTTAAACAACTGGATAAACCGGTGGTCTGTTTAGGACACGATCCTGGACTGTGGCTGCTCTCCACTGTACCCCTGGAGATAGTAGACAAATGCCATACGTATGTTGTGTACGGCGGTGTAGATAACTTTGTCCAGATGCTGAACTACCTGGCCGCAGAAGTCATAGGTTTACAGGTTGACTACAAAGAACCCTTTGCCCATCCCTGGGAGGGGATCTACCACCCTGATGCACCTCATTACTTCGATAATGTAGAGGATTACCTTGCTTGGTACAAACCCAGAAAAGCACCGACCATCGGTCTTTTATTCTCGCGGGGCTACTGGGTAAACGACAATATCGCTGTAGAAAAACTGTTAATCAGGCTTTTTGAAGCAAAGGGCTATAATGTCATCCCTGCCTTTTGTTATTCATTAAAAGACGCAGACCTTGGAACCAGGGGTTCCGCAGGGGTAGTTCAGGATTTCTTCCTTGACCGGGAGGGGAAGCCCCGCATCAATGCGATGGTCAAGCTTATCTCGTTCTTCCTCGAATCGAAAAGAGGAGATGATTTTAATAAAGAGGATGTAGCCGCATCAGGAGTCGATCTCTTAAAGAGATTAAATGTTCCCATTTTCCAGCCGGTTGTTTCCTATCGCCATACCATTGAAGAATGGGCAGCAGACCCTCAGGGTTTGAGCAGCGAAATCTCCTGGTCCATCTCCATGCCCGAGTTTGAAGGCGTCATCGAGCCCCTCTACATCGGAGGAGTGGGTCGAGATGGAGATATGGAATTTAGAGATCCCCTACCGGAGCGCTGCCAGCACCTGGTGGACAGGGTAGCCAACTGGATCCGCTTAGCTGAAAAACCTGTGGCAGAGCGCAAAGTAGCCTTCATTCTGCATAACAACCCCTGTGCGTCAGTAGAAGCCACTGTAGGAGGAGGCGCTAAACTGGACACCCTGGAGAGCGTAGCCAGGATCCTGCAGCAGATGCAAAAAGAAGGCTATACAGTAGATGTTCCAGCAGATGGCAAAGAACTGATCGACAACATCATGGACCGCAAAGCCATCTCCGAATTCCGCTGGACCACTACAGACGAAATCGTCAGCAAAGGCGGAGCTTTGAAGTTGGTCCCAGTGGAAGAATACCGCCAGTGGTTTGATACCCTATCCCCCCATGTGAAAAAACGGATCTGTGATGCTTGGGGCAACCCCCCGGGAGAAGAGCTAAACGGAGTACCGGCAGCAATGGTTTACGGTGGGAAAATTCTGGTCACCGGAGTACAGTACGGGAATGCGGTGATCTGCGTCCAACCCAAGCGCGGCTGTGCAGGACCTAAATGTGACGGACAAGTCTGCAAGATCCTGCACGACCCCGACATTCCGCCGCCACACCAGTACATGGCCACCTACCGATTTATCGAGCATGACTTCAAAGCAGATGTGATCATACATGTAGGCACCCACGGCAACCTGGAGTTTCTACCAGGCAAAGGAGTTGGACTATCCCGGGACTGCTATCCTGATTTGGGAATAGGCGATATGCCACACCTCTACATCTACAACGCCGACAACCCACCGGAGGGAGTGATTGCCAAAAGAAGAAGCTATGCCACACTGGTGGATCATATGCAGACCGTAATGACCGAAGGCGGCCTCTACGACGAACTGGCAGAACTGGACCGCTACCTGGAAGAATACGAAAAAGCGAAGGTGGCAGACCCCACCAGAGCCCATATGCTGGAACACCTGATCATAGAAGAGATCAAAAAGACCAACTTAGACAAGCAAATCCCTATAGATGGGGGGCATGACAACATAGAAGAGATCATTGAAGGCGCCCACGGGATCCTCTCCACCATCCGCAACACCCAGATCCAGGACGGTATGCACATCTTCGGAGAACTGCCAGAGGGAGAGCGCAAAGTATCCTTCATTAACTCTATCCTCCGCTTTGATGCCGGCCAGGATGTATCCCTACGCCGCAGCATCGCCGCACTGATGGATCTAGACCTTGCAGAACTGATAGCCGACCAGAGCAAGATTTCACTCAAACACGGCAAATCCTACGGCGCACTCCTGGAAGAAATAGATCTGGCAGGAAAAGCATTTATCCAACACTTCCTTACAGGCAGAGAAGCAGGACCCGCTTTAGCCCATAAAATCCTGGGAGAAAAATTCCTCTGCCCCCAGGCTCTGCCTTCGCTCAATGAAGTACTGCCCAGAGTGCTCGATCTGGATGCCCGCATTGAAGCATCAAAGGAAATTGAAGCGCTGCTGGCAGGTTTCCAAGGCAAATACATCCCTGCAGGCCCCTCAGGACTGATTACCCGGGGCAGAGATGATGTCCTGCCCACAGGGCGCAACTTCTACTCCCTGGATCCATACCGGGTACCCACAAAGGCAGCCTGGGAGGTAGGAAAACGCCTGGCAGATAAAGTACTGGAAAAACACCTTGAAGAGGAAGGCAGATACCCCGAAAACATTGCCCTTTACTGGATGTGCAATGACATCATGTGGGCAGATGGAGAGGGTTTAGGCCAGATGCTCTATTTGTTAGGTGTACGGCCCAAATGGCTGCCCAACGGGAGAGTATCCGGAATAGAGGTGATCCCCCTGGAGGAACTGGGGCGTCCGCGCGTAGACCTGACCGTCAGAGTATCAGGGATCACAAGGGACATGTTCTGCAATTGTGTGGAACTCCTGGATGAAGCCATTGCCACTGTTGCCGCCCTGGAGGAACCAGAAGAACAAAACTATGTGCGCAAACACACCCTTGCCCAGCTAGAGGGCAAAGAAGACAAAGAATCTTGGCGAAATGCCACATTGCGTATCTTTGCCGCCAAACCAGGCACCTATTCCTCGGGAGTCAACCTGGCAGTTTACGCCTCAGCCTGGAAAGAAGAAAAGGACCTAGCAGACATCTTCCTCTTCTGGAACGGCTATGCCTATGGCAAAGATGTTTATGGCCAGGAAGCCTTCAAACAACTCCAGTCCAGTTTGCGTACCGTAGACATCACCTATAACAAAGTAGTGACCGATGAAAGCGACCTTTTCGGTTGCTGCTGTTACTTCGGCACCCATGGCGGCCTGACAGCCGCGGCAAGAGTCGCCTCAGGCAAAGAGGTCAGAGTTTACTACGGAGACACCAGAGAGCCGGAACATGTGGAAGTAAGGACATTGGCTGATGAAGTGCGGAGAGTGGTGAGGACAAAACTCCTCAACCCCAAGTGGATCGAAGGGCAGAAGAGGCACGGCTACAAAGGAGCAGGAGACATCTCCAAGAGAGTGGGCCGGGTTTACGGTTGGGAGGCTACAACCCAGGAGGTCGATGACTGGATCTTTGATGACATCACCAAAACCTTCATCCTGGATGAAGAGAACCGCAAATTCTTTGAAGAGCATAACCCCTGGGCCATGGAGGAGATCGCCCGCCGCCTCCTGGAGGCGCACCAGCGCGGACTGTGGGATGCGGCCCCTGAAGTGATCGATGGACTGAAAGAGTACTACCTGGAAATAGAGGGTTGGATCGAAGAGAGGATGGGTGAGATCAAGGGCGACTTCCAGGGAGGTTCCATCGATATCCTCACCCATGAGGAAGTAGCCGATTGGGGTGCCAAGATGCAGGAAATCAAGGCGAAATTGCAGAGCTGAAAAGGGAGCGATGTCAATATGGAGCTGAACGTAAATGGTGTTTGTTTTTGTTATGGGAGCCGGGAGATATTGCATGATGTGGAACTGGAAGCAAAGTCAGGTGAGGTGCTGGCTGTTATCGGGGCAAACGGAGCGGGTAAAAGCACTTTGATTCGCTGTATTAATAGAATCCTTAAGCCGCAGAAGGGCACCGTCTTCCTGGATGGGAAAGAACTCTCCAGTTTTACTGCCAAAGAGCGCGCCTGCATGTTGGGTTACGTTCCCCAAACAGCAAAAGATGTTTTTTCTTTCAATGTCATGGAAACGGTGTTGATGGGCCGCAAACCACACATCAGCTGGGGTGTCGGTAAAAAGGATCTGAAAATTGTCAACTCGATACTATTGCGTATGGGACTTAAACAGTTTGTAGAGCGCTATTTGTACGAATTAAGCGGGGGAGAGAGGCAGAAGGTTCTCATAGCCCGTGCCCTGGCACAGGAACCGGAGGTGCTGCTCCTTGATGAACCTACAAGCAACCTTGATGTAAGGCATCAGCTGGAAGTGATGGAGTTGATCCAAAGTATTGCACGGGAGCAGAAAAAATGCGTGATAATTGTGGTTCATGATCTCAATTTAGCAGCCCGTTTCGCGGATAAAATCTTAATGCTAAAAGGGGGCGTAGTTTTTGCTGCTGGGAAGGCACAGGATGTTTTAACCACAGAGAACATCAAGGATGTCTACGGTGTTGATTCCATGATCATAAATACAAAACTGGGTCCCTATGTGATCACCGTCAAACCGAGCGACTCGCAGAAGGAATCCGCGGCTAGTGAACTAAAAGTGGCTGCGGCTACAAGGTCTTGAGGAGGAGGTGAGCATTTTTTTATTTTGGCAGTCAGTTAGAAAAAAATTTTTAAAAGAGAAAGGTGTGATAGAAGATGAGATTAAAAAGGTATTTATTACCTGTTTTAATCTGTGTTCTGAGCTGTATGCTGCTGATGACCGGTTGTGGGACGAGCGATTCAGATAAGGGTCAAAAACAGGCCAGCGAGAATGTTACTGTTACTGATTCGTTAGGCAGGAGTGTAGAATTGCCCCAAACTATAGATAAAGTAGTCATACTTAATAGCGATGCGTGTGAAGCCATGCGCATATTGGGTGTACAGGACAAGGTGGTTGGGGTCAGTGATACAGTCCAAAAAGACCCCTTTCTCGGTATGCAGGATAAAGAGGTGGTTGGAACTTGGAGCGAGCCCAATTTTGAAAAGATTGTCGAAATGGATCCGCAGCTTGTAATATCATATGCCAGCAGTGGAGCGGGTGAGGAGGTCGCCGAGAAATTAAAATCTACAGATGTCAAGGTTTTGCTTCTGGACTTTTATAAGCCGGAAGAATATGATAAAGATTTAAAAACATTGGGCAAGGTGTTTGGTAAAGAAGATCAAGCGGACGCCTTCTTGAAGTGGAAAGGTGAGCAAATAGCGATTTTAGATAAAGTGAAAGATATAAAAGAGGATGAAAAGGCATCTGTATTTACTATAACTACCAGTTATTTAGCGCAAGAGAAATGGAGTACTTATGGCAGCGGTACAGCTACTGCTCAAGGATTAGAGATGGCCGGTTTAGATAATGTGGCTGGGGAACTGGAGCAATATCCGGAGGTTAACCCGGAATGGATTTTAGAACAGAATCCGGAAGCCGTAATTTTAATAGATCGTACAGATGGATATCTAGGATATGAAGTTAAGGGTGATACAGCGGTTAAGGATTATTATGAAAGTATAAAAAACAATAAAGTTCTAAGTAAAACAGATGCTCTGAAAAATGAGCAGATATATGTTATTTCCAGTGAACTTCTTGGTGCCAATAAGACCTACCTGGGAGCCCTATATCTGGTCAAGTGGTTCTATCCGGATCAGTTCCAGGATTTAGATCCTGAAAAGGTTCTTAAAGAATACTTTGAAAAGTGGCTGGATGTGCCGTTCCAGGGAGAGTGGGCTTATCCACCTGTATCAAAGTAAGGGTATCATGGCCATGAATCTCCTTTCCTGTTTTTGTTGGTTAGGTCTTTCATGGCCTTTTTCATAGATTGAGCGCCATCAGAGGCGGGCTGCTGTAGTGTTTTGGTTTGGAGGTGAAAATTTGCATAGCAATAATAGCAATATAAGATACAGTAAAAGATTTGTTTATCCCTTTACAGCACTGCTGGGACAGGAAAAAATGAAAAAAGCCCTTTTGTTAAATGCCATCAATCCCCGGCTGGGGGGCGTTCTGATCAGGGGAGAGAAAGGCACTGCCAAGTCGACGGCGGTGCGTGCTCTGGCTGCTCTGCTGCCTGAAATACCGGTGATAGCAGGCTGTCCTTACCAGTGTGACCCCTTTCAGCCTAGTAAGTACTGTGTTAATTGCAGATCTGCTTATAACGGGGAAACCCCGCCACTCGTCTGGCGGCGGGTACAGGTTGTTGATCTTCCGGTATCTGCCACTGAAGACCGTGTGGTGGGGAGTTTGGATTTCGAGTATGCAGTGAAAGAGGGGGGGCGCCGCTTTGAACCCGGACTGTTAGCCCGGGCGAACCGGGGGATCCTCTATGTGGATGAGGTCAATCTTTTAGATGACCACTTGGTGGATTTGCTACTTGATGCTGCAGCATTGGGTGTCAACTATGTGGAGAGAGAGGGGATCTCCTACAGCCACCCGGCAGAGTTTATCCTGGTGGGAACCATGAACCCGGAAGAGGGAGAACTGCGTCCCCAGTTGATTGACCGCTTCGGGCTCTGTGTCCAGATCGAGGGTGAGACGGACCCGGAGATGAGGGTAGAGATTATCAAGCGCCGGGAGGCTTTTGACCAGGACCCCCTGGGATTTCTGGAAAAGTGGTCTGCGGAAGAAGAAAGAGTGCGCCAGCAAATCATCAATGCTCGCCACCTGCTTCCAGAGGTTACCATGGCACCGGAATTGGAAGAGTTGGTTACCCTGATCTGCACCGAAGCACTGGTGGCAGGCCACAGAGCGGATCTGGTGATGACTGCCTGTGCCCGCACCTTAGCTGCCCTTTACGGAAGGCGAGAAGTTACTGAAAGTGATGTCCACGAGGCAGCGGAATATGTTCTTCCCCACCGCATGCGTGAGGCACCCCCGCCGCCACAGGAACCGGAACCCCCGGAACCTGAAGAGCCTGATCAGCCTGAGGAAGCAGAAGAGGAAGAAGAACAGGAGCAGGAGCAGGAACAGGAACAGGAACAACAACAGCCTCCTGAAATGCAAGATGATCAGCAGGAAGAGAAGGATCCACCGCCACAAAAAGCACCACCTCAGGGTGCACCTGATGTGGTTTTTGCGGTGGGCGAGCCATTTCCGGTACGCCGGATCAGCTATAAGGTCAAGGGCATACTGCGCAGGGGATCGGGGAGGAGGTCCCGGGGCCAGACAGCCACCAAATCAGGCCGCTATGTGCGGAGCACTATGCGCTGGGAGAGGCAGGATTTGGCCTTTGATGCAACACTCCGTGCGGCGGCACCTTACCAGAAGCGTCGCCAGCGGGATGGGGTTGCTGTTGTCATTGAACTTGGTGATTTGCGGGAAAAGGTGCGAGAGAAAAGGGTGGACAACTTTCTTCTTTTTGTTGTCGATGCCAGCGGCTCTATGGGAGCCCAGCAGAGGATGGTGGAGGCCAAGGGAGCTGTCCTGTCACTGCTTTTAGATGCGTACCAAAAGCGGGACAGAGTGGGTATGATAGCCTTCCGTGGGGAACAGGCGGAGCTTATCCTTCCCCCTACCAACAGTGTAGAGCGCGCCCAAAAACTCCTGGAAGAACTTCCTACCGGCGGCAGGACACCTCTTTCCGCTGGGCTCATCAAAGCCTATGAGGTGGCTAAGGCCCATCTCTTTAAAGATCCCGATATCAGGCCGCTGCTGATCATTATCTCCGATGGCAAAGCCAATGTAAGTATAGGTGAGGAGCGGCCATTAGCAGAAGCCAGCCGTGCCGCAGAGATAATCAAAGATGAAGAGCGCATCAAAAGCCTGGTTGTGGATGTGGAGAACAGCGGTTTTCTCACATTCGGCCTGGCCCAACGGCTGGCCGAAGCAATGGATGCAGAGTACTATAAACTGGATGATCTCAAGGCTGATCGCCTTGTGGAAGCTGTACACAGCGTTCTGGATGTGTGACAGGGGGAGACAAGGAGAGGCCATACTGTGTGAAAACCCAACCTTGCACTCCCTTTGTCATGTTTTTAGGGGGCTGATTTTTCCTACTTTTTCAGGGATTAGATGGGGATGCCTTTGCCTTAATAGACTGGCGAGAGTTTTGCATAATGAACAAAAGAGAAAGGATTGGTAATTATGGAACAAATAATAGAACAGACCGTAAGGTACATTTACCCCTTCACAGCAATTGTGGGACAGGAGAGCATGAAACTCGCCCTGATTCTCAATGCCATTAATCCTAAGCTGGCAGGTGTTTTAATACGGGGAGAAAAAGGAACAGCTAAGTCCACTGCAGTGCGCGCCCTGGCAGCCTTACTGCCTGATAATCAGGTAGTGGCCGGCTGCCCCTTTGGCTGTGACCCGGAGGATGTTACCACCATGTGCAGTTCTTGCAGAGAGCAGCTGCAGATGGGTAAAGAATTAGAAAAGACAAAACGCAAGATGCGAGTTGTAGAACTGCCCGTTTCCGCCACAGAGGACCGTGTGGTAGGAACCCTGGACCTGGAAGAGGCCATCAAAAAAGGGGAAAAGCGCTTTGAGCCCGGAATCCTGGCAGAGGCCAACCGCGGCATACTCTATGTGGATGAAGTCAACCTGCTGGATGACCATATAGTTGATGTTTTATTGGATTCAGCAGCTATGGGCGTTAATACAGTGGAGAGAGAGGGGGTCTCTTTTACCCATCCGGCAAACTTCATGCTTGTAGGAACCATGAACCCCGAAGAAGGGGAACTGAGGCCCCAACTCTTAGACCGCTTTGGCTTGTGTGTACAGATCGAGGGGATCCTAGACCCGGACCAGCGGGTAGAGGTGATCCGCAGAAGAATTGCCTTTGAAGAAGACCCGGCGCGTTTTTGCGCAGATTGGGAACCGGAACAGGAAAAACTCCGGCAGCAGATCATAGCAGCCAAAAAAGCACTGCCTAAGGTACAGGTATCTGATAGGATGCTCTACCTAATCGCAGAGATAGCTGTAGAAATGGGAGTTGATGGCCACCGCGCCGATCTGATCATGATCAAGGCAGCAAAAACCATGGCTGCTCTTCAGGGGCGTGAAGAAGTCAGCGAAGAGGATATCCGTGCTACAGCAGATCTGGCTCTCATGCACCGAATGCGCCGCAAACCCTTCCAGGACCTTAGTCTGGATCAGCAGAAACTTGAAGACATCATGGGAGGTACACGTCATACACATACACATACCCATACACATACCCATACACATGCTACCCATAAACACAAATAGTCGTATGCAGAGCTTTGATACAGGGACGAACTGAACGTTCGGTGAACTCTGCCAAGAAGATGAACAATGAAGATCAGTGGGCCGTCCGATACGGAAATGGGGGTGTCCTTTTGATTGAAATAAGAGGTCTCTGCAAGTACTACAAAGAGGTTAAAGCTGTCGATAATATTGATTTGCATGTGAAGGCGGGAGAAATATTCGGCTTGCTGGGGCCAAATGGAGCAGGAAAGACAACCACAATACGAATCCTTACCACCTTGGCAAGTCCAACGGCAGGAAATGTCTATATCAACGGCAAGGAGGTTTCCCGTAAAAAAACAGAGGTCAAAAAAGAAATCGGTGTTGTTTCACAAACAGAAAACCTCGATGTAGAGATGACAGCACGGGAAAACATGGAATTACACGGACGCCTCTTTAAGATCCCAAATCAGGAGCGCCGTATCCAGATCGAAAAACTACTTGAATTTGTCGATTTGACTGAGCGTGCGGATACAGTTGTGGGTCGATTCTCCGGTGGGATGAAAAGGCGGCTCATGATTGCCCGTGCCCTGATGCATAAGCCGAATATCCTTTTCTTGGATGAGCCGACTGTGGGCCTGGACCCCCAAGTGCGCCGCAAGATCTGGGACCTGATAAGAAGGCTCAATGGTCAGGGGATTACGGTGCTTTTGACCACCCACTATATCGAAGAAGCGGAACTGCTCTGCCACAGGGTGGGGATCATGAACAAGGGTAAGCTGATTGCCCTGGGAACACCGGAGGAATTAAAGAAGAAAGTGGGCAAGGTTGTTGTGGAGGTGCCTAACCATAATGAAACTGAGTACCATGTATTCGAAGAGAGGGGAGAGGCGCTCCAGTATGTCGCAGCAATGAGAAAAAATGTAGTGATCAGGGAAAGTAACCTGGAAGATGTTTTTGTGGAACTAACAGGGCGCAAGGTGGGTGGCTGAGATGGTATATGATACCTACACTGTTTTTTGGCGGGAAATGGTGCTGCTTCGTAAGAAATTCAAGAGCTTTTTTGCAGGAAGTATGGTAAGCCCCCTGTTATACTTGCTCTCTTTTGGTTGGGGGTTAGGGAGAAATATCCAGTTCGGCAGTACAAGCTACCTTGATTTTGTGGTACCCGGTATTGTTGCCTTAAGCGCCATGAATGCCAGCTACAATGCCACAGGTGTTTCCCTTAATGTCAGCAGGCTTTATCATAAAACACTTGAGGAATTCCTGGCGGCTCCGATCAGTGTTTCCTCATTGGTGCTGGGGAACATTTTCAGCGGCTGTTTCCGCGGACTGTTTTCTTCGGGGCTCATCATTATCTTTTCCTATTTTTTTGGAGCAAATTTGCATCTTAATGGGTGGTTCTTTCTTTCTTTGCTTCTGACCTGTTTTTTATTTGCTGCATTAGGATTGGTGGCAGCGATGGTGGTTAATTCTCACGAAGGCATGTCACGGTTTTCGACCTTTGTGATTCTTCCCATGACCTTTTTGTGTGGGACATTTTTCAAAGTGGAAAAATATCCCGATGCTATTGCCTATTTTGTACAAATATTGCCCCTTACTCATTCCGCTGTTTCTTTGAGAGCTATAGCGTTGAATACCGGATTTCCTCTGGTATCCTTGCTGGTTCTAGCAGCTTATGCCGTAGCTTTGTTTGCTCTGGGATTGTGGGTTTCTTATCGGGTGGAGTGAAAAACGCCCAGGTAATAATAAATACATCCCTTTCGTGGCTTTAGGTGACTCATAGCTGGGATAAGTTGGTTCTATGGAAGAAATAAAGAACGGCCAGGATTTCAAGCTGCTATCCCAGCCGTTTTGCTTATAAGTGTTTTACCTAAAAAGCATTATCTTTATACGTTTTTCATAAGAAGTTGTTCCACACTGCTCCATTAAAGTCGGCCAACTGCTATAATACGCGCACACCCCGGACAAACCTCGTCTGGTACCAACTGCCGCTCAGAGAAGATATAACAACTTTGCCTGCACTGCTGCTTGCATGGATGATCTGGTTGTTCCCAATGTAGATGCCGATGTGGTCAATATAACCGTTATTGTTGTTGGAGAAACAAACAAGATCTCCTGGCAGCAGTTGAGACATGCTTGAGATCTTTGTCCCCGCATTTGCCTGGTCAGAGGCTACGCGCGGCAGCTTGATCCCGTGCTGAGCATATACGTACTGAACCAAACCGGAGCAGTCAAATCCCGATGGTGAAGTGCCTCCATATACATAGCGGACACCCAGATAGCGGGAAGCTGTTTGGACAATGGAGCTGCCGCTACGGCTCGGGTTGCTTCCCGAAGCTTGTCCACTCACTTTGAGCACTTGGCCTGGGTAGATGATAGTACTCTTTAAGTTGTTCAGGCTCATGAGCTGATTGACTGTCATCCCGTACCGGTTCGCAATCGCCCAGAGCGAGTCTCCGGATTTCACTGTGTAGGTGCTGGGGTTACTGGGTTTAGAAGCAGGTGGATCCGGGTTTTGGGTTGTCCCACCTTTAACTTTGAGCACCTGACCCGGGTAAATCAGTGTTCCGGAGATGTTATTGAGTTGCTGCAGCTGGGCAACAGTCATGTTGAACTTATTAGCGATCGCCCAGAGCGAGTCTCCGGGTTTAACTGTGTAAGTGCTGGTGCTCGGATTACTCGGATTAGTAGCAGGCGGATTCTGGT
>DULM01000143.1 GCA_012840405.1 Syntrophomonadaceae bacterium | reverse complement strand
TGGAAAAGGGCCGGCGCCACTACTGGAAGTTCCTGATGAAAACCCTAATCAAATACCCCCGCTTCCTGCCAGAGGCTATCACCTTCGCCATATACGGCTTCCACTTCAGGAAAATATTCAGCTCCTGCCGGTAACCAAAAAACGCGCAGGGGGACTGTCTCCCTGTGCGAGATATTCCCTCTGAGCAGTGTTTATCCCTGCCAGCGCAGCGACCTGCAGAGGTTGTTACTTACCCTTGACGAAAGAACAGTAACGACAGCTACAGTAACGACAGTGTGATAAGGGGACGGGGGTCGCGTCATCATGCACACATGTCATAGTAGTGAGTCAGCTGTCCCCTTTTTGACTCATGTCCCACTGATCGGTCTGATCAGTCTGTTTATCCCTGCCAGCGCAGCAACCTGCGAAGGTTGTTACTTGCCCTTGACGAAAGAGCAACTCACGACAGCCAAAGGTGATTTCATACTGCAGTACAAGGTAGCTGTCCCCAACTAGGCAGATTGATTACCTAATTGTGAATATATAGATAGAGATAGTAATAACGCCTAATTCAACGTTCAAAATCTGACATCAGACCTCCGGCATCCGATTCCTAAAATGGATGGCGTCATAGGAGCCGTTTGGCTTTCGTCTGCGGAAAGTATATGGGCAAGTTCAACCGGAGCTTATGTCGCAAGTGGCAGGGATAAAAAAATTGGTTTATCCGATGGAAATCTGCTGCCACCGGCCGCGCCGGTACTGCACTGCTACACAAACCGCCCGCACGCACCAGTCAAACACAGTAATGCACCAGATAGCAGGCAGTCCCCAGTGAAATACATAGATGGCTAAATAGAACAGTGGTATGCGCAGCAACCAGTTGCAGAGAATGGTAATCAATGCCGGGGTCCGGGTATCCCCTGCCCCACGCAGTGCCCCGGCCAGCACCATCTCCACAGCCAGAGGAAGCTGCTCAAATGCTGCGATACGGAGGCAAAAGGAGCCCAGTTCTAATACAGGCCCTGAACTGGTAAAGATTCTGATGATCAGGGAAGGAAAAAACAGAAAAACAAGGCCTGTCATACCCATGATCAGCAAAGCCATCTTGAGAGCTGCCAGACCATGCTCATAAGCCTGTTTTGGTTTTTGAGCACCCAAGCTCTGCCCAACTAGGGTGGTAGCTGCCACTGCAAAACCATAACCGGGCATAAAAGACAGTGATTCTGCGGTCATTACAACCTGATGGGCGGCAAAAGGCACAGTCCCCAGTCCGGAGAGCATAAAACTGGCCAGTATGCTCGCCATGCTCATCAGAATCTGCTCTAAACCTGCCGGGGCACTCAGTTTCACTATCACACTGGTCAGATTAAAATCCCCCAGGTAAACCAGATCTGTAAGCCCCATCTTCACCATTGTTGTACCGGAAAACAGAAGAACAATCATAACCAAACAGCCTAATACCTGGGCAGCAGCAGTTGCCAGGGCTGCCCCTTCAGCCCCTAAAGCAGGAAATCCAAACTTGCCGAAAATTAATACATAATCTCCAATAATATTCACTATATTGGTCAAAGCAGCAACATAAAAGGGGATCTTTGTCAGCCCAGCACCCCGGAAAATGCCATTACAGACAAAAAGGATCAGGGCAAATGCAGCAACAGAACTGGTAATCTTGACATAGGCGTTAGCCATCTGCTGAACAGCTGGCTCAAAATGAAACAAACCAATAATAGCATCAGCAAAGAATTGAAAACAAAGAGTGACAACAGCACCCAAGATCAAAGCAAGCACAAGAGTCCTTCCAGCGATCTGCCCGGCACGTTTCAGATTGTTTGCGCCCACAGCCCGGGCGATTAAAGCTGTTGCCCCTGTAGACAGAGCAGCAAACAAAAAAATAACAGAGAAATAGATCTGTGCCCCCAAACTAACTGCAGCCAGTGCTTGTGCTCCCAAACGCCCTACAAAGGCAACATCTACAAAATCCAGCAGCATATAGAGCATCATTTCACAGATAGCAGGCCAGGCCAGGTTAAATATCCTTCGATTGATCATTATTGCATCTCCTGATAAAATTTAATACTATTTATCTTAATAAAATAATTCTTCTCCTTTATTATGCATCCTCTGTTATTAATAGGATTATTAAAATCTTTCGTTGAAAAATTAATTTTAAAATTGTTTTGTTTAGGCATAATATTATCAAAAGAAAGGTGGTTTAAATGTACTGGAAGCAAAAAGGTCCGGAAAACACTGAAAATGTCGCTAAGCTGGTAATTGAAAAAGCGCAGGAACTGCAAATCAAGCACATTGTCGTGGCTTCTAATAGCGGCAACACAGTAAAACACTTTTTAGACAAAGGACTGGAAATTGTCTGTGTCACCCATCATGTGGGATTTATGGCCCCCGGTGAGGATGAAATGCCCGCAACTGTCAGACAGGAACTGACCGAAAAGGGTGTCAAAATATTGACCACAACTCATCTCATGGCAGGGCTTGATCGGGCACTCCGCAATAAATTTGGTGGTGTCTACCCTGCTGAAATCATTGCCTCGACCCTGCGCATGCTGGGACAGGGTGTCAAGGTTTGTGTAGAGATCGCGGGAATGGCCCTTGATGCTGGTTTAGTGCCATATGGCGAAGAGATCATTGCAGTAGCCGGTTCAGGGACCGGTGCGGATACTGCAGTGGTAATCACACCGGCCCACTCCAACAACTTCTTTGATACCAAGCTGAAAGAGATTATCTGCAAACCCAGAGAATTTTAGCCGCTCAGGCTTTTTTCTGCACCCCAGTGTGCTTTTCAATGTAGTAATCACCTTTAATCAACAGTTCGGAAACAGGTACTATTTTATAACCCTCTGCTTTCAGTTCTTTCAGGATAATAGGAAGAGCCTCAGGGGTGTATTTGGCATTATTGTGGAATAGTATAATAGCTCCCGGATGGGCATTCTTAACAACCCGATCAACTACAGCCTCTACCCCTAGTTCCTGCCAATCCAGGGAATCCACACTCCATTGAATTACCTCGTACCCGTTTTTGCGGCAGGCCCTAATGTTGGTGTTGTTGTACTCACCAAAGGGCGGGCGGAAAAGGCGGGTGCGTTTTTTTGTCAGCTTGTAGATCAGATCCTCATTTTCTTTTAACTCTTTCAGGAACTCCTCTTCTGAAAGTGCGTTGCAGTGGGGGTGAGTTAATGAATGATTGCCTAGTTCATGACCAGCGGCAGCTATTTTTTTGACCATTTCCGGGTATTCCTTTACCCAAATTCCGGTGAGAAAAAAAGTTGTTTTAATGTTATGTTCTTCTAAGATCTTGAGCAGAGTGGGTGTATAATCGGCCCCCCAGGCAGCATCAAAGGATATAGCCAATTTTTTCTCCTTAGTATCAACTGAATAAATAGGCACTTCCCTTACGCTATTTTGATAAACCCCTACAACTCGACTGCAGACCCCAGACAGCAGAAGAAACCCAAGCAGAATGAGAACAACAGTCATGATCAATTTCAAAACACGGCGGTAGCGCAATACAACAAACTGCATAATAAACCTCCCTCCTTTCTCGCAAATATTTTATTCGCTGCCCTTGATATTCATGCTCTCCCATTCCAAACCTTGACTCTAAAGAAAATATTCTCATATTTTGCCAAATAAAAAGGTAATTTGTAACAGCGGCAGGAACCCAATATGTTTTGTAGAATTACGAAACTGTTATATAATAAGAAAAGCGCTTTTACTCAGGGAGAGGATGGGAATGATCGAACACTGCCACTGCCAGAAGATCAATCCCGCAGACTGGCACGAAAAAAAGTTTACATGGGAAGAACCCCGTTTTTTTTACAGAGTTACCACACGAATGGCTTTTCACCAGCCATTTTCCTATCATGAAGATATTGCACTTGCCCTGGCTAAAGCCCGCAGTGAAGGCCATATTATCAAAGAAAATGCCCTGATACTTCTGAAGAGTGGACTGTTCAGAGGGGAAATTTTAATCGAAATTAAACCCCAAGACCCAATAAAACACAGTGAAGACCCTTCCATTCTGAAGTTGGAGGGAAATTTTTATTCAATAGTAAGCCAACTCCCTCTAATGCAAATGGGAAAAGAAATTGATAAACTCACTCGTGACCTCAAAAAAAGAGGTGACAAAATAAAAGGCCTCTACCTCTGCCTGATCACCTGCCCACAATGTGCCAGGGAAAAGGGCAATCAGACCATTATCATCGCCCACCTGCATTAACCCTTGCCTGGTCGTCTTCTACAAAAATCCCTTTTTATTTCCATTAGAGATGCTTGTTTCAAAAAAATTTGGGAATACTAAGGAAAAAGTATTGACAAGTTGCTCCTGTATTTGTATGATTTATCATAGATTTTATTAGCACTCTCTTAAATTGAGTGCTAATAAACCAGCCACACATTCACACTATATTGAGGAGGGTTGTAAATGCTCAAGCCACTAAGTGATCACGTTCTGGTAAAACCACTTTCCAAAGAGGAGAAAACCGAAGGAGGCATTTACCTGCCGGATACTGCGAAAGAAAAGCCCCAGGAAGGGGAAGTCGTAGCAGTTGGGCCTGGCCGCATGCTTGACAATGGCAGCCGTGTTGCCCCTGAAGTAAAAGTGGGCGACAAAGTTATTTACGCTAAATACGGCGGCACTGAAGTTAAGATCGGGGATGAAGAATACCTGATTATGCGGGAAAGCGACATTTTGGCCATCAAAGAATAAGGCCGGCAGTTCAATTATAAGGAGGTATATTGATCTATGCCAGCGAAACAGATTGTCTTTGATATTGATGCTCGCAAAAAGCTGGAAAGAGGCGTTAATATAGTTGCAGAAGCAGTAAAGACCACACTTGGCCCCAAAGGGCGTAATGTTGTTTTAGAGAAGAAATTTGGTTCACCTACAATCACTAAAGACGGTGTTACTGTTGCCAAGGAAATCGAATTGGAAGATCCATTCGAAAACATGGGAGCACAGCTGTGCAAAGAAGTTGCATCCAAGACCAATGAAATCGCAGGGGATGGAACCACAACAGCAACAGTTCTTGCCCAGGCAATTGTCAATGAAGGCCTGAAAAACGTTACCGCTGGGGCAAACCCCATCTTTTTAAAACGCGGTATTGACATGGCAGTGGAAAGAGCTGTTGAAGAAATGAAGAAAATGAGCACCCCGGTGGAAACCAAAGAATCCATCGCCAATGTTGCTGCCATCTCCGGTAATGATAAAGAGATCGGTGACCTGGTAGCAGAGGCCATGGAAAAGGTC
>DULM01000142.1 GCA_012840405.1 Syntrophomonadaceae bacterium | reverse complement strand
CTGTCCCCCTGATCGGTCCGGGCGTACCACTGCATGCTAAAGACTCCTATCCCCATGGCAGGCGTTCCCCTTAAAATAATCCAATAGATTGGCGTGGTTGGCCTTTTGGGGATCGTAATGTCCAATTTTAAAGGCAAACTGCACAGAAGGCCCAATTAGGAATGCCAAAAGGAGTGTCCCAATTCCAACCGGTCCCCCCATGAAGAAACCTATCACCAGGACAGTTATTTCTATCATTCCTCGTATAAGCCATACCGGTTTATTTAGCTTTCTGACCAATCCCTCCATCAAGCCATCCCTGGGGCCGGCTCCAAGTTCAACCCGCAGATAGAAATAGGTTGCAAATCCCATGATGATAATCGCCGACAAAAGCATAAGCACCCGGCCAAAAATACTATCCGGCGTATTGATGATCCCGATGTGATCAATGAGATCAACGAATAACCCTATAAAAATCATATTAAGAATACTGCCGATTCCGGGCACTACCCCCAGAAAGAGCGACAACAGAATTATAACAAATCCCACAACCTGCGAGGCCTGCCCTAAGGTAAGAGTCGAATAATTGACAATCCCCACATGAAAGACATCCCAGGGGCTCATCCCTAGCCTTGAATAGAATGTTAAGAGAATTGCCACAGCAAACAGAAAAAATCCGAAAAACAAAGAAGTCATTTTAACTATTAGTTCCAATAATGTTTTCTTAAAATTGTTCAATGTTTACTATCCCTTCTAGTTCTTCATAATTCCATCATACGTAGCAATGTGGTTATGGCACCGGTGTGGTACGGGCACGTTTCTTTTGCACATATGGAACACGGGAGTAGCACGGGCACCTTTCATTAGCACATAAATAAAAAGAAGGATCAATGTTTCTTGGGTGTGATCCGTCACCCTGGCAACCACATAAGGAGGCGCAATTGTAAGGCAAAAAAAGCAATAAAGCAAGCTTGGCACCGTCACGGCACCCCGGCCCGCGCTTATCTCACTCTATAAATTGCTTATACACTAACTTTTTTTATATATCAAGAGTTATATTGATAGAACAGCAAATCGCCATCTAATCTTCAAATAGAGTTACTAAAAAGGGATCTAACTCAAAGGGAATCAAACTCCGTCACGGTTCATTATCGGTGTATGAGCCCTACCCATATGCCTTTACCCTATGCCTTGCCATTGTACACCTTCGCACTTATGTTATACCCTTTTTTAGAAGTTTGAATTAGAGTTGCCTACAAACTCCTTTCTTTTGGGACAAAGTCAATCTGTGCCGGCAAGAATAAGAGCGGAGAAAACCGGAGCGCATAGAGGAGTTTCTGGGTATCCTTTCACAGCATGGTAACGAGGTCAAGGCAGTGGATATACCAATACTGGAAGATTTAGGCTACTAAGTCTAGAGGGTCAAGGGAGTCAAGGGGACAGCGAGCCGAGGGGACAGAAACTTGGCTCACTTGCGCCCCCGTCCCCTTGACAAACCCGTAACGAGACCCTCCTACCCATTCATTTAGCCCATCCTAAAGACCCTATCCTCATGTCACCTATCACCGTTTAAGCTCTCAAAACACAATCGCCAGAACACTCCTCAAGGAGGCCTTTCTCGCTCCTGTACTCGCCCCTTTATTTGATTATTCGCCAAACCAAAGTCGGCTGTCCCGGCTCCAACCCCATGTGGTCACGAAAACTGTATTTCACCCTTCACCAAACTGCAGAGCAAATCACTCAAAGCTTTTCAAAGGGCTCTTTCCACAGGGTGGGGGAAGACGCCGGCGGAATAAGGTCAAATCTTCGATGGCCCGCTCAGCTTCACGCACCACGTGGTCAGCCAACAAGGGATTGATGTAGCTCAACACCCTGCAGGCAGCTGTCAGATCCCGGGCTGTGCGTTTGAAGTCCAGCAGATCCTCAGTTGCAGAGATTGTCTCTCCGGCAAAGCGGTCAAGGGACCCCACATTATAAGGTTCCGGTAACCCCTTTCCGAAAACCGACGGCCTTTTCGGCGGCATACCGGCATCCGGCAGCAGGGAATTTTCGAAGGTCTGTGGTACCAGCATTGTTTCAAAGTCTTCAGCAATGAAACGCAGTTCATCAAACCTTTTGCTGAAGTCCATGGCCAGGCGGATAAATCCCCGTTCTGCTGGGTCCAGTAAGTGGGCAATGAACTTACTGTGGTCCGCCATGATGCGCAGCCAGAAAACTTCCTCTTGGATAAACATTTCTACCGGTCCCACAGGGATCTTTTCATTCAAACGCACCAGGGCTGCCCGAAAATAAATAGCCTCTCTCCTGATGTGATCAAGGATCAGGGGAAAATTAGCCGCAGGAGGAACCTCACAGCAGACAAGGGTTCTCAGCACGCGGCTTTTGAAACCTATTATCGCAGTGAGCAGTGAAATAACACTGCGGTTGAATTCAAAAATCTTTTTCTCATTCGCCGTCCCCCCAAGGTGGCGAGCCTCATCTAGCAGGTGCCCGGCCTCGTTTTCCAAGCGCTGTGCCTCAGCACGCATAGCCTGTTCCTCACAAGGAAGGCCAAGCCGTATGAACAACAGGTGTTCCTTCATAATGCGCAGCCAAAAGGTGTTCTGGCGCAAAGATTCACTTATAAAATAACTGGAAATGGGAACCACCCCCCAATAAGTTGCTCTAGCCATTTTATGCTAGATGATTCCAAAGGTGAATGTGAGTCAAGGTGAGTCAATGAGTCAAGGGGACGGTGACTTTGACTCACTGTCAAGTCCCCCGTTCCCCTATCACATGTGGTACCATCTCTCATCCCGCGTGACAAGGGGACGGG
>DULM01000141.1 GCA_012840405.1 Syntrophomonadaceae bacterium | reverse complement strand
TTAAGGCACCGGCATTCGGAGACCGCCGCAAAGCCATGTTAGAGGATATCGCTATTCTCACCAATGGAACATTTATCAGCGAGGATATGGGCTACAAGCTGGAGAATGTAGAGCTCGAACACCTTGGCCGTGCTAAAAAAGTTAAAATCAACAAAGAAAATACTACAATCGTTGAAGGCTACGGCAGCAGTGACAAAATCAAGATGCGTGTCAACCAGATCAAGAAACAGATCGAAGACAGCACATCTGACTATGACCGGGAGAAACTGCAGGAGCGTCTGGCCAAGTTGTCCGGCGGTGTGGCTGTAATCAAGGTTGGTGCTGCTACAGAGACCGAACTGAAAGAGAAAAAGCACCGCATCGAGGATGCTCTTTCAGCTACCCGGGCTGCTGTTGAGGAAGGAATCATCCCCGGCGGCGGCACATGCCTGGTGGATATTATCCCAGCCCTAGATGATATTAAAGCTGAAGGGGATATGGCAGTAGGTGTCAAGATCGTGCGCCGTGCTCTTGAGGAACCGCTGCGTCAAATCGCTGAAAACGCCGGACTGGAAGGATCAGTGGTTATTGAGCATGTTAAAGAATCTGCACCTGGTGTAGGCTTTAACGCCCTCAGCGAAGAGTATGTTGACATGGTCAAGGCAGGTATTGTTGACCCGCTGAAAGTGACCAGAAGCGCACTGCAAAATGCTGCCAGTATCGCATCTATGCTCCTTACCACTGAGGCTTTAATCGCTGAAATTCCAGAGAAGAAAGAAAACATGCCACCAATGCCAAATATGGGCGGCATGGGCATGGATTATTAATATAGAGGAAAAAACCCCTGGGATAGAAACCAGGGGTTTTTGCTTTCTATTATGAATGATCAATAGAGCCCAGCTGCTGATAGAAACTGGCGCACCTTCCCCTCCGCCTCCTGGTAATCCCAGCTATCCAGATCGATGATCAACAGGTCATCACGCCCGCGTAATCTATCAAGGAAGGGGTTTTTTTCTTTTTTTAATACCCCCAACACAAAGATCGGAGCATCGAGCAGCATCTCCACCATTGCGCGAAAGCGTGGGGCATTCTGCTCCACACGTCCCAGCTCATCCATCAGCACTAGCTTTTTTCCCTTTCGATAACTACGCTCTAGGATAGCTGCACCGGTCTTTTCAAAGGTCTCAATGCAGGACTCCCAACGGCCGCTTTCACTGAGATAAACCACTAAATCTGTCTCTTGGCTGATGGAATCAACTGTTTTCTCCAAGGTATAGCTTTCCTTATCCTGCAGTTCTATCATTTTGAAACCGACCTTCTCACCTGAACGAAAGAGGCGCTGGACAAAATAGCCCCCTACATCACTAAGGTAGGGTTCTATTTCTTTTTTGATCAGAGTGGATTTGCCGCACATTTTTCTACCTGTTAAAAATAGATTTCTTTTCATGGTCCAACCCCTAAAGTTTTCATCTTACCACTACATTGAGATTGAAATCCCCAACTGCCCTAAAGAATCACACACTGCTTGTATAAACAGATTACCGCTGACCTCTCTCCTGTATTCTGCTGTAGCCCTCACATCTGTTATCGGACTTATCTTACTCTTCACTATCTCAGCTGCCTTTTTTATATTTTCGCAACTGATTTCCCTATCCATTAAACTCTCTTCTGCTTCCCTGATTCGCAGAGCAGTCGGAGCCACTGCCCCTAGAGCAATGCGCACATCCTTAAACCTGCTCCTGCTATCATCAACTGTTATTTGCACAGCACCATTAACAATAGAAATAGCCTGTGCTTTTCTTTTACCTAGCTTAAAAAATACCCCTCCCCAACTTCCCTTTGGTTCCGGAAAAGAGAGAGAGGTGAGCAGTTCATTTGGTTTGATTAAAGTTTTGCCTGGCCCAATATAAATCTCTTCCAAAGCTATCTTTCTTTCCTGACCTCTACTCATTAAGGTTGCTTCTGCTCCTAGAGCCACTAAAGCAGGAACAGTATCAGCTGAAGGGGAGGCATTAGCAACATTACCCCCTATAGTCCCTCGATTTCTTATCTGTACCGCCCCAATAGATGCAGCTGCCTGGGGTAAGATAGGGCAGTATTTTTTTAATAGAGGGCTTTCCGCAATTTCTGTAAGGGTGGTTGCTGCCCCGATAACAATAAAACCATCTTTTCTGTAGATGCCTTTTAATTCTTCTAACTCTGAAATATCAATTATCAGATCAGGGTCTGTTTTGTTATTTCGCAGCTTAACCATGAGATCTGTGCCGCCAGCAATCACTTTCTTCTCATCTGCGTTTTCATCCAGGTATTCTAAAGCGTCTTCTATTGTTTTCGGTTTAACATACTTAAATTTCTTCATCTCCCTCTACCACCCTTCCTCTGATTTGGCAACAGATTCACATTCCTCTGGCCCCATATGGATACTCAAATTTCGAAGTTACAGTGCAGAACCACCCCCAAACACAACCCTTAGATCAATACTTTCAGTTGCAGTGAAAACCAGTAATCAGCTTAGTCAATGATTTTTTATTTCGACAATAACTCACACAATACCTTTTGATAATCTTTTCATTACCATTCATTTAACATATCATTACTGTATATCTGATGCAGAGGCTGACAACTTCCTCCATATTCTAGGGCAACCATCTGCGCCAGGATACTGAGAGCGATCTCCTCAGGTTTTTGACCACCCAGATCAAGGCCAATAGGTGCTGCCACCTTTTTCAATGATTCCCTGCTGACACCCTCCTTGAGCAGTGCACTAAAACACTCTTTCACTTTTCTCCTGCTACCAATCATCCCGATATAGCGTGCATTTGTGCCGATCATATACTTAAGGCAAAGCAGATCATATTGATGCCCCCTGGTAACAATAACAACACTGGTCATCCTATTAATCTGCTCATTGAATTCCACATCTTGCAGAACTTCATCAAAAGGAGCACAGATCAGTTTGTCAGCCCGGGGAAACCGTTCCTTACTGACCAATTCCTGACGGTCATCCACAACCACAGTTTGATAGCCTAGTATTGATGCCATCTCCACCAGCGGTACAGCCACATGCCCCGCACCAAAAACCACAAGTTTCTTTTGCGGGAAAAAGGCTTCCTCTAGCACTTTTATCATTTTGCCTTTTTCATTCAGTTGTACTTGAACAATGCCTGTAGTTGGATCAGACTTGGATAAAAGCCTTTTAGCACGAGCTATCATCTGATGGTCCAAAGAACTGAACCCTAAAGTCCCATAAGCAAAACCTTCTGACAAAACCAGGAGGTGGGAACCACTACGCAATTTCCAGTCAGAGGGAAACTCCACTAAAGTATAAAGAATAGATGGTTTCTCTTGATCCAGTTCCTCCTGCAGCTTCTGGTAGATCAGTTGGTTCAGCCTGTGCGTGTCCGGCACACCTTTTTGCTGCAGGCTAGAGATGGCCTCCAAGACCCCCTTGCCTACTGCCTGAGCTCTATCTGTAACTGCGTATATAATATCTCTGTTAACTTCTGGATGAATATCTCCCAGTTTTGCCCCTTTGCCCACTTTGAGGCCGCTTTTTAGTAAACCGCGCACTATACCATTGATCGTGGCTAGGACCGGTTGGCCATCCACATAACCCACAATATCACCTTGATTCACCTGATCACCGATCTTCATTACTGCTGTAAAAATACCCTCTGTAGGAGCTCGCAAGACCCTTTCCACTGTATATCCCTTAATCTCGCCGGGGATACCTGTATTGGGAAGGGCCGTTCCCTGATATAATGGTTGGCCTATATGTCTCCCCCTTTTAGTTTCGATCACAGCATGTACATCCACCCCTGCCTTAAATCCTGGCCCTAAGGCAATCACAATACCTGCATCTTTAATACTTGTCCCCGTATTTTTCTTGGTCATGGCGGCATCGATATAAATGAGCGGAGGGTGTTTTCTCAGGGTCTCTCCATCTGGATCCACCAGAACAGCAATTTCACCACTGCAGGCTATCTCTTGAGCTTCTCCAAAATCTCCGACTAGTCGTCCCCTGATTCCCTCTATTGTTATTTCACCCTCATAGACAGCTTCAGCAAAAGACACCTTTCTCCGTACACAGGTGGGTTGGGGAACTTCAGTCATCACAACTAAAAATCCTGCTTTAACCAGAGTTAATGCAACCCCACTTGCCAAATCCCCTGCTCCTTTGATCAATACATAGTTCAGCACAGCATCTCCTCCTGCTTAGCTTGAATTTAATTTATCGAAAATAGGCCGGTGTATATTGTGGTGTATATTATAGTGTTATCCTTTGATAAGTATAACGGGTTAAAAAAATAATGGCACACAAATGTGCACCAAATAAAAATTGTCAGTCCATATAAATATTCGCTAATTTTTTAATATAACCTTTCTAATCTACTCAACCTCAACAATCATCTCAATTTCAACAGGTGCATTCAAGGGGAGTGATGCAACTCCTACCGCTGATCTGGCATGGATTCCCCTATCCCCAAAAATCTCTACCAGCAAATCGGATGCCCCATTAACCACCTTGGGCTGGTCAGTGAAAGCGGGATCACTGGATACATAACCGACAACTTTAACGATCTGTTTTATTTTATCCAAAGACCCTATCTGCTGTTTAATCACAGCCAGACAATTGATGGCAGCAGTTTTAGCTGCCTCATAAGCCTCTTCCAGTGTTAGCTCTTTTCCCACTTTACCTGTATACTTCAGCTTTCCATCGACAGTACACAGCTGTCCGGAAGTATAAAGCAGGTTTCCGCTTTTAATTGCTGGAACATATGAGGCAACAGGTTTGGGTGCAGTAGGCAAAGTAATACCAGCTTCAGCTAACCGTTTTTCGATATCCATACTTGTATCCTCCCTTTCTCAGATCACGAAAAATTTATTGTTGGAGCTATTATGACCATTGCTTTACAGCTTCTCTACCGCTGTCTCTGGCCGCAAGACCTGAACCCAGGTATTGCCTCTGGGGAAAACAATCTCCTGGCCATAAGAGTCGAAGAATTTTGTAGGGGAATCCATAGAATCTTTACGCCAGCTGCCCTCCTGGTACTGTCCAGCCAAGAAATACTCAGCCCTGCCGCTGCCGATTACCTGTATATCGATGCGGGCAGATCCATCCCCCCTGTAGTGATGCTCAGCATATTGCAGCACTATATTGGTAACAGCAATCTGTTCACCGCTCTCCCGGTCGCTGTGAGGAGAACCGTTGATAAATCGCAAATAGCGTTTTTTATCTGCTGCAAACTCGTAAGTAACATGATTATTATTCCCGTAGTTAAAGGAAATCTTTTGATAATGGGGTTCTCCATCAGGCAGATCACCAAACCGCCAATGGGGTTCCATCACCGGATCCTTGCCTGCTGTGGCTTTATCTATGTTGAGATAAACATTATGTGGTGCCTTTCTCGATTTATCCCGCCAGAACTCTCCTTGATTGGCGAATTGATCTAAATCCCTGATCCCCCAACGCTTAATGTTGGCTATAGCATCCTTTGATCCCCCCACATGAGCAAAGATGGCATCCCATTCCTTACAGAGCTGCAGATAATAGCTGCGGGCGCTGCGCACAGGCCCAACTACTGATGGGGGATCTCCAGCAAAGAGGGCCATAAACCTGGTGATTCTCGCTTCAGTTTCCATCTCATAGACCACCCCGGCTTCTCCCAAACCGGTTTGGGGCCTGGCTGGACCAAGATTATCTACCATAACAGCGATCAAAGGCCCAACTTCGCTCACCTTCTGTCCGGTTAAGGGGTCAGTCACACCCGGTTCTTCCACCACTGTATCTGGCGGTTCCACAGGGTCCTGGGGCTCACTTTCCTGAGCGCAACCAGAAAAGATAACAGTCATACTAAATACCAATAACAAGTATAAACAACAGAATAATAAAACACGGACTCTCTTATTCAATATTCAGCAAACCCCTTCCTGCCTGATACTAATGAATCGGTGCTAGTTGTGCTGGGTATTCTAATCTCTAGCAAACCCCTTTTTCCCTGCATACCAAAGGAAATGGCAGTTTTATGCAGTCATTCTACCATTCCAAAGCATATACAGTCAATTACTGCAAAATCATATTTCCTATATTTAAGGAAAAAATAAATTATTGAAATAAATTATGAGGTGATGAACATGCCGAAGAAAAAGAAAACAAAAAAGAAAGCAGGGCCTCACGAACAGTTGAAATGGGAAACCGCCCGAGAACTGGGGCTGGAAGATGATCTAGCCAATGCCGGTGAACGGCTTTCGGTCCGGGAAGCGGGTAAAATAGGCGGTCAAATGGTCAAAAAACTAATTCAGGCAGGTCAGCAAGCTCTTGCCAAAGAAAAGAAGGATTTTCCTGAACAGTAGAGAATAAAATTAGCATATCTGATAAACACAATAATCATCCGAGCCCACTGACCTAAGGATTATATCTATGGCAGGCGGGCCGACAGGGTGTATCTGGAAACAGGTATGCCTCCCAGTGCGGAAAGGATGTCAAGTACCAGGCAAACTTCCGCCTGGTTTTTTTGTTCATTAAAAACTGGGAAAAGCGCTGAGAATCAAAAAAGAAGGGGGGATCTTCAGAAGACAGGATTAATCCATCAAGCCATCTATAAATTTGTATCTTAACAAAAGGAGGAAGAGACCGAACATGTTACAGAGAAAATGGAAAATTGTTGCGGTACTGATGGCCTTTGTTTTACTGCTGGCCATGGTAGCAGCGGGTTGCGCTGACCAGCAAGGTCAGGAACAACAGAAACAAAATGAAGCAAAAGAACCAGCCAATAAAAAGGTCATTTTAGCCACAACAACAAGCACTCAGGATACCGGCTTACTGGATGAATTGCTTCCCATCTTTAAAGAGAAAACCGGTTATGAGGTCAGTACAATTGCAGTAGGATCCGGTGAGGCCCTGAAAATGGGACAAGAAGGGAATGCTGATGTTCTGCTGACTCACGCACCCGCTTCTGAAAAACCTTTGGTGGAAAACGGGGATGTAATCAATTATCAATTGGTAATGCATAATGACTTTGTTATTGTTGGCCCTGCTAACGATCCCGCCAAGATCAAAGGGATGAAATCAGCTACCGACAGCTTCAAAAAGATCATGGATAGCGGTTCTGCTTTTGTTTCCCGTGGCGATGATTCAGGCACTCATAAAAAAGAAAAATCAATCTGGGAAAAACTCAACGTTGAACCCAAAGGTGACTGGTATATAGAGGCAGGGGCAGGTATGGGAGATACTTTGAGAATGGCTTCTGAGGAACAGGCCTATACCCTGACTGACCGCGGCACCTATCTGGCCTGGAAGGACAAACTGGATCTGGAAGTCATGGTAGAAGGTGATAAAGTTTTACTCAACATTTATCATGTGATGCAGGTCAACCCTGAGAAAAATGATAAGATCAATGCCGAAGGAGCTAAAGCATTTGTGGAGTTTATGGTATCTCCAGATACCCAGAAGATCATCGAAGACTTTGGCAAAGATAAATATGGTGAACCCCTGTTCGTTCCGGATGCAGGTAAGAACGAGGACGAAATAGGAATGTAATTATTGTTCCTTTAATCTCTCAGAACAAATTTTAACGATGGCCATAGCGGCCATCGTTTTTTCTACTTCCAGAAAATAAAAAAGAGGGAGTTGCAATGATGACGTAGAATACGAATAACAAACAATATTAGGAGGAACAGTTGAAGATGAGGAGATCAACTGGGTTATTTACTAATATAATGCTCAAAGCTTTTTTCCTGATTATTTTTTTAACAGCACTTATAGGCCAGCCATTAACAGGCCTGGCAGAGGCTGATGCGAACAAAGCTGTGGTAGTTGCCCGCTATGAAGGGGCCGTTGTCCCCATAACAGCTAAATACATTGAGCGGGTCATTCTTCACGCGGAAGATATCGGTGCCCAAGCCTGTGTGATTCAGTTGAGTACACCTGGTGGTCTCTATACCGCCACTCAGGAGTTGGTCTCCTACATTGTCAATGCTGAGGTTCCGGTAATTGTCTATGTTTCACCATCTGGAGGCTGGGCAGGGTCCGCAGGGACCTTTATCACAGTATCTGCTCATATTTCCGCTATGGCGCCCGGCAGCCGCATTGGTGCAGCCCATCCGGTATCAATCGGGCAAAGTGGTGAGGCACAGGATGTTCCCAGTGAAAAGATAACTGAAGATGCAGCAGCCTGGGCGCGATCACTGGCCCAGATGCGGGGTAAGAACGCTGACGCAGTAGAACAGGCAGTGCTGGAAAGCAAATCATACTCAGACAGTGAAGCCCTGAAGCTGAAGATCATCGATCTGAGAGCTGAAAATTTAAATGACCTGCTGGAAAAGGTTCATGGCAGAACAGTCACTTTAGCCGCCGGCACCTCTGTTAAGCTTGAAACCAAGGATGCCCCATTGGTAGAGGTTCCTATGAACTTTATTGAAGATACCCTTCTGACCTTAAGCAATCCGGACCTGGCCTATATCCTGATGACCATTGGTATGGCCGGGTTGATGGTGGAAATCTATAATCCCGGACTTATTTTCCCTGGTGTTGTGGGGGCCATCTCTCTGCTGCTAGGGCTTTATTCTCTAGGCACACTGGACGCCTATTGGGGAGGGGTTCTCTTGATCATCCTAGCTTTTGGTCTTTTTATCGCAGAGGTTTTTGTAGCAAGCCACGGGTTACTAGGAGCAGGTGGGGTTATTTCTTTTCTTGCCGGTTCCCTGCTGCTGTTCAGCGGCGGACCACCAGGGATAGGAATCAATATCTCTTTAATTGTAACCACCACCATCACCTTTGCCGCACTGATGGCCCTGCTGATTACAGCAATAGTTAAGGGCCAGAAACGCAAGGTGGCAACAGGAAGCGAAGCACTGATCGGTAGAGAAGCCGAGGCCAGAACAGACCTGACACCTGCAGGCTTTGTCTTCGCAGAAGGAGAACTCTGGAACGCGGTAAGCACAGATGGTGATATTAAGAAAGGAGAAAAGGTGGTGATCACCGGCATTGAGGGCCTGCGCTTGAAAGTACAGCGCTATAAATGACCACAGCCGTAGGTATGTCAAACAACAAAAAAGCCATAATAACTATAAGAAAGGGGTGAGTTCCAGGTAGTGCCAAAGCACACCTGGTGAAATTATGGGTTATACTTTTTTAATTGTTATTCTCCTGATGCTTTTAGCTTCCTCCCTGCGCATTGTGCAGGAATATGAACGAGGTGTTATCTTTCGCCTAGGCCGCTGTGTAGGAGCCCGGGGGCCTGGCATCATCTTTTTGATCCCGGGTATTGAAAGGATGCAGAAGGTTGACCTGCGGGTGATCACCATGGATGTTCCCACCCAGGAGGTCATCACCAAAGATAACGTGACAGTCAAAGTAAATGCAGTGGTTTATTTCCGGGTAGTGAACCCAGTAGATTCTGTGATCAAGGTTTATGATTTCATCAAAGCCACCTCCCAACTCTCTCAAACAACCCTGAGGAGTGTACTGGGGCAGTCAGAGCTGGATGAACTGCTGGCACACCGGGATGCCATCAATCAGCGCCTCCAAAATATCATTGATGAAGGCACTGAGCCCTGGGGGGTGAAAGTGAGCACTGTAGAGGTTAAGGATGTTGAACTCCCACCTAATATGCAAAGGGCAATGGCAGCCCAGGCAGAAGCAGAGCGTGAACGAAGAGCCAAACTGATTCATGCTGATGGTGAGTTCCAGGCCTCCAAAACCTTGGCAGAGGCAGCAGAAATCATTTCCAAAAACCCGGCTACTATCCAGCTTCGTTACCTTCAGACACTGCGTGAGATAGCTGTTAACCAGTCCAGTACAGTTGTCTTCCCTCTACCCATAGACTTAATCAAGCCATTTTTTGAAATGACAGCTAGGGTCAAGCCAGAAGAAAAGAATGAATAAAGATCCTTTATCTAATGCCAGGGGAAATCCCCTGGCATTTATTATTTAACAGATTACCATAAATTGTCTATAATAGTATAAAAGCAGGAATTATTAAAGGAAAACAGAAATAGAGTTTGTACCGAAATCCGGGAAAGGTGCTGTTCCATGAGAAAAATGATTTGGCGGGAGTTCACTCTTGCCCTCCTGGATGTCTTTAAGCATAAAAAAAATAAAAGCAGAGGGCTGCTGCGTGTTAATCTCAGGCAGTACCGGGGACCGGAAATTGAACTGCGTGACGGCACTTTAGTTCGCCCTGGAGATAGTATTGGGGAACTGCATCTGTCTAACAGCGCATTTTTTAATATTTTACGGAACTGCAGCAGTGATGTTCAAGCAGTCATGAAAATCAAAAAAGAAATGAAACAGGAACTAACCCAACTGGCTGAATTGGTGCAGCAGAATAAGATAGATCAGAGGGTTGAAGCTTTCTTTGGAATTACCTTCTTTCATCAGGGAGCACGGTTGCTTGGTTTGGACATCAAAGAGATCAATTCTGCTTTTTGGCGCTTATGCTATCAGATAGGACAACTACCGCTTTTCATACTGATCCACCCTTTTAGCTGGATACACCCCAAGAAAAAAAACCTTGTCCCTAAAGAGATCTGGATCTCCCGGTCAGCACTGCTGCGTCATTTTCTCCCTACATCAAAATCCTAGTTTGGAGAGAAATGGGCAGTATTAGTTCAATTTCTCTGATCATAATATTTAAGAAACCCGAAAAGGAGGTATTAAATTGGATAGAAGAAAAACAGGCATTATCCTTGTGACTGTAAGCATATTGATTACACTGGTAGCGGCAGTTCTGGCCAATAAAGGAGAAAAGGAAAGCACTCGCACCATTGCCGGATCTGGTAAAGTAGCAGTGATCTATCTTACCGGAACCATAACTTCTACCCAGGAAATGCCCATCTGGGGAACTGGCTCCAGCACAAGTTTAACTATGAAGTACCTGGAAGAGGTCGAAAAAGATGACTCCATTGATGCAGTTGTACTGCGGATCGACTCACCTGGGGGAAGCGCCAACGCCTCCCAGGAGCTTTATGAACAGGTCCTCCGTGTGAAAAAATCCGGTAAAAAAGTAGTGGCTTCCTTTGGTGATACAGCAGCTTCAGGCGGCTACTATGTAGCGGCTGCTGCCGACAAGATCGTAGCTGGCCCCTCCTCTCTGACCGGTAGTATCGGTGTGATCTCTACTGTGCCCAATCTGGAGGAACTCTATAATAAGATCGGTTACAAGGAGCGTGTTTTTAAAAGCGGTCCCTACAAAGATATGCTGTCACCATCGCGCCCTCTGACGCCTGAAGAGGAAGAGATCATGCAGGGAATCATTGATGACACATATAATCAATTCATCAACGCTGTAGCTAAAGGGCGCAAGATGTCCCTGGACCAGGTGCGCAAACTAGCAGATGGCAGGATCTTCACAGGTAATCAGGCCAAAGAGGTGGGGCTGGTTGATGAGTTGGGCGGAAAAAGGGAGGCTATCCAACTGGCAGCGGATTTAGCTGGGATTAAAGGGGAACCAGAGATCGTTGAATACGGACGGATACCTGGTTTGCTCAATATTTTTCAGCGCTTCGGCTTTCTGTCACCAAGACCTCTCTTATATCCCGCCTATACAACAATTCAATATTAGGGGGAGAGAAGAATGTGGGAACGTATTATCGGTGTTATCAAGTCACCTGGGGAAACCCTGCGACAGACAGCTGAGGATCAACTGTGGAAAGAG
>DULM01000003.1 GCA_012840405.1 Syntrophomonadaceae bacterium | reverse complement strand
ACAGATGCTCACCGCAGGAATCGACATCGGTTCTATGTCTACCAAAGCTGTTATTTTCAATGGTCAAAGTTATTATAAAGCAATTACCCCCACCGGCTGGAGTCCACGCCATGCAGCAGAACAGGTCTTCAATGATCTACTTAAACAGGCTGGACACAGCCCTGATCAGATTGATTTTATAGTGGCAACTGGATACGGCCGGATTTCTATCGATTTTGCAGACCGGGTAGTCACAGAAATAACATGCCATGCCCGAGGCGCTGCTTACCTAGTACCTGGCACTGATCTAGTCATTGACATTGGAGGACAGGACAGCAAGGTGATCAGGATTAATGAACAGGGGCAGGTGCTTGATTTTGCCATGAATGACAAGTGTGCAGCAGGTACCGGGCGTTTTTTACAGGTTATAGCAGCCGCTCTTGGGGTAGATGTCAGTGAATTAGCCGCTCTGTCAGCAGGAAAAACACCCCTTACCTTGAACAGCATGTGCACGGTTTTTGCTGAATCTGAAGTGATCAGCCTCATCAGCCAGGGCAAAGAAAAAGGAGAGATCATTGCCGGGCTGCACCAGTCCATCGCCCGGCGTATCACCAGTATGGTACAAAGGATGGGTGCTTTAAACAGGATTACCTTTACCGGCGGAGTGGCCAGAAATGAAGGTGTCAGGAAAAGCTTGGAGCAGCAGATCGGTATTCCTGTTCTGGTTCCCGAGGACTGCCAAATGGCTGGAGCGATTGGCGCAGCGCTGATCGCCCAGGATTTTTGCAGGAAATAATTTCGGCTTCACAGAGAAGCCGCAGGTAAATAAAAAGGGAGGAGAAACAATGGCCGATTATCGGAGTATGTGGGAGAACCTTGGAATGGACTTGGAAAAACATGACCTCTTATGTGAGGCACTGCCTGATGCATATCATCAAGTCTACATTTCCCAAGAGAACCGTCCCGCAGGGATGGACTATTATGATTTTGTTGTTGCAGAGATTCACGGAGTAAGGCCCGCGGAACTGGTTGAGCACAAGAAAAAAGGCGGTAAAGTCTTCGGCACATTCTGTGTCTATGTACCTGATGAGATCATCTTTGCTGCCGGTGCCATTGCCACCGGTTTGTGCGGAGGTTCACAGTTTTGGGTTCCAGCTGGGGAAAAGGTGCTGCCTGCCAATACCTGTCCTTTGATCAAAGCCTCAGTGGGTGCGCGCCTTGATAAGACATGCCCCTTTTTCCGCCTGGCTGATATTTATATAGGTGAGACCACCTGCGATGGGAAGAAAAAGGCCTGGGAGATATTAAATCAGGATGTTCCGGTTTATGTGATGGATCTCCCCCAGATGAAAAGAGCGAAAGATATTACAGCCTGGGCAGACGAGATTAAAATGCTGCTCCAAAAGGTTGAAGAAGTGACAGGCAATAAAGTTACACCGGAAAAACTAGCGGAAAGCATCAAACTGATCAACCGCAAACGCAAGGCCTTAGAGCGGCTCTATAACAGCCGTAAAAACACACCTGTCCCCATCAGCGGTAAAGATGCACTGCTTATTAGCCAGATCGCCTTTTATGATGACCCTGAACGCTTTGCTACTAAGACCAATGAATTATGTGATGAACTTGAGAAAAGAGTCGCTGCTGGCCAGGGGGTTTTCCCAGCAGATGCACCGCGCATCATGATCACCGGAACACCAATGGCTATTCCTAACTGGAAACTCCATCACATCATCGAGACCTGCGGTGTACCAGTTGTTGTTGAAGAAACATGTACAGGGGTTCGCTATTTTAATCACCAGGTGGATGAGACTGGAACAACCCTGGAGGAGCAGATTCAGGCTCTGGCTGAGAGGTATATGAAGATTAACTGTGCCTGCTTCACACCAAATCAGGGAAGGATCGATGACATCCTGCGCTTGGTCAAGGAATACAATGTAGATGGAGTTATCGACTGCAATTTACAATTCTGTGGCCTTTACTCTACAGAAAGTTATCTTGTCCAGCAGGCTCTGAAAAATGCAGGTATCCCTGTGATGCATCTGGAAACCGACTACAGTGAACAGGACTCAGAACAGATCAGAACCCGTGTGCAGGCCTTCCTGGAAATGTTGGGGAAGTAAATAAAGCAGTGGAAGAGAACGCTGTTTTCGATTACTATATACTCTTTCCCAATCATCATGAAGGATTACACCTGCACAAGGAACTCAAAAAAGCAGGGGTAAGGTGCCGTATTGCACCTACACCCCGTGAAGCCAGCAGTTTTTGCGGGATATCCCTTTTAGTGACCGAAGAAAATCTTGATGCAGCTAAAAAGGTTATTGACAGTTGTGGGGTCAGAATCGAAGGAATAGCCCGCATCCGCCGCAAATACTAATAATGAACAAAGCTCAGGTTCGAATATCTATGGGACCTGAGCTTTGTTAGTTTATTCAACCCCTCCCCTTCCCTACTCTTTGAACTCTTCCCCCTGCCGCTCAGGGCTGCTTTTCAGTATGCATAAAACTTACCTGATCTGCAGTTTCAAGGGCGATTGAAGGAATATACAAAATAAGAAAAACCGCAAATATAATAGTTTAGGCAAGACAACTGGAAAAATATCTGGTATGATGTATAAATAGTGAATTCATAAATTATGCAACAAAAAAGCAGCCCACAGTATTGCCTGCAATAAAAAATGCAGGTATACTGTGATTGTTGCTTTTTTGTGCAGATGGATTCATTCTTATTTTTAAAAAGGAAAAAATATTTTTGAAAGGAGGATTTTGATGGACAAGTTTTTCAAGCTGGAGCAAAATGGCACAACTGTTGCAACTGAAATCATCGCTGGCCTCACAACTTTCTTTACCATGTCTTACATCATTTTTGTCAACCCTGCAATTTTATCGCAGACCGGTATACCATGGGGCGCTGTATTTCTTGCAACAATCATTGCTTCAGCGGTTGGTACATTGGTGATGGGCCTGTTCGCCAATGTTCCCTACGCCCTAGCCCCCGGTATGGGTTTAAATGCCTTTTTCACCTATACCGTATGCTTCGGTTTGGGTTTCACCTGGCAGCAGGCGCTGGCAATGGTTTTCATCTGTGGTCTCATCAATATTGCTTTAACGGTAACAAAGATTCGTAAGGTGATTATCACCGCAATACCAAGAGGTCTTCAAAGCGCAATAGGTGGAGGTATCGGTATTTTTATCGCTTATATCGGCATCAAGAGTGCAGGACTACTGAGCTTCACCTCTGACCCGGGAACCTATACCCTTCTCGACAGCGGTACTGTTGTTGCTAATTCCAGCGCAGTTCCCGCACTGGTAACTTTAAACGATCCCACAGTTTTGCTTGCTTTGATAGGCCTTGCTCTGACCGTTATTTTGCTGGTTCTTAGAGTCAAAGGAGCGATTTTGCTGGGCATTATCAGCACCACATTGATCGGAATCCCGATGGGTATTGTAGATGTTTCTACTATCGGCGTTTCTTCCGGTATTGCCAAATCCTTCTCAGAACTAGGCACAGTTTTTGGAGCGATTTTCAGCAGCGACGGCTTCCCTTCCCTTTTTGCTGATCCTTCAAAAATTCTTCTGGTTCTGATTACAATTTTCGCCTTCAGCATGACCGACATATTTGACACAATCGGTACCTTTATAGGTACTGGCCGCAAAACCGGTATTTTCAGTGAAGAAGATGAACAAGCGATGCTGAGCAGCAGCGGTTTTAAATCAAAAATGGACAAGGCTCTTTTCGCAGACTCAATCGCCACTTCTATCGGTGCTTTATTCGGCACATCCAACACAACCACTTATGTGGAAAGCGCAGCAGGCATTGGCGCAGGCGGCCGTACTGGCTTGACCAGTGTTGTAACCGCTCTTCTCTTCATCCTTTCAATATTCCTTGCTCCTGTGGCGGGCATAGTGCCGTCAGCTGCAACTGCACCGGCACTGATCGTAGTCGGCATTATGATGCTGTCCGCCTTTGTTGATATTAAATGGGACAACCTTGAAGATGCTATTCCTTCTTTCTTCGCTGGAATATTTATGGCTCTCTGCTACAGCATTTCCTATGGTATCGCAGGCGGGTTCATTTTCTACTGCCTGGTTAAGCTCTGCAAAGGGCAATTAAGGCAGGTACATCCTGTGGTTACAGTTTCAACGGTTTTCTTTATCCTAAACTTCATAGTACTTGCCCTTATCTAAAATGAACACAAACGCTGCCCAAATAAAAGAGCCCAGTT
>DULM01000140.1 GCA_012840405.1 Syntrophomonadaceae bacterium | reverse complement strand
TGGATGCCACTGGGCAATGAAATACAAAGAAATTGACATAGCTCCGCCTACAACCACTGCCGGCACCCAACCATGTTTTACCGCTTTCATGCCCCCATAGCAGTGAAGAGCAAAAATAGCGCAGAAAATACCGGCAAGAGCGATGAAAAAGGCACACCAGGGAGCAAGCTCTGCTGCTGGAAGTCCAGTCACCCTTTGCAGAGCCGCAAAAGATGCTGCCATATCACCAAAAGTAACAGCCCAGGCATGCCCAATGAGGGCAACAGCAACAGCAGTTACCAACGGAAATCCTAGCCCAACTAATAATGGAGCGCCTACAGCTACAGGTACCCCAAACCCAGCAACCCCCTGCAGAAAAGTAACAAAAGCAAACCCGATCATGAGCAATTGCAGGATTTTATTGCGGGTCATATCAATAAAGGTAGCACCTATACTCTCGATTCCTCCAACCTCATTGACAACATGATAGAGGAGCAGTGCACCCCAAATAATATATAGAACGTAAAAAGCCATTACCATACCCCTGGCGTTGGAGTTTGCCAAGAGATTAAAATCGGCTCTAAACACAGCAATTGCAATAATTAAAGCTACGGCCCAACCGATAGGTCCAGCTTTAGAAGCACTCCATTTGAACCCGATCATTAAAACCAAAATAACTAAAATAGGCAATAAAGCGCAAATCCACGTCCAAAAATTAATAGGAATTGACACCTTTACTCCTCTCCTTTTTCCATGGAGTAGATTCCAATAGCCTCACCAGAAATCATGACCATTGACTAGTTTCCATCAACTTAAGCAAGAGACAGTTTTGTTTGGTGTCATGTTAATGCGGAAATTAGTGCGGTTTATTGGTGAGTATCTTACATAAAACAACAGTAAATAGTGCAGGATCATCGGAGTAATTATGGGTACAACTGTTTTCTTCAACTTTACTTTTAGTTGTTGATGATGTTATAATACCCTGGGTGTGAGACACACCCAGGGTATTTTTTTGTTACTCTGTGGTAGCTGCAACCGGAACGGTGAGTCCTATTTCTGCGCAGCGTGCATCGACAAATGCTTGCATCTTTTCGATATGTTCCGGTTTCAAGTGAGCAAAACGCTTCTGCAGCTTCATGTATTCAGAAACAGGTTTCCGCTCCTTGATATTGACAGAGAGTTTGTATTCACCGTTTTCATACTCATAGAGCTGGTACATACCTGTCTGAACAGCTAATTTCGCAATTTCAACGGTCTTGTCAGCGGGGAACTGCCAACCTTTCGGGCAAACGGCATGAATGTGTAGGTAGGCAGGTCCATCCATGGCAAGACCTTTTCTTACTTTGTTCATCAGGTCTACTGGATAGCCGATAGAAGCAGTTGCCACATACTTCAGATATGGATGGCCATGAGCGATAACTTTCGGGTTATCCTTCGGCCAGTGTTTCCTTCCTTCCGGAATCACCTTTCCTGCAGGTGTAAAGGTTGTCCAGGCGCCGTAAGGTGTTGTCGGGGATACCTGGATTCCTGTGTTGGCATAGGACTCATTATCGTAGCAGATAAAGAGTACCTTATGACCTCTGTAAAGCATTCCGGATAAAGCCTGCAACCCGATATCAGTCGCTCCACCGTCACCAGCCATCACGATTACATTCGGCTGCTCCCCATCATATTTCCCTTTCTTGCGCAGCATCCTGTATGCTGTTTCAATACCGGAGGCTACACCTCCACCATTGGTAATCTGGGAGTGAATCCAGGGAACACGCCAGGGTCCACATCCATAACTGGTATTAGCAACATACATACATCCAGTGGGGCCAATAAAGATTGTATTGGGGCCTGCTGCCTTGGCTACCAGCCTATAGCAGAGGGCTGGTCCACAACCTGCGCATGTACGGTGCCCAGGTACATAGTACTCTTCATCAGGAGCTTTTTTAATTGATTGAATGCGTTCGAATTCGCTCATCTATTTCCCCTCCCTTCCTTTTCTTACAGTTCAAATGGGAGCCAGTAGGCTGTCTTTTCAACCTTACCGGTCTTCGCCACTTCTTGTAGTTTCCTAAACATCCGCAAGAACTCATCATGAGTTACCATTTCACCGCCGAGGCCTGCTACAAAGCCTACGGTCTTCACTTTATCTCCTACATCATAGAGAGCTGCACGCAGTTCACTGAGCAACACTCCGCCACCGCAGGAGATTCCAAAGTTAGCTGAGTTGTCGAGAACCCCGATAGCTTTAAATTTAGACATTCTGTTGAGAATCTCCTGTGCAGGGAATGGACGGAAAGTACGCAACCTGACAACGCCAACCTTCTCTCCCAGATTGCGCAGTCTAGCCGCCACTGCCTTGGCAGTATTCATATGGGCGCCCTGGCCGAAGATCACCACTTCAGCGTCATCGGTCATAAACTCTTCTAAGAAGGGGTCATATTTCCGGCCGAAGATCCTGGCAAAATCATCATGGGCTTTGATCAATACATCATTGATCCGATCAAAGGCTAATTTACGCTGATACTGCTGTGGTGGACCCATTGCCGGCTCGATCTGAGGACCAATGATCTGTGGATCTCTGACATCCAAAACATGGTGATTCTTATAAGGCGGCAGGAATTCCTTCACCTGTGCCTCTTCAGGTACTTCTACATCGCCAAGGATATGGGTTACAAAATAACCATCCTGGCAGACATACTGCGGAAGCATCACATTCGGGTCTTCACCAACCCGGTAGTAAATCAGGTGCATATCCAACACTTCTTGCGGTGTTGCTGCCCAACCCTGGATCCAACCCTGATCCCGGCAGCACTCTGC
Source organism: Syntrophomonadaceae bacterium (assembly GCA_012840405.1). Taxonomy (GTDB): domain Bacteria; phylum Bacillota; class DSM-12270; order Thermacetogeniales; family Thermacetogeniaceae; genus DTU068. Next base: position 3,619 of record DULM01000140.1, on the reverse strand, counting down.
ATCAGTGTGCTCTGATCCGAAATCTCCTGGTGGGTCAAGTGTACGGTCACCGATTGCCATCTGCACCGGCAGCCGCTCACCGGAAATCGGAGAATACACCTCAAATGCAAAGGTTACACCAACACCGGAACTACCGGTAAATGTACGTGCACCTGCTGCTGACGCACCATATACAACACTCAACTGCGCATGTTCACCTTCGGCATAAACAAGCTCTGCATCGAGCTCCCCGTCAGCGATCATGCGTGCCAATTCTGACATAATACCTGTGTACGGGCGAATAGGATAGGATGAAATAACATCCACATCAGCAAGCCTAACCGCCTCTGCTGCAGCTACACACCCTGAAATACGTCTTACTTTGCCCATTACATTCACCTCCTAAACTAATCTTTAAAGTCTAACTCTGGAACCATAGAAATTGCTTCACTTGGGCAAACAGCCTCACAAATGGCGCAACCCTTGCAGTATTTCAAGTTGAATACCATGCCATCATCAGTTCTGGTAATGCATGCATCTGGGCAGAAGATCCAGCAAGTGGAGCACTCAGTGCATTTTTCTTGATCCAGAACTGGACGTTTGGTTCTCCAGGTCCCTGTAACCATCCCTGGGTTTTCGGAAACAGGGGATTTTACTGTCCCGGCAAATGGCAATCTATTCAGAAGATCCATAGCTGTTTCTTCTTTTTCCGGTTTTGCCGGCTCGATCTCATCTAACTTGAGGATTGTACATTCCTCGTATCCTCTCTTCATTGCCTCCTGGTTCTTGACAACTGCAGCTAGGTTATTGATGTCAACGATCCCAGAGGCTTTGACAACGGCACCAGCAATAGGAGCAGCTATTCCAACACCTATTCCTGTGGCATCTGTGGCTCCTTCAGCACCGGAGAGGGTCTGTACCGCAGTGGACATGCTGTTAGCGTCTACGGTTACGACAACACCCAGGTTCCCTTTATCCTCCAGGAAACTCAGTATCTCCTCAGGTGAACGTTTAGTATTCACCACCAGGATACCGCCTTTTTTCAACCCTTTTAGGATCTTAAGACCCTTAACCAAGGTTTCTTCCACCAATACCACGATATCTGGTGCATCGTTCTCAAAAACATACCTGCTATCAATAGGATCTGTACTGATTTTGGCGTAAGCCCTTACTGGAACATTAATTCTGTCAGGCAGGTCCACATAGTTTTCCCATGCCTGGACATGTGCGCCCTCCCTTGCAGCTGCCTCGGTCAGTGCAACGGCAACATCCCGGGCGTCTTTATTTTGCAGAACACCACGTGCCCAAACAGTAATTTGTTTCAGGTTTGGTTCAGCAAACAAATTTTCAGTCATTGACTTTCCTCCTTTCCATGTAATAAAAACTTGTGATCTCCACGTTTTAACCGCTCTACAACTTTTTTCATAAATCACCCCCCACTAATTTTGTTTATTAACCAATTGGATAAGCGGTTGATGGTGCCTAGAGTAAAGCTCTTCCATTGCCTGGACCAGATGTTTTTGCTCAATGCACCATTGACCGTTATCATCCACCTGCCGGGACCTGACCACCTCCGCCATGGAAATGAAGGCAGCCCTATCGGCAATCGCCTGCAGGTCCGAACCAGTCATTCCTTCTGTTGCCGCTGCTATCTCGGCCAGTTTAACATCACTGCCTAGGGGCCTGTCCTTGAGGTGAACCCGCAGGATCTGCAGCCGGTCATTAAGGTCCGGCAGAGGAAACTCTAAAACCACATCAAATCTGCCAGGGCGAAGGAGTGCAGGGTCAATCATATCAATCCGGTTAGTGGCAGCCAGAACGACAACCTCTTTTAACTCTTCCAATCCATCCAACTCCATCAAAAACTGGCTGACTAACCTAGCGGTGACTGCTTTCTCACCACCCTGGCGCTTTGGAGCAAGGGCATCTATTTCATCAAAAAAGAGAATGCATGGTGAAGCTTGTCTAGCTTTTTTGAAAACCTCGTGCAAGGCTTTTTCTGTTTCTCCCATCCAGTGAGAAAAGAGCAGAGGAGTATCAACAGGTAAGAAATTCAGCTTGCTTTTTTTGGCCAGCGCCTTAGCCAACAATGTTTTTCCTGTTCCTGGAGGGCCAGATAGCAAGATTCCTTTGGGTGCTTGTAATTTATAATGCTGATAAAGATGGGGATAGTTAAAGGGCCATTCCACAAGCGCCTCTAATTTTTCTTTGATTTCCTTCAGTCCTCCAACATTATCCCAATTCACAGTTGGGAGTTCCATAGAAAACTCCCTAGTTGCCGATGGTTCCACATCTGTCAGAGCATCTAAAAAATCCTGAGCAGTTACTTCCAGATATAATCCTTCAGGGTCATCACTCCCGAACCGGTAATCGGCCAGAACTCTCCTCAAAGCATACATCCCGGCCTCCCGGCATAGTGCTGCCAGATCAGCACCAACAAAGCCGTGGGTAACAGCTGCCAGATGTTCCAGGGAAACATCTTTTGCCAAATTCATGCCTCTGGTGTGAATACGCAGGATCTCCAAACGCCCTGGTTGATCTGGAACATTGATGCAGATTTCCCGATCAAAGCGGCCTGGTCTTCTCAGAGCAGGGTCAACCAAATCCGGAACATTAGTGGCAGCAAGGACAACCACATTGCCCCGGGATTCCAAGCCGTCCATCAGCGCCAGCAACTGCGCCACAACCCGCTTTTCCACATCACCATGAACCTCAGTGCGCCTGGGCGCAATGGCATCAACCTCATCCAGGAAAATGATGCTGGGTGCTTTTTTGCGCGCCTCATCAAAGACCTGACGCAATCGGGCTTCACTTTCTCCATAATATTTGTGCATAATTTCGGGACCATCTACATGAATAAAGTGGGTTTGGGTTTCATTGGCGACTGCTCTTGCGATGAGAGTTTTTCCTGTTCCTGGCGGGCCATAAAGGAGAATTCCCTTTGGTGCATCTACACCGAGCACACGGAACAAGCGGGGGTATTTCAGTGGTAGTTCAACAATTTCCCGTATTTTTTGTACTTCTTTACTCAGCCCGCCCACATCCTCATAGCGGACCGACATACTCAGTTTTTCAGAACCTTCGCTTCCTTTAAAGTATACTGCTGTATCCTTGCCAATGATCACATTCCCCTTAGGCAGCACACCTTCAACAACAAAGTTTTCCTCATTGCCAGCAAATGTAGGAAGCGCTACAATATCTTCTACCCTTACAGGAAGGCCAATCAACTTTTGTTTAAAGTGAGCGATTTCCAGATCATCGGTAGGAATCCAACCTGCTACAGCAGGTGCTAAAACAACGCTTCGGGCTCTCTCCCAAACGGTTGGCCTGATAGTAACTTCCTCGCCGATCCCCACTCCGGCGTTTTGCCGCAGTATACCATCCATTTGAATCGAACCAACAGAACAGCTATCAGAGAACGCAGGTAAAACCCGAGCAAGTGTACATCGTTTACCCTCAACCTCTACAGCATCACCGGAACTCAATCCTAGCTGCTTCATAGCATCAGCCAAGATTCGAACAATCCCCTTATGAGCATCTGAAACCATGCCCTCACAAACTTTTAACTTTATGGCGTCCTGATTATCCTTCACCCTTCATGCCCCCTTGGAAGAGTTCCCTTAACTACGGACGCAACTAC
>DULM01000139.1 GCA_012840405.1 Syntrophomonadaceae bacterium | reverse complement strand
CTTTTTTATTGACAGGGAATAGGGGACTATGCTAAAGTATAACAGGTACTTTTTATGGCTGTATTTGGCACTATTTTTTGTTGTTGAGGCAGTAGGAGGTGGCTATAGTGCGAGTAGGTGTGACTTTGGCATGTACTGATTGCAAAAGCCGCAATTATACAACAGAGAAAAACAAAAAAAACAACCCTGAGCGGTTGGAGTTAAAAAAATATTGCCCTAAATGTAAAAAACAAACTGTTCACCGTGAAACTAAATAAATGGTGGCAGGATGAAGGATGTGAGCCAGTTGGCCAAAAAACCCGGTGCAGCAAAGGCCAAAAAGGGTGGCAGGGCACGCTCAAAAAAGGCCGCATCAGCAGAAGTAAAACAGGAGCAGGATCAGAGCTTGGTAGAAGCCACACCTGCCGCTGAAAAAAAACCACATTCCCTTTTACGCTTGATCAAGCCAAATGCTCAGGCGAAGGTAGAAGATAAAGGAACTGCTGAAAGTGCGGAAGTGAAGAAGAGTGCTGCCGATAAGAAGAAAGCTTTAGAACAAAAAACAAAACGAACCCCGCGCACCAGGGAAAGTGGTAAACCTAAAAGAAAGCCTTTTCAGGCCACAGTTAAGTTTTTTCAGAGTGCATGGGGCGAACTGAAAAAAGTGCACTGGCCCGGCCGGAGAGAAATTGCTGTTTATACTATGGTAGTAATTTCATCGGTAGTTCTTGTGGCTGCTATGATTTGGATCGCTGACACTGCTTTGAGTGCTTTGATTAATTTGCTGCTGAATCTATAAAAGGGTTCAGCTTAAGTAAACATACCAGGGAGGTGGGGGCCAGCAGGTCCCTTACTTTATGGAAAAGAAATGGTTTGTGATTCATACTTATTCTGGTTATGAAAACAAGGTAAAAGCAAATTTGGAGAAAAGGGTTGCCTCCATGAATATGGAGGACAAAATTTTTCGCGTTCTTGTTCCTATGGAAGATGAAATTGAGATCAAGGACGGCAAAAGGCGTGTCAACAAGAAAAAGATTTTTCCAGGCTATGTTTTAGTCGAGATGATCTTGACCGATGATTCCTGGTATGTTGTGCGCAATACACCCGGTGTAACCAGTTTTGTGGGTTCGGGGAGCAAACCCATACCATTAAGGGATGAAGAGGTACAAAACATAATGCGCAAGATGGGTCTGGCAGAAGCTCCGATCAAGATCGATCTTGATATCGGTGAAAGTGTCCGGGTAATTGCCGGTCCCTTTGAGAACTTTATCGGCACTGTTGAGGAGATTTATCCGGAGAAGAGTAAACTTAAGGTGTTAGTATCCATGTTTGGTAGGGAGACACCGGTTGAACTGGAGTTCACACAGGTAGAGAAGTTGTAAAAGAAATATAAGAGAAAGGAGTATCCAGCATGGCTGCAAAAAAAGTAATTGCCAAGGTTAAGCTTCAGGTAGAAGCCGGAAAAGCTACACCGGCACCACCGGTTGGTTCTGCACTTGGCCCCCATGGTGTCAACATAATGGGCTTTTGCAAAGAGTTTAACGAGCGGACAGCTAAGGATGCTGGTTTGATCATTCCGGTGGAGGTCTTCATTTACCAAGACCGTACCTTTAGTTTTATTACCAAAACCCCGCCGGCTTCTGTTCTTTTAAAAAAGGCTGCGGGTCTGGAAACTGCCTCCGGTGAACCAAACCGGCGCAAGGTTGGCAAGGTATCGAGGGCTAAGGTAAAGGAGATCGCTGAACTGAAGATGCGGGACCTCAATGCTATGGATATCGAAGCCGCTATGCGCATGATTGAGGGAACAGCTCGCAGTATGGGTATTGAAATTGTGAATTAAGTTATCCCGCCTGTTTTTGATATAAACCGGGACAGACAGTGGGAGGATTGGATCCGCTAAACCACAAAGGAGGATGAATCATGCCAAAGAGAGGTAAAAAATATTTAAATGCTCTTGAGAAGATCGATAGGAATCATTTGTATGATCCCGATGAGGCATTAAATTTAATCAAGGAAATTGCTCCTGCCAATTTCGATGAAACTGTTGAGGTTTCTGTACGGCTGGGGATTGACCCCCGTCATGCAGATCAGCAGGTGAGGGGAGCTGTGGTGCTTCCTCACGGGACGGGCAAGACAAGGAAAGTGCTTGTGTTTGCCAAGGGTGATAAAGCTACTGAAGCGGCTAATGCTGGAGCTGATTATGTTGGTGCCGAAGAAATGGTCCAAAAGGTGCAGGAAGGGTGGCTGGATTTTGAAGTGGCAGTGGCTACCCCGGATATGATGAGTATGGTGGGGAGGCTTGGTAAGATACTGGGCCCCCGTGGAATGATGCCTAACCCGAAAACCGGCACAGTAACCTTTGATATTGAAAGAGCAGTCAAGGAGATCAAAGCGGGTAAGATCGAATTTCGCGCTGATAAAACAGGTATTGTCCATGCACCTATTGGCAAGGTGTCTTTCTCATTGGAAAGCTTGAAGGAGAACTATACGACCCTGATAGAGACCTTGATCAAAGCCAGACCTGCTGCTGCGAAGGGGCAGTACATTAGAAGTATTACTGTTTCATCGACCATGGGTCCTGGTGTAAAAATAAATCCGGTAAAGCCTTTAGGCTAATATTAATTTGACTTAAAAATAATACTTTGCTATGCTATAAAAGTGACCGTAGACAGTAGGTGCCGCAGGGCTTAAAGTATACGCCTACCGAGGTTGAAGGATTTTCAAGGGATTATCCTGGCCCTCTGCTGTTTGCGGAGGGCCTTATTTTTTAAAAAGGAGGCGTGAAATGTTTACCCTGGAGAAGAAAAAAGAAATCGTTGCTGAACTGGAACAGAAATTGAAGTCATCAAAAGCAGCGATTCTGGCCGATTATCGGGGCATCACGGTTGAGGATGTTACAAGTTTGCGCAGAGCCTGCCGGGATGCTGGTGTGGAATATAAGGTAGTCAAAAACACATTGGCAAAAATTGCTGCTGACAACAGCGGCTTTTCAGGGCTCAATGAGTTATTGACCGGACCCACTGCTATTGCTTTCGGGTTAGAAGATCCTGTTGCTCCAGCTAAAGTTTTGATGGATTTTGCGAAAAAGAACAAAAATTTTGAGATCAAGGGAGGGCTTGTCGAGGGAAAGCTAATGGGGGTTGCTGAGATAAAGACCCTCGCTGATCTCCCGAGCAGAGAGGTGCTGCTCTCCCAGGTACTGGGCGCGTTTAATGCTCCCCTTACCAATTTATGCAGTGTTCTGCAGGGCCCAATAAGAAAGCTAATCTATGCTTTACAAGCTGTTCAAGAGCAAAAAGAGGCTTCTTAATCTATGAGTTCAAAAAAATTATTTTAAAATATTAAGGAGGTTTTTTTAATGAGTAAAGTAGCAGAGATTATTGAAGCAGTAAAGGGAATGACTGTTCTGGAGCTTGCAGAATTGGTTAAAGCCATAGAAGAGGAATTCGGTGTAACTGCCGCTGCTCCTGTGGCTGTGGCTGCTGGTCCGGTTGCGGCAGCTGAAGCACCTGCTCAAGAAGAGAAAACAGAGTTTAATGTGGTTCTCAAGGCTGTTGGTAATGAGAAGATCAAAGTTATCAAAGCTGTAAGGGAGATTACAGGGCTTGGTCTAAAAGAAGCCAAAGAATTGGTAGACAATGCTCCGAAGCCAGTTAAAGAAAATGTAAGCAAGGAAGAAGCTGAGGAGATTAAGGCAAAACTTACCGAAGTAGGTGCAGAGGTCGAAATCAGCTAGTTTCGTAATATCAGAGTGTTTTTCTTCACTGCTTACAGAAGTGTTTTCTTAAAAATAAGTGTTGCATGCATATGATCAAAAAACTGGAGGATAGGGAGCCCTTTGCAAAATGTGTTCCTGAAAGGGCTCCTTTTGTTTTTTTTGTTGACAATTAATTATTTCCATGATATTCTTTAAGAATGTCTATTGGAACAAGTTTGGCATGATTATGAAAAGAAGGGCGGTTGAAACTTGTTGGGTAAGGGTATAATGTAGATACCATCACTGCTTTCGGTTGATTGGAGAAACGTAACAGTAAACCGAGTACGATAAGGGATGGTGAGTGATGGCTAATCCAAAACCGATTCAGGTCGGAGAAAGAGTGCGTTGGAGTTATGGGCGTATTCAAGAAATTCTGGAGATGCCCAATCTTATTGAGATTCAGAGACAATCTTATGACTGGTTTCTAAGGGAAGGTTTGAGGGAAACATTTCGTGATGTATCCCCGATACAGGACTTTACAGGTAATTTGAGCCTGGAGTTTATTGATTATTCGCTGGGAGAACCAAAATACTCTGTTGCTGAGTGCAAGGAAAGAGATGTTACATATGCCGCACCCCTGAGGGTGAAGGTGCGTTTGACTAACCGGGAAACCGGTGAGATCAAGGAACAGGATGTTTTTATGGGGGATTTCCCCTTGATGACAAGTAAAGGTACCTTCATCATCAATGGTGCGGAAAGGGTTGTGGTCAGCCAGTTGGTGCGCTCACCAGGTGTTTATTATCACGCTGCCACGGACCCGTCTGGTAAACGGATTTACAGTGCAACGATTATACCTAATCGCGGTGCCTGGTTGGAGTTGGAATCAGATGCTCATGATTCTGTCCATGTGCGTATTGATCGGACGCGCAAACTCCCGGTCACTGTATTGCTTCGTGCCTTAGGTTATTCAACCAATCATGATATTTTAGAGCGTTTTGGCGATAATGAATTTTTGAAAAACACATTGGAAAAGGACAGCACTCAATCAATGGAGGAAGGCCTGGTGGAAATCTACAAACGCCTGCGGCCAGGGGAACCTCCTACTATAGAGAGTGCCAGGGCGCTTTTGGAGGGCCTTTTCTTTGATGCGCGACGCTATGATCTTGGACAGGTGGGGCGCTACAAGTTAAATAAGAAGCTTAAGCTTGATGATTCCCATGACAGCAGATGCCTTACACCAGAGGATATCATCGCTGTGATCGATTATTTTCTCAAACTGATGAACGGTGAAGGGACAGTAGATGATATTGACCACCTAGGGAACAGGAGATTGCGTTCAGTAGGGGAGTTGCTGCAGAATCAGTTCCGTATCGGTTTGGCGCGCATGGAACGGGTTGTCAGGGAAAGGATGACTATCCAGGATGTTGATGCTGTTACTCCTCAGGCTCTGATCAACATCCGGCCTGTTGTGGCAGCTGTTAAAGAGTTCTTTGGCAGCAGCCAGTTATCTCAATTTATGGACCAAACCAACCCGCTGGCGGAACTGACCCATAAGCGGCGCTTGAGTGCTCTGGGGCCCGGTGGACTGAGCCGGGAGAGGGCTGGATTTGAGGTGCGTGATGTTCACCATTCCCACTACGGAAGAATGTGCCCTATAGAAACACCGGAGGGTCCCAATATCGGTCTGATCGGCTCTTTGAGTACATATGCCAGGGTAAATAAATACGGTTTTATTGAAACACCCTACCGAAAAGTAGACAAAGAAAAGGGAATAGTTACTGATGAAATAGTATATTTGACTGCTGATACTGAGGATGAGTATGTGATCGCTCAGGCTAATGCTCCACTTGATGAGGAAGGCCATTTTATCACAAGCCGAGTAGATGCCCGGGATGGCAAAGATATTGTTGCTGTACCCCCTTCCCAGGTTGATTATATGGATGTTTCTCCTAAACAGGTAGTGAGTGTTGCAGCTGCCCTGATTCCCTTTTTGGAAAACGATGACGCTAACCGCGCCTTGATGGGTGCCAATATGCAGCGTCAGGCTGTACCCCTGCTGCGTACTGACGCCCCTTTAGTAGGCACAGGGATCGAATACAGGGTAGCTCGTGACTCAGGGGTTGTGGTGACCAGTGAGGAAGCAGGAGTTGTGGAGAGGGTCACTGCTGATGAAATAAGGATCAAAGGCGATTCGGGCAAAGTATACACTTATCATTTGACCAAGTTTGCCCGGTCAAACCAGGGTACCTGTATCAACCAAAAACCTATTGTTTGGAAAGGGCAGCGCGTTAAGAAAGATCAGGTGATTGCCGATGGGCCATCTACACACGGAGGGGAACTTGCTTTAGGTAGAAATGTGCTGGTGGCCTACATGCCCTGGGAGGGTTATAATTATGAGGACGCTATTCTGATCAGTGAAAAGCTGGTAAAAGAGGATTTGTTTACCTCTATTCATATTGAAGAGTATGAGTGTGATGCCCGGGATACCAAACTGGGGCCTGAAGAGATCACCCGTGATATTCCCAATGTGGGGGATGAAGCATTAAAGGATCTTGATGAACGAGGGATTATCCGGGTTGGTGCTGAAGTACGCCCCGGTGATATCCTGGTAGGCAAAGTAACTCCTAAAGGGGAAACCGAGTTGACAGCAGAGGAGCGGCTGCTCCGGGCAATTTTCGGAGAAAAAGCCCGGGAGGTAAGAGATACTTCCCTGCGGATTCCTCATGGGGAGTCGGGGCGTGTTGTTGATGTGAAGGTCTTTTCCCGGGAGAATGGGGATGAACTGCCGCCTGGTGTTAATAAGTTGGTACGGGTTTATGTAGCCCAAAAGAGAAAAATCTCTGTTGGGGACAAAATGGCAGGTAGGCATGGGAATAAAGGTGTTATATCCCGTATTCTCCCAGAAGAGGATATGCCCTTTTTACCTGATGGTACTCCAGTGGAGATCGTTCTCAATCCTTTAGGGGTACCCTCCCGTATGAATATCGGCCAGATCCTTGAATGCCACCTGGGGCGTGCGGCCCATGAAATGGGTATTTATACTGCATCCCCGGTTTATGATGGTGCAGTTGAGGATGACATCATGGACACACTGGAGCGAGCGGGCTTACCTAGGGACGGGAAAACAGTGCTTTATGACGGACGCACAGGGGAGCCCTATGACAATGAGATCACAGTTGGATATATATATATGTTGAAATTGGCTCACCTTGTGGATGACAAAATCCACGCCCGTTCTACAGGCCCATACTCCCTTGTTACCCAGCAGCCTTTGGGTGGAAAGGCGCAGTTTGGAGGACAGCGTTTTGGTGAAATGGAAGTATGGGCGCTGGAGGCTTGTGGTGCTGCCTATACCCTGCAGGAGATACTAACAGTTAAGTCAGATGATGTTGTGGGAAGAGTAAAAACCTATGAAGCAATTGTCAAGGGTGAAAATGTTCCCGAACCGGGAGTTCCCGAATCCTTCAAGGTTTTGATTAAGGAACTGCAGAGCCTGGCTCTGGATGTCCGTGTGTTATCAGAATCTAATGAAGAAGTAGAAATTCGGGATGATGAGGATGATATCGGGGAAACCGCCAGGGAACTGGAGTTGGAGGATAGCGGTGTAACCCCATCTAAAGCCAGTAAGAAATCATCAGCAGTAGTTGATGATGAAGATAATGATCAGGATGATGAAGAGGAGTTGCCGGTAGAGGATATAGAGGAAGATAGTGATGCTGAAGAAACAGTTCCTGATGACGTTTTTGAATATATGGGGTTAGAGGACTACTCTTCTGAAAACGGTGAGATAAGTGAAGATGAAGAGTTTGCTCCTATGGAAGACGAAGATAGCATTTCACAGAGTTCGAGAAAACTTCGCTTCCAGGCAACGGGTAATAAGACTGTTTCTGTCCTTGATGAAACGCTTGATGTGGAAGATGAGTAGTTTCTTGAGGCTCAGGTCTAAGAAAGGAGCGATTGTCTTTGTCTGATGCCACTGCCAGCAGTAATAACGTTTTTGAGAGCATCCGGATCGGGCTCGCTTCCCCGGAAAAGATAAGGTCCTGGTCCAGCGGGGAAGTGAAAAAACCGGAGACGATCAATTACCGAACACTTAAACCCGAGCGGGACGGTCTGTTCTGTGAGCGGATCTTTGGCCCTACCAAGGACTGGGAATGCCACTGCGGTAAGTATAAACGGGTACGTTATAAAGGAGTTATCTGTGACCGCTGCGGGGTAGAGGTAACCAAATCCAAGGTCAGGCGTGAGCGGATGGGGCATATCGAACTGGCTGCACCTGTATCCCATATCTGGTATTTTAAAGGGATACCCAGCCGGATGGGACTGATTTTGGATATGTCTCCCCGTACCTTGGAAAAGGTGCTCTATTTTGTTTCATATATTGTGCTTGATCCTGGTGATGTTCCTGATCTGACCAAAAAGCAACTGCTCAATGAGTCTGAGTACCGGGAACTGAAAGAACTGTATGGAAACCGTTTCCGGGCAGGAATGGGAGCAGAAGCTATCAAAGAACTGCTGGAAGAAATTGATCTGGATAAATTAAGTGAGGAACTGCGGACAGAACTTCGGGAATCCACTGGACAGCGTAAAGTGCGGGCTATTAGGCGTCTGGAGGTTGTGGAGGCCTTCCGCAAATCCGGGGATAGGCCCGAGTGGATGATTTTGGAGGTAATTCCGGTGATTCCACCGGAACTGAGGCCTATGGTTCAGTTGGATGGCGGTAGGTTTGCCACCTCTGATTTAAATGATCTATATAGGCGGGTTATTAACCGTAATAACAGGCTTAAGCGGTTGCTTGATCTGGGAGCCCCTGACATTATTGTCCGCAATGAGAAACGCATGCTGCAGGAAGCAGTAGATGCGTTGATCGATAATGGCAGGCGAGGCCGTCCGGTAACAGGCCCGGGCAACAGGCCGCTCAAATCATTAAGTGATATGCTGAAAGGGAAGCAAGGCCGCTTCCGCCAGAACCTGCTGGGTAAAAGGGTTGACTACTCCGGCCGTTCGGTTATTGTTGTTGGTCCGAACTTGAAATTGCATCAGTGTGGGCTTCCCAAGGAAATGGCATTGGAACTGTTCAAGCCATTTGTGATGAAGTGCCTTGTGGAAAGGGATTTTGCCCATAATATCAAGAGTGCCAAGCGTATGGTTGAGAGGGCACGCCCAGAGGTTTGGGATGTGCTGGAGGAGGTTATCAAACAGCACCCTGTTTTGTTAAACCGTGCCCCTACACTGCACAGACTGGGCATTCAGGCTTTTGAACCTATTCTGGTAGAAGGTAGAGCGATCCAGATTCACCCCCTTGTTTGTACGGGTTATAATGCTGATTTTGACGGGGACCAAATGGCAGTACATGTGCCCCTTTCAGCTGAAGCTCAAGCTGAGGCGCGCATTCTGATGCTATCAGCACACAACCTCCTCAACCCCAAAGATGGGCGGCCGGTGGTGACACCAACCCAGGATATGGTCTTGGGGTGCTACTACTTGACCCTGGAAGTGGAAGGGGAAAAAGGTGAAGGTAAAGTCTTCCATGATAAAGATGAGGCTATCTTCGCCTATGAGAGCGGTTATGTAGGCCTGCATGCCAGGATTAAGGTGCGGCATAATGGCCAATTTATGGAAACAACAGTAGGCAGGCTGATCTTCAATGAGGTAATTCCTGAAAATATGGGCTACTATAATGAAGTTATTGATAAAAAGGTAGTTGCAGAGATTATAGGGGAATGCTATCGCCGTAATGGATTTGAAGCAACAGCAAAAATGCTGGATGGTATCAAGAAACTTGGTTTCAAATATGCGACAAAAGCCGGAATTACTGTGGGGGTAACCGATGTCACCATTCCTCCGGAAAAACCACAGATTATTGCTGATGCTGAGAATGAAGTAGAAAAGGTGGAACAGCAGTACAGCAAAGGTTTAATCACAGAGGATGAACGCTATGAAAGAGTGACCAGCATCTGGAAGAGGGCAACGGATCAGGTGACAGAATCCCTGCTTGTTCACCTGGATCGTTTGAATCCTATTTATATGATGGCTATCTCCGGAGCAAGGGGTAGTATCCAGCAGATCAGACAGTTGGCAGGGATGCGCGGTTTGATGGCTGACCCATCAGGTGAGATCATCGATCTGCCTATTAAGTCAAACTTCAGGGAAGGTTTGACAGTTTTGGAATACTTTATTTCCACTCATGGAGCCCGCAAAGGCTTGGCTGATACCGCTTTGAGAACTGCAGACTCAGGTTATTTGACCAGACGGTTGGTGGATGTTGCTCAGGATGTTATTGTTCGGGAGAATGACTGCGGTACCACCACAGGCTTTGTAGTAGAAGCCATTAAAGATGGGGATGATGTAATCGAGACCCTGGAGGAGAGAATTATTGGCAGGTTCACTTTGCGTCCCATTATCCATCCGGAAACCGGTGAGGTAATTGTTCCAGCCAACACTGAGATCAAGGAAGATGATGCTAAGAAGATTGTTGAAGCTGGAATCACTAAGGTAGAGATCAGATCCGTACTCACCTGCAAGACCCGTTATGGCACCTGCCGTTTGTGCTACGGCAGGAATATGGCTACCGGATTCCCTGTGGAGATCGGTGAAGCGGTGGGTATTATGGCAGCTCAGTCTATCGGTGAACCGGGTACCCAGCTGACCATGCGTACCTTCCACACCGGAGGAGTGGCCGGGGAGGATATTACCCAGGGACTTCCCCGTGTTGAAGAGCTTTTCGAAGCACGCAAACCAAAAGGCCAGGCTATTATTTCTGAAATTGATGGCGTGATCAAAATTTATGAAGATAATAAAGGTACCCGTGAGGTAGAGGTATTGGGTGAAGAAGGGCAAAGGCGTACTTATCAAATACCCTTTGGTTCAAGGCTCAAGGTTCAGGATGGAGATTATGTAGAGGCCGGCCAGGAACTTACAGAAGGATCGATCAATCCCCATGAACTGCTGCAGATCAAGGGTGTAACTGCTGTACAGGATTATTTGCTGCGTGAGGTGCAGCGGGTCTATCGGATGCAGGGTGTGGATATCAATGACAAGCACATTGAAGTGATGATCCGGCAGATTCTGCGCAAAGTTAAAATTGAAGATCCGGGGGACACAGAACTGCTGCCCGGCGGTTTGATCGATGCCTTCGAACTGGAAAATGAAAATAAACGAGTTATCGCTCAAGGCTTGAAGCCGGCCACAGCGAAACCGGTGATCTTGGGTATTACCAAAGCATCACTGGCTACTGATTCATTCCTTTCAGCGGCATCCTTCCAGGAAACCACCCGGGTCCTTACTGATGCTGCTATCAAGGGTAAAGTGGACCCCTTGCTTGGCCTTAAAGAAAACGTGATTATTGGGAAACTGATACCAGCTGGAACTGGGATGTCCCGCTATCGCAATATTAAGGTTAGAAGCAGTGAAGAAAAAGAAGCTAAGACAGAAGAAGGGTCTGATCATGATCTGGGAGATGTAACAAATACGGTGCCTGAAGAGAGGGGTACCCTTACAGATACAGCTACTAATTAGCTGATTGATCGATTGTAGGTTTAAAAGGGGTTGAAACTGGAGTTTGAAGGCAGTTGTGAGCAGTGTCGGAAAAACATATTTCATATCTGTGGCGAGATAGGTGTTTTAAAATATGCATTATGATTGCCAAAAAAGTTGACAGGGTTCTTGTCTAGGTGATAAAATCATCACTGTGGTTTTTTCATGACTGCCTCAAAAGCTCCATTTTCACCTTTATTCCAGGGAGGGAGTGGAGAATGCAGAGGTTGCTCAATGCAGCCAGAAAAACTGTAGGGCTCAAACAGACCCTCAAAGCTGTAGAGAGGGATCAAGCGCAGGTTGTATTTATTGCGCAAGATGCCGAGAAACACATAGTAATGCCTTTGGAAAAATGCTGTCAGGAAAAGGGAATAGAGATTGTTTATGTAGATTCGATGCAGGAATTAGGTAAGGCGTGTGGTATCAAAGTAGGAGCTGCATCAGCTTCAATTTTGAAATAATATTAAGTTCCCGGGTATTATGCCTGGATGACCAGAGAGAAGGAGGTGGTAAAGGTGCCAACAATTAATCAGATAATTCGCAAGGGTCGCAAGGTAACATCTAAAAAGTCGGATGCTCCAGCCTTGAAAAACTCACCGCAAAAGCGTGGAGTTTGTACAAGGGTTTATACAACAACTCCGAAAAAGCCGAATTCTGCTCTCCGCAAAGTAGCCAGGGTTCGACTGACCAATGGAATCGAGGTTACCGCCTACATTCCTGGCATCGGGCATAACCTGCAGGAACACTCGGTGGTTCTTGTGCGGGGCGGCCGTGTGAAGGATATTCCGGGAGTGCGTTATCACATTATCCGGGGTACTTTGGATACCGCAGGTGTGCAGGGCAGAAATCGCGGGCGTTCCAAATATGGTACAAAGAAACCGAAAACAGCAAAAGCTTAAGAACTTGGAAGGGAGGTCATCATCCAAGTGCCGCGTCGAGGTAATGTTGCTAAGCGTGAACTACCGCCTGATCCCGTCTACGGAAGTCAGGTCTTCACCAAACTTGTTAACCAAATTATGTGGGATGGCAAGAAAAGCTTGGCTGAAGACATCTGCTATGGGGCCTTTGATCTGATTAAAGAGAAAACAAAAAAGGACCCCATGGAAGTATTTGAGCAGGCATTGAAAAATGTTATGCCGGTGCTGGAGGTTAAAGCCAGGCGTGTAGGAGGGGCAAACTATCAGGTGCCTGTGGAAGTACGCCCTGAGCGCCGGTTGACCCTCGGTATCAGGTGGTTGGTAAACTATGCCAGGGCAAGGGCTGGCAAGAGTATGAAGGAAAAGCTTGCTGCAGAAATTATGGATGCTGCCAATAACACAGGTGCTTCAGTGAAGAAAAAAGAAGATACTCACAAAATGGCAGAAGCCAACAAGGCTTTTGCACACTATCGCTGGTAGTCTGATGTAGAAAATCAGCGCGGAAAGGAGGGATGAGTGCATGGGTCGTGAGGTTTCCCTGGATAAAATACGCAATATCGGGATTATGGCACATATTGATGCAGGAAAGACAACCACAACTGAACGCATCCTATTTTATACAGGCAAAGTATATAAGATGGGTGAAGTACATGAAGGCGCTGCCACCATGGATTGGATGGCCCAGGAGCAGGAGCGGGGTATTACTATTATGTCCGCTGCGACTACCTGTAAGTGGCGTGATTTTATTATTAACATTATTGATACGCCCGGCCACGTGGACTTTACTGCAGAAGTAGAAAGGTCACTGCGGGTGCTGGATGGAGCGATTGCGATTTTTGACGCGGTTGCTGGGGTTGAGCCCCAGTCGGAGACTGTCTGGCGTCAGGCAGATCACTATAATGTCCCCCGCTTGGCTTATCTCAACAAAATGGACCGGGTCGGTGCTGACTTCCACCGGTCAGTTAAAATGATCCGGAAAAGACTGCAGGCCAATGCAGTGCCTATTCAACTTCCTATCGGGAGTGAAGACTCTTTTGTAGGTGTCATCGACCTGGTTAGAGACCGGGCGATCATCTATCAGGATGAACTGGGTACAAAATATATTGAAACCGATGTGCCTAAGGAAATGGTGGATGAAAAAAGGCTTTACCGTGAACAGCTTCTGGAGGCACTGGCTGAGTTTGATGACCAACTGCTGAAGAACTATCTGGATGGCGAGAAGATAACTGTGGAGCATATTAAGTCTGCTATCCGCAAAGGTGTGCTGGCTTGCAGATTTGTTCCTGTACTTTGCGGTACCTCTTTTCATAATAAGGGTGTACAGCCGTTGCTGGATGCAATTGTTGATTATTTGCCTTCACCCCTTGATATACCGCCGGTTCAAGGTAAACACCCTGAAACAGGAGAGGATATTATCAGGAAGACAGATGATAATGAGCCTTTAGCTGCATTAAGCTTTAAGGTTCAAACCGATAGTTATGTAGGTAAGCTGGTATTCCTGCGCATTTATTCAGGAACTTTGAGAACCGGGGACACAGTTTTTAACGCCACCAAAGGGAAAAAGGAGCGCATCGGGCGCCTGCTGCGGATGCATGCCAATCACCGTCAGGAAATTAATGAGGCTTTTGCTGGAGAGATAATTGCAGCTGTAGGACTGAAGGGAACCACTACCGGTGACACATTGTGTACGAATCAAGAACCCATTATCTTAGAAGCTATAACATTCCCAGAACCGGTGATCAGTGTAGCTATCGAACCAAAAACGAAGGATGACCAGGACCGGATTGGCACGGCTCTGCACCGTCTGGCTGAAGAGGACCCAACTTTCCGCACCTATACAGATCATGAAACCGGACAGACACTGATCTCTGGCATGGGTGAACTGCATCTAGAGATCATCGTTGATCGTCTGTTCAGGGAATTCCATGTGCAGGCCAATGTCGGTAAACCACAGGTAGCATATAAAGAAACCATCAGTTGCAAATGCAAGGGAGAAGGGAAATATATCAGACAGACCGGCGGGCACGGGCAATACGGTCATGTGATCCTGGAGTTGGAGCCGCTTGCCACAGGGAAGGGGTTTGAATTTGAGGATCGCACCACCGGTGGCTTGATACCCAAGGAATACATACCAGCTATTGAAATGGGTATCAAAGAGGCTATGGAGAGTGGTGTACTGGCTGGATATCCTGTGGTAGATGTCCGGGCAGTAGTAGTAGGAGGATCCTACCATCCAGTAGATTCCTCTGAATTGGCTTTCAAGATAGCGGGAGCTATGGCTTTCCGTGAGGCTGCAGATAGAGGAAAGGCAGTCCTGTTAGAGCCGATCATGAGGGTCGAGATCACTGTACCTGAGGATTATTTAGGGGATGTGATCGGAGATTTTGGAGCCCGCCGGGGCCGTATTGAAAGTACTGAGCCGGTTGGTAATTATCAAGTTATCAGAGGATATGTACCTTTAGCTAAAATGTTTGGTTATGCAACAGACCTCCGTTCCTTAACACAGGGTCGTGGGAATTATGTGATGCAGTATGATCATTATGAAAAAGCCCCCCCTGATGTTTTGGAAGAGCTTTTTAAGAGCCGGGGATATGGCTATGTATGTTAAGTTGTTAGGGAACTGCCCGGAACTTCTGAACGACACAGAAGGACTGGGTTAAGATAATAACTTAGCTAATTAATATCAATAAGAAAGGAAGGATATGAAAAATGGCTAAGCAAAAGTTTGAGCGCACTAAGCCGCATGTTAACATTGGGACAATTGGTCATGTGGACCATGGAAAAACAACTTTGACTTCAGCGATCACCAAGATCTTAAGCCAGAAGGGGTATGCTCAGGCAACAGATTATGGCGAGATCGACAAAGCGCCAGAAGAAAGAGAACGCGGGATCACCATTGCTATTTCACACGTTGAGTATGAGACCGATAACAGGCACTATGCCCATGTGGACTGCCCGGGTCATGCTGACTATATCAAGAACATGATCACTGGTGCTGCCCAGATGGATGGCGCAATTTTGGTAGTTTCCGCAGCTGATGGCCCTATGCCGCAGACAAGGGAGCATATCTTGTTAGCCCGTCAGGTGGGTGTGCCTAGAATCGTGGTATTCCTCAACAAAGCAGATATGGTTGATGACCCTGAATTGATGGAATTGGTAGAGCTAGAGGTACGGGAATTGCTGAGTGAGTATGAATTCCCCGGTGACGAAATTCCGATCGTAACCGGCAGTGCTCTTAAAGCTATGGAGTGTGGCTGCGGCAAAGAGGATTGCGAAAACTGTGGGCCTATCCATAAGCTGATGGAGGCTGTTGATGAGTACTTCCCCACACCGGAACGGGACGTTGACAAGCCTTTCTTGATGCCTGTGGAAGACGTATTCACCATCACCGGCCGCGGTACAGTTGTGACTGGTAGGGTTGAACGCGGTGTTGTCAAGGTTGGAGATGAGGTGGAGATCGTCGGACTGAGGGAGGAGCCTCGCAAGACAGTTGTTACAGGTGTGGAAATGTTCAGGAAACTCCTTGATCAGGGTCAGGCCGGTGACAATATCGGTGTGTTGCTGCGCGGTGTTGACCGTGATGAGGTAGAGCGCGGACAGGTTATTGCCAAACCAGGTTCTGTAAAACCTCATACCAAGTTTAAAGGAGAGGTTTACGTGCTGACCAAGGAAGAGGGAGGCCGTCATACACCTTTCTTCCAGGGTTATAGACCACAGTTTTACTTCCGCACCACTGATGTAACCGGTACTATTAAGCTGCCTGAAGGTGTGGAAATGGTTATGCCTGGTGACAATGTGAATATGGAAGTTGAGTTGATCACTCCGATCGCTATGGAAGAGGGACTGCGTTTCGCTATTCGTGAGGGCGGCCGTACAGTAGGCGCGGGTGTTGTTACCCAGATTATCGAATAGACAATCCCTTAGACCAGCGACGACCAGGAGTGGCGAGGTCTGCTTAAGGAGGGATGAGAGTGGCGCGCCAAAAGATACGCATCAGGTTAAGAGCATTTGATCATAAAATACTTGATCAGTCAGCACAAAAGATCGTCGAAACGGCAAGGCGCACAGGTGCATTGATCTCAGGGCCGGTTCCTCTTCCAACTGAGAAGAGTATAACAACAATTTTGCGGTCTCCTCATGTTAACAAGGACTCGAGAGAACAGTTTGAGATGCGCACACATAAAAGACTGATTGACATACTAGAACCAACACCAAAAACAATCGATGCCCTCATGCGTCTCGACCTTCCAGCCGGTGTTGACATTGAGCTTAAGCTATAGCTGCCGGATGGTAAGGGATTAGGAGGTGAAGAAGATGCGAAAAAGCATTCTCGGCCGCAAAATTGGTATGTCTCAGGTTTTTGATGAAGAGGGAAAGGCAGTACCAGTTACAGTGATCGAGGCAGGCCCCTGTTATGTGGTGCAAAAGAAAACCACGGAGCGGGATGGATATACAGCTCTGCAGGTTGGTTTTGAGGAGGTGCGCAGGGAGAAACTAAACAATCCCCTGCGTGGCCACTTTAAAAAGAATAATGTCAAACCGCTCCGTTTTCTTAGAGAGATCCGTTTGGAGGAAAGTGAACTGGATGAATATACTGAGGGGCAGGAAATAAAGGTGGATATTTTTAGCCCCGGTGATTGTGTAGATATCCAGGGTATTAGTAAAGGTAAGGGTTTTGCAGGTGGTATCAAAAGGCATGGTTTCCACCGTGGACCAATGAAACATGGTTCAAAATACCACAGGCGCCCTGGTTCTCTAGGAGCGAAAGGGCCAGCCCGGGTTTTTAAGGGAAGGAAACTACCCGGTAGGCATGGTGGAGAAAAAGTAACTGTTCAAAACCTCAAGGTAGTTAAGGTAGTTCCGGACCGGAATCTTCTGCTGGTACGGGGTGCAGTTCCAGGCCCAAGAAGAGGATTACTTTTTATCAGGAGTGCACTGTGCTAGCCGGAAAGGAGGAAAAAGATGCCTAAAGCAGCATTGTATAATCCAGAAGGAATTAAGGTTGGAGATGTAGACCTCAAAGATGATGTTTTCGGGGTTCCCCTTAAGGAAAGTCTCCTCCATCAGGCTGTTGTGCGTCACCTGGCAAACCAGAGGGCTGGAACTGCTGCCACCAAGACACGTGGCCAGGTCCGGGGTGGCGGCCGCAAACCGTGGCGCCAAAAAGGTACTGGCCGAGCAAGGGTGGGGAGCATTCGCTCTCCCCTTTGGCGAGGTGGCGGTACAGTATTTGGACCTGAACCGCGCAGTTATCAGCAAGCTATGCCGCGCAAAATGCGGCGGTTGGCTCTAAAATCAGCACTATCAGCCCGGGCAGATGAGGGGAATCTGATTGTTATTGAAGAACTGCGACTGCCAGAACCGAAGACAAAAGAAGCTGTAAAACTGCTGGAGTCCCTGAATGTGACGGGAACTGCACTGCTGGTAACCCATGAGGAACAGCCGGAAATTCTGCGGGCAGTACGCAATATCCCGGGGATAACCTTTATCAAGGTGGACAGTTTGAATGTATATGATGTTCTGGCTGCAGATAGGGTGATTATCACCCGGCCGGCAGTGGCAAAAATAGAGGAGGTGCTGAGTGATGCGAAGCCCTCATGATATTATCATCAGACCACTGGTCACAGAAAAGGCTGTCAATCTTGCCCAGCAGCAGAATAAATACACCTTTTATGTGGATAGGAAAGCCAACAAGATCGAGATCAAAAATGCCATTGAGGAACTATTCAAGGTTAAGGTGCTGGCGGTCAATACTATGAATGTGAAAGGTAAGAAGAAACGGGTCGGCCGCCATGAGGGAATGACAGCTGCACGCAAAAAAGCGGTTGTTACTTTAAGCCCAAACGACAAAATAGATATCTTCGAAGGACTGCTTTCCTAAATCGATGGATATTACATGGCAGCGGAAGGAGGGAAAGTAATGGGAACCAAAAAATACAAACCGACAACCCCGGGCAGGCGGTTTATGAGTGTTGTTGTAAATGAGGAACTAAGTGATGTTGAGCCAGAAAAATCCCTGCTTAAACCAATACGTAAAAAAGGTGGCCGCAACAACACTGGACGGATCACAGTGCGTCATCGCGGCGGAGGAGAGAAACGCTTTTATCGGGTGATAGATTTTAAGCGGGATAAAGATGGAATTCCAGCAAAGGTAGTTTCGCTGGAATATGATCCCAACAGGTCAGCTAATATCGCTTTGCTGCATTATGCAGATGGGGAGAAAAGGTATATTCTTGCCCCCCTGGGGTTAAAGGTAGGGCAGACAGTGCTCTCCGGTAAGGATGCGGACATTAAACCGGGAAATGCTCTTTCCCTGCGCAATATTCCTGTAGGGACCATGGTGCATAATATTGAGATGACACCCGGAGGTGGCGGTAAATTGGTGCGTTCAGCTGGGGCTGCTGCCCAGTTGATGGCCAGAGAAGGAGATTATGCCACTTTGAGGATGCCTTCCGGGGAAATGAGGATGATTCACGCTGAATGTAAGGCAACTGTTGGCCAGGTAGGTAACCTGGACCATGAAAATATCACTTATGGTAAGGCCGGTAGGATGCGTCATTTAGGTTGGAGGCCTTCAGTTCGTGGTGTTGTGATGAATCCAGTTGACCACCCCCATGGTGGTGGTGAAGGTAAAACAACTGCTGGCCGACACCCGGTAACACCCTGGGGAAAACCGGCACTTGGTGCAAAAACACGTAAGAAGAACAAGGCCTCTGACAAACTGATAGTTAAGAGACGTAAATAGTAAGAGGCACAAGGAGGTATTAAAGCTTGAGCCGTTCTCTCAAAAAAGGGCCTTATTGCGATGCGAAACTATTGAAAAAAATTATAGATATGAATGAGAAGGGCGAAAAACGGGTAATTAAAACATGGTCGCGGCGCTCGACAATTTTTCCTGAAATGATTGGACACACAATTGCTGTCCATGATGGACGGAGGCATGTTCCTATCTATAT
The DNA here is from genome assembly GCA_012840405.1 of Syntrophomonadaceae bacterium. GTDB lineage: Bacteria > Bacillota > DSM-12270 > Thermacetogeniales > Thermacetogeniaceae > DTU068. The sequence goes on along the minus strand of DULM01000139.1, from coordinate 15,812 downwards.
TACTGAGGAAATGGTGGGGCATAAATTGGGTGAATTTGCTCCCACACGCCTCTTCCGCGGCCATGGTGCCCATACAGAACGCTCAACGGCACTCAAATAGAAGGAGTGAATGTGGTGGAAGCAAGGGCTGTTGCACGCTATATATGGATCCCCCCACGCAAGGTGCGGCTGGTAGCAGACCTGGTACGGGGTAAATCTGTTGATGATGCCCTGGCCATATTAAAATATCTGCCCGGCAAAGCAGCGGTTCCCATTGCAAAAGTAATTAAATCTGCTGCTGCCAATGCAGAAAATAACTACAACCTTGATCGGGATGATCTGTATATCAGAAGGATCTTCGTAGATGAAGGTCCTATCATCAAGCGCTACCGTCCGCGGGCGCGTGGCAGAGCTGATCTTAAGCGCAGAAGAACCAGTCATATAACAGTTATAGTTGCTGAAAGAAAGGAGGGGTAAGAGTGGGTCAAAAAGTACATCCCAAGGGTCTGCGTTTAGGCATCATCAAGGATTGGGATTCCAGGTGGTACGACAGAAAAAACTACCGTGAATTATTGCATGAGGATATCCTGCTGCGTGATTACATTAAAAAGCGGCTCTATCTAGCAGGTGTTTCCCTGGTAGAGATCGAGAGGGCTGCCAACAGGTTGCGCATTTCCATCCATACCGCCAAGCCCGGCATTGTTATTGGCCGTGGGGGCACAGAGGTGGAAGTGCTGCGTAAAGATCTGGAAAAACTATCAGGTAAACAGGTTAATGTCAATATAGTTGAAATTAAAAAACCTGAACTGGATGCCCAGTTAGTTGCTGAAAGTGTTGCCTCCCAACTGGAGCGCCGTGTGGGTTTCCGGAGAGCAATGAAACAAGCGGTTTCCCGCACAATGCGTATGGGCGCACAGGGTATCAAGATTGCTGTGAGCGGCCGCCTGGCTGGAGCAGAAATGGCCCGATCCGAATGGTACAGCGAAGGCAAAGTTCCCCTCCATACACTGCGTGCCGATATCGATTATGGTTTTGCTGAGGCAAATACACAGTACGGTAAGATCGGTGTCAAGGTGTGGATTTATCGAGGAGAGGTACTCCCAGAAAAGGGCAACAGGAATGATGCTGCGGAAGGGGGCGAGGGTTAAATGCTGATGCCCAAAAGGGTAAAATACAGAAAGCCACATTTAAAAATTCCATCCGGTAAAATTGAACGGGGTTATGATATAGCTTTTGGGGAATATGGGCTCCAATCTTTAGAACCCGGATATATTAGTGCCCGGCAGATTGAAGCAGCGCGAATTGCCATGACCCGTTATGTTAAGCGTGGTGGCAAGATATGGATTAAGATTTTTCCCCAACAATCGGTCACCGCAAAACCAGCGGAAACCCGTATGGGCAGCGGTAAAGGCGCCCCAGATTATTGGGTAGCTGTAGTAAAACCAGGGCGTGTTCTGTTTGAACTGGCAGGAGTACCAGAAGAGGTGGCTCGGGAGGCTATGCGTTTGGCAAGCCACAAATTGCCGGTGAAAACAAGGTTTATTAAACGGCAGGAAGCAGGTGGTGAGGCCGGTGAAGAAGGTTAAGGAACTCAGGGAATTAACCGATGAAGAATTGGAAAAGAAGTTGATAGATTTAAAAGATGAACTGTTTCGACTGCGTTTCCAACTGGCAACCGGGCAACTGGAAAATCCAATGCGGATTAGAGAGGTAAAAAGAAATTTTGCTAGAGCCAAAACCATAGCTCGTGAGAGAGAAATGGTTAGGGAGCGCAGGAAAAATATTGAGTCAGGCCAGAAGGGTTAGGGGGTGTCGGTATGGTGACTAGGAATCAGCGCAAAACACGGATAGGCAAAGTTGTCAGCGATAAGATGGATAAAACCGTGGTGGTAGCTGTGGAAACAGCTGTAAGGCATCCTCTCTATGGCCGTATTGTGAAAAGAACCAAGAAATTTAAAGCCCATGATGAGCATAATGAATGCAGAGTCGGTGATACTGTGAGGATTATGGAAACACGTCCCCTGAGCAAAGAAAAAAGGTGGCGTGTGGCCGAAATTATCGAGCGGGGGATTGTATTCGATTCGCCGGTAGAGGAGGCGGAAGTAAATGATCCAGCAGCAGACAATACTTAAAGTTGGAGATAATACCGGAGCTAAAAAATTGATGTGCATCAGGGTGTTGGGAGGCGCAAAAAGGCGTTATGCCTCTGTGGGAGATGTTATTGTTGCCTCTGTCAAGGAAGCAAGTCCGGGTGGGATGGTTAAAAAAGGTGATGTTGTGCGGGCAGTTGTTGTCAGAACCCGCCAAGGGATTCAGCGGCCAGATGGCTCGACCATCAAATTCAGTGAAAACGCCGCAGTGATCTTAAGTGATGAGAAAAACCCCAAAGGCACACGTATTTTTGGCCCGGTAGCCAGGGAACTGAGAGATAAGGATTTTATGAAGATAGTTTCCCTTGCTCCTGAGGTATTGTAGGTCTTGGAGTGGAGGTGAAATGATGACACAGCCCAAACTGCATGTACGTAAAGGAGATACAGTTTATATATTAACCGGAAAAGATGCAGGTAAACGCGGCAAGGTTATTCAGGCCATCCCTTCCAAGCGCAAGGTGATCGTTGAGGGTATTAATGTTGTGAAGCGGCACAGCCGCCCAACCAAGGCAATGCCCCAGGGAGGGATTGTGGAAAAGGAAGCACCCATCGACAGCTCCAATGTTATGTTGGTCTGCGGTAAGTGCAATAAGCCCACAAGAGTTGCCAGGAAGATCGTTGACGATCGCCGCTACCGGGTCTGCAAAAAATGCGGGGAAATCATTGATAAGTAGTGGCTACGGTAAAGGAGTGAGCAAAATTGGGTCTGAAAGAACACTACCGCAGCGAGGTTATACCGCAATTAATGAAAAAGTTTAATTATAAAAATGTCATGGAAGTCCCCAAGCTGGAGAAGGTTGTTGTCAATATGGGGGTCGGTGAAGCGGTACAGAACCCCAAGGCCTTAGAGGCTGCGGTGAACGATCTGCAGATGATTACCGGGCAGAAACCGGTAATCACTACAGCAACCAAATCTATTGCAGCTTTTAAATTACGTGCTGGAATGAAGATCGGCTGCAAAGTGACCCTCCGGGGGAACCGAATGTATGATTTCGTGGAAAAGCTGATTAATATTGTACTGCCCCGAGTCCGGGATTTCCGGGGTGTTTCACCGAAATCCTTTGATGGCAGAGGAAACTATACTCTTGGTTTGCGGGAACAGGTTATCTTTCCAGAGATCGATTATGACAAAATAGATAAAGTACGCGGCATGGATATCACAGTGGTCACTACAGCAAAAACCGATGAAGAGGCCCGGGAGTTTTTAAGATTGATGGGAATGCCTTTCCGGGAGTAGTCTTTGAGTGCAAAAGGAGGGAAGATGGTGGCCAAAAAATCGCTGATAGCAAAGCAGCAGAGAAAGCCAAAATTCAGAGTTAGAGCCTACAACAGGTGCCCACTTTGCGGCAGACCTCGGGGCTATCTGCGTAAATTTGGAATGTGCCGTATATGTTTCCGCGAACTGGCATATAAAGGTCAGATCCCTGGTGTTGTCAAATCCAGCTGGTAAAAACGGCACAGAGGAGGTTGAAGAATGGTTACAGATCCCATTGCTGATTTTTTGACCAGGATTCGCAACGCGAATCAGGTTTACCGTGAGTGGGTAGAAATTCCTGCCTCCAAGATGAAGCAGTCACTTGCGGAAATAATGAAAAATGAGGGATATATTAAAAATTACGAATACATCAATGATGGGAAACAGGGAATTTTGCGCCTTTACCTGAAATACGGCCCCAATAAGCGCAAGGTACTGACTGGGTTGAAACGGATCAGTAAACCAGGCTTAAGGGTTTATGTGAAGAAAGATGAGATTCCTAAAGTTCTTGGTGGTCTTGGAGTGGCTGTAATTTCCACATCCAATGGCTTAATGACTGACAAACAGGCCAGAAAGGAAGGCCTGGGCGGTGAAGTAGTTTGCTATATTTGGTAGGGAGGTGGTACCATGTCTAGAGTGGGGCGCCTTCCGGTAACAGTACCGGCAGGAGTCGAAGTAAAGGTCAATGATCACCTGGTAACTGTCAAAGGCCCAAAAGGGGAACTTATCAATAAAATTCATCCAGATATGCAGGTTTCTGTTGAGGATGGTCAAGTGTTTGTGACCCGTCCCTCTGATAATAGGCAGCACCGGGCCCTCCACGGCTTGACCAGAGCTCTGGTGCAGAATATGGTGGATGGTGTAACCAAGGGCTTTAGTAAGACCCTTGAATTGGTGGGAGTAGGATATCGTGCTGCACTACAGGGGAAGAAGCTGGTCCTGACAGTAGGGTACTCACATCAGGTGGAGATTGAACCGGAAGACGGATTGGAAATTGAAGTACCCGCAGCTAATAAGATCATTGTCAAAGGGATAGATAAGCAAAAGGTTGGTGCTCTGGCCGCCAAAATAAGAGCTGTGAGAGAACCTGAGCCTTATAAAGGCAAGGGCATCAAATACGAAAATGAAGTGATCCGGCGTAAGGCTGGTAAAGCGGGTGTCAAAGGGAAGTAAGGGGTGAAAAAATGCCAAAAGAAACGCGAGCAATGAAGCGCAAACGGAAACACCTAAGGGTTCGCAAGAAGGTTCTTGGTACACAAGAGAGGCCGCGGCTTAATGTTTATAAAAGCCTACATCATATCTACGCTCAGCTAATTGATGACACAAAAGGGGAAACCCTTGCTGCTGCATCCACCCTTTCTCCGGAAATCAGGGATGAAGTCGGTGGGAAGAAAAACATCGATTCAGCTCGCATCGTAGGGCGGCTGATTGCTGAAAAAGCTCGTGCCAAGGGTATTGTTAGGGTTGTGTTCGATCGGGGAGGCTACCCTTACCATGGTCGTGTAGCTGCTCTTGCTGATGCTGCTAGGGAAAATGGATTGGAGTTTTAGAAGAAAGGAGGGAATATTTGTTTTGCGCATTGAACCTGATGTTGAGTTGACTGAAAAAGTCGTCAGTATCAATAGAGTTGCAAAGGTTGTTAAAGGTGGACGCAGATTTAGTTTTAGTGCTCTGGTTGTTGTAGGGGATGGACAAGGGAACGTAGGAGCAGGGCATGGAAAAGCAGGTGAAGTGCCTGAAGCGATCCGTAAGGGTGTTGAGGATGCGAAAAAGAATATGTTCACTGTCCCTATGAAAGGCACAACAATACCCCATGAAGTAATTGGGGAGTTCGGAGCAGGAAGGGTTCTGCTTAAACCTGCTGCACCTGGTACAGGTGTGATCGCAGGTGGACCTGTGCGTGCAGTTCTTGAGGCCGCAGGGATCCAGGACATTCTGACCAAGTCTTTGGGTTCATCCAATGCCAATAATATGGTGCGTGCTACTGTCGAGGGACTTAAGAATTTGAAGCGTGCCGAAGAAGTTGCCCATTTAAGAGGAAAGACGGTAGAAGAACTAATTGGCTGAGAAGGAAGGGGAGTATAATGATCAAACTCCATAACTTATCACCGGGGCAGGGTGCGCGTGCTGAGAGGAAGCGCAAAGGCCGCGGTATCGGATCAGGATTGGGTAAAACCGCAGGTAGAGGACATAAAGGGCAAAAAGCCCGTTCTGGAGGAAGGGTCAGACGCGGTTTTGAAGGTGGACAGATGCCTTTGATCAGACGATTGCCCAAGCGGGGTTTCACCAATATATTTAAGGAAGAAGTTGCTATTGTCAATGTCAAAGACCTTTCCCGCTTTACTGAGGGTTCGGTCGTGACACCGGAGCTTTTATATGATGAAGGATTAGTTAAGAAACAGGGTGTCAAGATAAAGCTTCTAGGTAAAGGAGATTTAGACCGGCCGTTAACCATTAAGGTGCATAAGGTGAGCAAGGCAGCCGCTGAGAAGGTGGAAGCAGCAGGCGGCAAGGTTGAGGTGATCTAGGTGCTCGAAACCCTGAGGAGTGCCTGGAAGGTTACTGATTTAAGAAAAAAGGTTGGCTTTACCCTGTTGATGTTTCTTGTTTTCCGCATCGGTGCGCATGTTCCTGTACCAGGGGTTGACCCCGCTGCTCTGGAGAAACTGCTACAGGGTCAGTTGTTTGGGATTTTTGATGTGATATCTGGAGGAGCTTTCCGCAGACTCTCGATCTTTGCCATGAGTATTACACCATATATTAATGCTTCGATTATTATGAGTCTGCTCCAGGTTGTCATTCCCAGGCTGGAACAGTTGGCAAAAGAGGGTGAGTCGGGGCGCAAGGTTATTGCCCAGTATACCAGGTATGGTGCAGTACTCCTCGGCCTTATCCAGGCAATAGGTGTTACTGTGGCATTGGGAAGGCAGGGTATCTTTGTAAACCCAGGAGTTGGCTCTTATCTGCTGGCAATTGTGACCCTGACTGCAGGAACCGCTTTACTGATGTGGATCGGAGAAATGATCACTGAAAAGGGAATCGGTAACGGAATCTCTTTGATCATTTTTGCGGGAATTGTTTCTCGTCTTCCTTCAGGGCTAATAAGTATAGCACAGCAATTAAGTGCAGGTACAATCAATGTTGGCAGTATTATGATTCTGATAGTACTGGGCTTACTGATTATAGCCGGTGTTGTGGCTGTTAATGAAGGACAAAGGAGAATAACTGTTCAGTATGCCAAACGGGTTACCGGGCGGAAGGTTTATGGAGGGCAGAGCACTCATATTCCTTTAAGGGTTAACCAGGCAGGGGTGATTCCTATTATCTTTGCCATGTCAATTTTGCTCTTCCCGATTCAGATTGCCAGGTTTATTGATCATCCCTGGGCGCGAGCGATTGAATCATCCTTGGCCTTTGGCACTGTGCTTAACTCTGTGCTATATGCCTTGCTGATCATTTTCTTTACCTATTTTTATACAGCTATCGTCTTCAATCCTATGGATGTGGCCGATAACTTGAAAAAATATGGTGGTTTTGTTCCCGGTCTGCGGCCGGGCCGACCCACAGGGGAATATATCAGCCGTGTATTAACTAGGCTGACCCTGGCTGGTGCAATATTTTTGGCTTTGATTGCTATTCTGCCAAACTTCATGATTGCCCTGACCAATATTCCGACCCTCTATTTTGGGGGAACAGCCTTGTTGATTGTAGTTGGGGTTGCTCTGGAGACGATGAAACAGTTTGAGTCTTATCTCTTGATGCGACATTATCAGGGCTTTATGAAATAGAGGAGTGGAACAGGATGAACATTTTAATAATGGGACCTCCAGGTGCGGGGAAAGGGACACAGGCGACACGAATAGCTTCATTTTGTGAGATCCCTCATATCTCAACTGGAGATATGTTTAGGGCTGAGATTAAACAGGCCAGTGAACTCGGTAAAAGGATTAAGAGTTATCTTGATACAGGCAAACTGGTGCCTGATGAGGTTACAGTAGAAGTGATTAAAAAACGCCTGCAACAGGCAGATACCCAAAAAGGGTTTTTGCTTGATGGTTTTCCCCGTACCATCCCTCAGGCAGAGGCCCTCGATGGTATTTTAAAGGAGATGGGTAGATCCCTGGATCTGGTGATCAATATCAAGGTTGACCCTCAAGTGCTGCTGGAGCGCATGACCGGAAGGCGGGTCTGCCAGAAGTGTGGAGCTACCTACCATGTTGTTAATCAACCCCCTCGTGTTGAGGGAGTATGTGACCAGTGTGGTGGGGAACTCTATCAGAGAAGTGATGACACTGTAGAGACCGTATCCAACAGGCTGGAGGTTTACCAGAAGCAGACTGCGCCTCTCTTGGAATATTACCAGCAGCGGGGGATTGTCGCTGAGGTTAATGGGGAACAATCGATTGATGATGTTTTTAAAGAGATTGAACAAGTGATAAGGAGACTTGCTAGATGATTGTGTTAAAGTCAGCCCAGGAAATTACCTATATGAGGCAAGCAGGGAAGGTTGTTGCCGAAACACTTTATGAATTAGGGAAAAGGGTGAAACCTGGGGTGACCACAGGAGAACTCAATGAATTTGCAGATGAATTTATCCGTAAATGCGGATGTGTTCCTGCTTTTCTCAATTACCAGGGTTTTCCGGCAAGTATCTGTACATCAATTAATAATGAGGTAGTACATGGTATTCCCGGTTTAAGAAAACTGGAAAACGGGGATATTATTAGTATTGATGTTGGAGCATTCTATCGAGGTTACTGTGGAGATGCTGCCTATACTTTTCCGGTTGGTGACATTTCTCCTGAAGCAGAGAGACTGATTGAAGTAACTAAACAGTCCTTATATGTAGGGATTGAGAAAGCAGTAAGCGGCAACCGTATCGGAGATATTGGGGCTGCAATTCAAACCTTTGTTGAAGACAATGGCTACAATGTAGTGAGGGCTTTTGTTGGTCATGGTATTGGACAAAAAATGCATGAGGATCCCCAGGTTCCCAACTTTGGGACACCTGGTCGCGGTCCGCGGCTGGAACCTGGAATGACCCTGGCGATTGAACCGATGGTCAATATTGGCACCTATGATGTCGCCATTATGCCAAATAAATGGACTGTTGTGACTAAAGATGGTAGTTTGTCTGCTCATTTTGAGCATACGGTATTGGTGACTGGAGGAAAGCCGGAAATTTTGACCCGGCTCTAAAGGGTTGGGGATGGTTGATGACTGATCAAATAAAAGTCGGCCAGTTGGTATGTTCTAAGCGGGGACGCGATAGGGGAAGGTTTTATTTTGTCCTGGAAATAAAAGATGACACTTTTGTTTACTTGGTTGATGGAGAGAAGCGAAGGATGGATAATCCTAAACCGAAGAACATCAGGCACTTAAAAGTGTACCCTGTTGTTGCTGAGGAACTTGCCCAGGAATGGGAAGCGGGAAAAAACCCGGGAAATAGTCAAGTGCGCAAGATAATTGCCCAATTCAAGCAGAATCTGCTTGAGCAGGAGTCTGAGACAAGGGGGTAGATAAATTATATGCCCAAATCAAAGCCAAATGTAATTGAAGTCGAAGGCACAGTTATTGAAGCGCTGCCTAACGCAATGTTCCGTGTAGAACTTAATAATGGGCATCGACTGCTGGCTCATGTCTCCGGAAAAATTCGGATGAACTTTATTCGAATTTTGGCGGGTGACCGGGTTACTGTGGAGTTGTCACCCTATGATTTAAACCGGGGACGGATTGTCTATCGTTATAAGTAATGTAACCCTGTTTGTCGATTTCATGCGTGGTGCTGAATAGGGCCTCAGAGAAGGAGGAGTTTTGATGAAGGTTCGCGCTTCTGTAAAACCGATTTGTGAAAAATGTAAGGTTATCAAGCGTAAAGGTAAAGTTATGATCATTTGTGAAAACCCTAAACATAAACAAAAGCAAGGTTAGGATCGGAGGTTAAGAGATGGCTCGAATTGCGGGAGTAGATTTGCCGCGTGAGAAACGGGTGGATGTTGCCCTTACCTATATCTACGGTATTGGCAAAACCTCCGCTCGGGAAATAATTGAAAAAACGGGTATTGATCCAGCCACAAGGGTAAAGGATCTGACAGAAGAAGAAGTTGGTAAGATAACTGAGGTTATAGACAAGGAGTATAAGGTAGAAGGTGACCTGCGCCGCGAGGTTACTATGAACATCAAGCGTTTGATTGAGATTGGAAGCTATCGTGGTTTGCGGCACCGCAGAGGTCTGCCTACCCGGGGTCAGCGTACTAGGACCAATGCGCGCACCCGTAAAGGTCCGAGAAAGACCGTCGGGGTCCAGAGAAAGAAATAAGAAGAAGATATAGGAAAGGAGGAAGAAAGTGGCAAGACCTAAATCCAGACCAAAACGTAAAGAACGCAAAAATGTTGAACATGGAGTTGCCCATATCAAATCAACTTTCAATAACACTATTATAACTATTACCGATCCCAATGGTAATACTGTAGCCTGGGCCAGTTCCGGTGCCATGGGGTTTAAAGGAACACGTAAAGGCACTCCATTTGCTGCCCAATTAGCTGCTGAAGCAGCGGCTAAAACAGCTATGGAACATGGGATGAAGCAGGTGGAGGCTTATGTTAAAGGGCCGGGCAGTGGTAGGGAAGCAGCTATCAGGTCCCTGCAGGCTGCAGGTTTAGAAGTAAGTATGATCAAGGATGTAACCCCGATTCCACATAACGGCTGCCGGCCGCCGAAACGCCGGCGCGTCTAATGAAATAACTAAGGAGGGACAAAACTTATGGCAAGATACACTGGTCCCGTATGCCGCTTATGCCGCCGTGAGGGGATGAAACTCTACCTCAAAGGGGACCGCTGTTATTCAGAGAAATGTTCTGTAGATAGAAGGAACTATCCCCCCGGTCAAAAGGCTCAAGGGCGTAAAAAGGTGACCGAGTACGGATTGCAGCTCCGAGAGAAGCAAAGGGCGCGCAGAATTTATGGAGTTTTAGAACGGCAGTTCAGCCGTTACTTTGATATAGCGGAAAGACAGCAGGGCATTACCGGTGAAAACCTGCTGCGGCTACTGGAAAGAAGATTGGACAATGTTGTCTACCGTTTAGGATTTGCTCGCTCCCGTGCTGAAGCCCGTCAGTTGGTACGGCATGGTCATTTTACCGTTAATGATAAGAAAGTAAACATCCCATCTTTCCTGGTCAGGAGCGGTGATGAGATTGCCGTCAGTGAAAAGAGCAGAGAATTGCCCTTATTTGTGGAGATCATCGAGGCTGCAGCACAAAAAACTCCTCCTGTATGGTTGGAAGTTGATCTAGAGAAGATGCGAGGGCGAGTTTTGGGATTGCCAAATCGGGAAGATATTGATGTCCCCATCCAGGAACACCTGATTGTGGAGTTGTATTCTCGTTAATGATCTTGTTGGCAGGTGTTTTGGGGAAGGAGGTAGTTGTTGATGCTGGTTGACCTTGGAAAAACGCGCATTGAGTGCGTTGAGCAGGATGATGAGGGTAAATATGGAAAATTCATAGTTGAACCGTTAGAACGGGGTTATGGGACTACACTAGGGAATAGTTTGAGGCGGGTGCTTCTGTCATCCCTTCCAGGAGCTGCTGTAACATCAGTCCGGATTGAGGGTGTGCTCCATGAATTCAGCACTATTCCAGGGGTGCGGGAGGATACCACAGATATCATCCTCAATATAAAGGGTTTAGCCCTTAGAATGTACGGGGATGAGCCACAGATCATTCGCCTGGAAGCTGAAGGTGAGGGAGAGGTCAGAGCGGGAGATATTATTACAGGACCTGATATTGAGATCCTGAATCCCGACTTATACCTGGCGACTCTAGAACCTGATGGCCGTCTTTTTATGGAGATGACCGTGGAAAAAGGGCGCGGGTATGTCCCGGCTGAGAGGAATAAGAAGGCGGAGCAAGTAATCGGTGATATACCGGTGGACTCTATTTTTTCTCCCATCTATAAAGTTAACTATACAGTCGAGAATACTCGAGTTGGTCAGCAGACTGACTATGACCGCTTGATTCTTGAGGTTAGTGGCAATGGGGCTATTCCTCCAGATGAGGCTGTCAGCCAGGCTGCACAGATCATTATCAAATATCTGCAGTTGTTTGTGGGGCTGACCGACCGGGTTGAGATAACAGAGCCAGAACCAGAGGAGCAGAGCGATGAGAAGGATAAAGTTCTGGAAATGCCTATTGAGGAACTGGAACTCTCTGTCCGCTCATTTAATTGCTTGAAACGGGCCGGCATCAACACTGTGGGAGACCTGACTATGCGGACCGTGGAGGAAATGATGAAGGTGCGCAACCTCGGGAAAAAATCCCTCGAAGAAGTAGAAAAGAAATTAGCTGAATTAGGGCTCTCTTTAAAGAAGAGTGAGGAGTAGAAAGAGGTGATTATGGTGCGGAAGCTGGGTTTGAGAAGTGATCAGCGGCGGGCGATGTTGCGGAACATGACCACTTCCCTGATCAAGGAAGAGCGCATCGAGACAACACTAACCCGGGCAAAAGAAGTCCAGCGGTTGGCCGATAAAATGATCAGCTTGGGAAAACAGGGCAGCCTGCATGCCAGGAGACAAGCACTGGCTTACCTGCTAGATGAATCTGTTGTTAAAAAACTGTTTGATGAAGTTGCACCCCGGTATAAGGAGCGCCCCGGCGGGTATACCCGCATTCTTAAAACCGGGTACAGGCGGGGAGACAGTGCTCCTATGGCCATGATTGAGCTTGTCTAGCTGCTATGCGGCGTCTCAAACTGACTTTGGAATACGATGGTACACATTTTGCCGGCTTTCAAAAGCAACCCGGTAAGATCCGTACGGTACAGGGTGTTCTGGAAGAAGCATTATTCCAGCTGACCGGGGAAAAAATTAATGTGGTGGGTGCCGGCCGGACAGACAGCGGGGTACATGCACTCGGCCAGGTGGTGCACTTTGAAACATCCTCAACTATTCCTGTGGATCGTTTCCCCGCAGCATTGAATGGGCATTTGCCCTCTGATCTGGCGGTACTGGAGGCCGCGGCTGTTAATGCCTCCTTTCACGCCAGATATGATGCCTTGAAAAAGAAATACTGTTATTTGGTGTTCAACAGCAGGAAACCAGTGGCAATTTGGCGCCATCACTGCTACCATTTCCCTACTCCTTTAGACCTGTCTGCAATGAAAGAGTGTGCGCAGGTCTTTGTTGGAGAGCATGATTTTACTGCATTTTCCGCAGTGGGCAGCAGTGTCAAGAGCACGGTAAGACAGGTTTTTTCTATGGATATAGAAAAAAAAGGGGAATGGATCAGTTTTATATCGATTGCTGATGGTTTTCTCTACAAGATGATGCGGCTGATGGTAGGAACACTGCTTGAAGTGGGGCGTGGGAAATTATCTCCGGCTCAGGTCAAGCAGATATTAGAAGAGGGAAAGAGGGGCCGTGGTGGGCCTGCAGTACCCCCACAAGGACTCTACCTGGTTAAGGTTTACTATCGGGCTGATGAGGAAGTAAATAAAGGGGACTGTCTTGACAGCGGTTTGCCAATCTCCTAGAATAAACCTGTTGAATAATAAGAGATTTTGACTGCAGTTGACCGGATTAGCTATGGCCGGCAAGACCTGTAGAAGAGGAGGTATAAGTGTGCGCACATATATGGCCAAAGCAGGGGAAGTGCAGCGCAAATGGTATCTGATCGATGCCGATGGCAAAACACTCGGGCGAGTGGCAACCGAAGTGGCACGTATCCTGCGCGGCAAACATAAACCTATTTATACTCCCCATGTTGATACCGGGGATCATGTGATCGTCATCAATGCAGCAAAGGTAAAGGTGACCGGGAAAAAATATACCGATAAGCTTTATTATCGTCATACAGGCTATCCTGGCGGTATTAAAGTAACGAATTTTGCAGATTTGCTGCGGCGCAAACCAGAGCAGGTGATTGAGAAGGCTGTCTGGGGAATGATCCCCCACAATCGTCTCGGCAGAAGAGTTTTCAAAAAACTGCGGGTATATCCCGGCCCTGAGCACCCACATGCAGCTCAAAAGCCGGAAGTTTGGGAAATATCAGGGTAATGGGAGCAGCAAGCTGACTAAGAAGATGAGAATGCCCATAGATATCTATGGTTAGAAAGGGGGTAAATTACTTGGCTCAGGTGCTTTATCAAGGGACCGGTAGACGGAAAAAGTCGGTGGCAAGGGTTATGATTGTACCTGGTGAAGGAAAAGTAGTGATCAATGGTCGGCCTATTGATGATTATTTTAAGACAACCTCACACCAGATTATGGTCAGACAGCCTTTAGAACTCACCAAGATGACTGGGCGTTTTGATATTTTTGCCAATGTGAACGGCGGTGGTATCAGCGGTCAGGCGGGAGCTATTCGCCTCGGATTAGCAAGAGCCCTGCTGAAGGCAGATCCGAACCTAAGACCTTTACTGAAGAAGGCAGGGTTCTTAACAAGGGATCCCAGGATGAAAGAGAGGAAAAAGTACGGCCTCAAGAAGGCTCGCAAAGCTCCGCAGTACTCCAAGAGATAAAAACCCCAAGTGGCGGATCCCTTCCGTCACTTTTATTTTTAGACAACAAAACAATATGTCTGTTTACAATCGAGTTTGTTCAAACTTACAAAGTTTGCATTTCGCAAGCGCCAACCGTCATTGGTTTAAATACCTTTGGCGGTTTTTTTGTGTTCAAAAACCTGCCTCCCGTAGGTTATACCCTGCGTATGAATACTCATTTTATGAGTAAACCTTCCACGAGCAAACTTTGGCATTCTTATATGTCGTAGTTGTAGATAAAAGCGAAACAAAATTATATAAATAACTATTAGCAGATTTGTAATATAATCTGTTATTTTATTTATCATATGGTATTGATACTTCATGGAAATAGTGATATATTTGTAACAAAGTGATAAATATATCACATAGGAGGTTATTATGAAGGTTAAGAGAGGTCCAAAATCCATCAAATATTTATGGTTTCTTGGCTTCTTAGGATTTCAAGGTTTCACATATTTTAAAACGGGCAACTCATTATCGCTATTTTGGTTCAGTTTTTTTAGTTTTTTTGCCTATTATTTTATAGCGAAAATGGCAAACGAAATGCCGGATGAGCGTTATTTTGAGAACGGTCAAAAAGCAAAATTAAAAACTGCTAACATTCCTTTAGTCATTTTGTTTATTATTGGTTTTTGCGCGGGGTTTCCTTTTATTACAAAAGAACTAATTATTTTGACTTGTGCTTTTGGATGGGCGGTTACGATAATATCGTATGCTTTTCTTTTTTGGTATTATGACAAACATTAAAAGGGGTGAGTTCTATCCAAAAGTTTACTTGTAATTTAAAGAAATATCGTCAACTTAGAGGATTGACACAAGAGGAACTTGCCCAACTAGTTGGAGTTCGTAGAGAAACTATCATTAGGCTGGAAGCAGGCAAGTACAACCCATCACTTAAATTGGCCATTGATATTTCACGAGTTCTAAAAGTGCCAATTGAGGAGATTTTTATTTTTGAGTAGTGTTATTATTGCGAGCATATCCCGCAGTAGTATACTTTTTATGGGGGCAGTTTTACATATCAAAATTTACTGTTGCAGACTCAAAGGGAAAAGAAATTGATCAATGTACCTTGTTAAAATATCTGGCTGAGACAATGTGGTTTTCTACTGCAGCCTTAAATGGATATTTAACTTGGGAAGAGATGGAACAATATAATACCAACGTGACTATAATAAAGTTTGCTTTTCGCAAGCGCCAACCGTCATGGGTTTAAATACCTTTGGCGGTTTCTTATTTTTGGTGAATTAATAATAATATATTATATTAGACAGGAAATCTGTCCAGTTGTAGAATTTGATGAATTAGGGAATATTTATGTTTTAGAGATTGGAGAGTATAAAATGAAAAATCTAATTTTTATAAATGGTACTATGGGCGTAGGGAAAACAGCAATAAGCAGAGAATTGCAAAAACTTTTACAAAATTGTGTCTATCTGGATGGTGATTGGTGTTGGGACATGTCTCCTTTTATTGTGAATGATGAAACCAAAAATATGGTAATTGATAATATTAGTCATCTCTTAAATAATTTTATTTCATGCTCAGTGTATGAAAATATTATTTTTTGTTGGGTAATGCATGAGGAAAGCATTATTGATGATGTGCTGTCTAGGTTAGAAAAACGTGATTATAAATTATATAAGTTTTCTCTAGTATGTTCAGAACAAGCATTAATTTCACGAATTACAAAGGATATAAAAATGGGAATAAGGACTGAAGATGTTATCAATAGAAGTATATCAAGATTAAAAAATTACTATCTAATGGATACAAATAAAATTGATGTAAGCAATATTTCTGCCAAAGAAGCCGCAGAAATAATATTTAAGCACATTATGCAAAGATCATAATCATTATATTAGCGCATACTTTTTAAGATTAT
>DULM01000261.1 GCA_012840405.1 Syntrophomonadaceae bacterium | reverse complement strand
TCCAGTCATGAGGCCCGTTTCTTAAGGTGGAACAGTTGACCAGCGCTACTACCCCTTTAATTTTTCCGGAGGCAATGACATCAACCAACGGGTCCAGTTTGTCTCCAAGAGCCTGTAATAGGGCTTCGGTGGAAAAACCGGCGATTGCCTTCTGTTTATACGGGGGAACCTTAGGCTCCACTTTGCCCTTGCGTTTTTGGAAATTTTCCAGAGCCAGCTCGATCAGCTTGTCTGCCATGGCGCCTGCTTCCTCTGGATGATACAGCATCTGATGCTGTAATCCCGGGACACCGATGATATTGCTGACACTGACTAGTGTCACCTGATATTTTTCAGCATATTGGTCAATTGCTGGGGGAGAGCAGTTCTCTTCCATGGCAAAAACATCAACCGCTCCAGTTGCCAAAAAGGGCTCGATGGCCAGCCAATTTCCCATCAGGCCGACAAAAACATCATCTA
This sequence comes from Syntrophomonadaceae bacterium, assembly GCA_012840405.1. Classification (GTDB taxonomy): domain Bacteria; phylum Bacillota; class DSM-12270; order Thermacetogeniales; family Thermacetogeniaceae; genus DTU068. Next base: position 1,104 of record DULM01000261.1, on the reverse strand, counting down.
CATTAAAGCGCTGCAGCAGTTCTTGTCCTGTTTCGATGGAACCGACAATTCTCAGACCCTTAGCTCCCACCCTTTTGGCCCTTTCCTGTACCTCGGGCAGCCGGGCCTTTTGCAGTGTTGCCACCCCAACCCATGGTTGGTGGCCGTTAAAGGCAATGTTTACGTAATCGGGGTCTAAAATTCCTAAGTCCACCTCCACTTCATGGGGGGTGGGGGTGCCGAATAAAATATCCTGCACCATTTCCATGCCGATTTGAGCGGTATAAATGGTGGCCAATCCTAGGCGCAGCGCCTTTTTGGCCAAAGAGGCATAATCTCCGTCCACATTGGTAAGACAGCTGGCAATGCAATTTTGCTCTTCATGGACAACTCCTGCAGGGTAGATGCCCAGTTCCCGCCAAACCCTTTTCCGCTTTTTCGGAGCAAATACCTCCACCATCACACTGGGCTTATCTGCATCCTTGCCCATCTCCTCTTCCAGGAAGTTTGCAAGGGCGATAGCCATTTGATTGGTGTTTTGGTTGGTGTCAATGCCTACCTTTTCGCACATCCATTTTAGTTTATCAACATCTGTAATGGTAAAGGTGGTTTTCCCTTCTCCTGTTGCCCTTAGAGTGCGAAATGCCTCATAGGCATGGTGGCTGTAGGTAGCTGCCCCCATAATATTGCGCAGCAATAGGTTTCTCATCGCCATGGCATCCCCGCCGATGCCGCAGACCCCTTTGTCCTGGCCTCCCTTTTCATTGATCCGGCAGGGGCCGTTTGAACACAATTGGCAGCTCATACCCTGCAGGCAAAACTTACACCTGATCTTTTCCTGCAATGCCCAGCGATCAAAGACATTTGTCATTCCGTCTTCCCGGATGCGTTTGAGCATTTCTTCGACCGAGTCGTGATAACTAACCCGCCCTTCTGCTTTTTCCCAAACTGTTTCCAAAAAGGTCCCTCCTGTACTGTTCATTTTGCTAATAAGTTTCCCAAAGGAACCAATTATTTATGCGATGTGAAGTCGGGCGGGCGATTGATGTGTGAATTATTGGGACTCGATCAGGGGGACAGGTTGACTGATCGGACCAAATACCGGGACAGTATCACCCCGGTGGT
>DULM01000138.1 GCA_012840405.1 Syntrophomonadaceae bacterium | reverse complement strand
TCATCGTTGTAGGCCCGATATTCTCCTGAAGTGGAGGCAAAGACAAAGCCTTCTCGATTACTGGAGTAAAATCACGGTTTTCGATATGGACAACACCCGGCAGATCAGCGATCCCACAGGTAAACATCCGGTCTTTGTAAGAATCCCGCGGTATCAGCACACAGTTGGTGGTTCCCAGGATGGCACCTGAAAACTCCTCAAACTCTTTTCTCTGATTCTGCCAAGCAGTGCCGTAGTTCCCTACCAGATGCGGGAACTTCTTCAATTCGGGATAGGCATGAGCCGGCAGCATCTCCCCATGGGTATAAACATTAACTCCCTTGCCTTCTGACTGCTTCAACAGTTCATAAAGGTCCAAAAGATCATGGCCGGTCACCAGGATGCCAGGGCCTTCCTTTGTTCCTACCTGTACCTTTGTAGGCTCCATCTGTCCAAAGCGCTCAATATGAGCCTTATCCAGCAGCTCCATGGCCCGCAGGTTCACTTCTCCGGCTTTAAGCAGCAGCTTGATGTGGCTTTCCAGGTTAAAGTTAACATTGGTCAGTGTAGAAAAAAGTCCCTCTGCAAAAAAGGCATCTACCTGTTCATCACGAGCGCCAAGCTCCCGGGCATGGTAGGCATAGGCTGCGATCCCCTTGAGAGCAATAACAAGTGTGTCCTGCAGGCCGGCAATATCCGGGTCCTTCCCACAGACACCTGATTTGGTGCACCCTGTTCCTTTTGCAGTCTGTTCACACTGATAACAAAACATGTTTCTCCCTCCTCATTTAATTAAGAGAATTTTAGTCCACATTAAGTTATAAAAAAAATTAATTTAGCTATTTTGCGATTGACTAATACTGGTAAAAGTCTATTTTTGCAGCGATAGATGTACTAGCTTATTACTCACCACCTCCCGGCCGCCCGCCTTCACGTACCTGTTCAACCAAATCCAACAGGGTGATCTGACTTAAAAAACCGGCAATTCTCTGTTCCAGCTGCAGCCAATTATTTTTGAGCACACACTTGGGAGCACGGTTGCATCCGTTTTTTCCTAAAAAACATTTGTTCATGGCCAATTTACCCTGCATAAGCTCAATGACCTGAAGCAGATTGATCTCTTCGGGATCCTTGGCCAGGTAAAAACCACCACGAGCTCCTCTCTGTGCACCCACAAAACCACCACGGGTCAACTTCTGCAGGATCTTTTGCAGATATTCAAGGGGTATCTCCTGTGCTTCAGCGATCTCTGCAGCTGTCACGTCTCTACCGGGATGGAGTGCCAGGTGTACAAGTGCCCTGATACTATATTCTGTATTGCGTCTGATTATTTCCATGGTAACACCATCCTCTTTGTGGACTATTATAGTCCACATTAATTTACCTGTCAATAGCTTTTTTTAAAATTTTTAAATTTTTTTATCCGATAAAAGCTGTGATATAGTACAAGAACTGGCTATCATGTATAGCTGTGTAAGCCTGGTACTAAAAGGGAAATTCCCATCAATGTAAAGAGAACTGCAAAAAAGCCCAAACAAGTAAGGATAGCACCACGCTTGTTGCTCCAAATAGAAGTATGCCTCAAATGCAAGTAAAATCCGTAAACAAGCCACGTAATCAATGATGCTGTTTCTTTCGGATCCCAGCTCCACCATGTTCCCCAGGCCTGTTCTGCCCAAATTGCCCCAGTAATCAAAACAAGAGTGAGGAAAGAGAAACCGAGAGCATTACAGCCGTAAATTAGATCATCAAGACTCTTGTGGTGGTTGATTGACACAGGCACTTTTAGCAAAGACATCATTGCCAGAGCAAAAGAAACAGCAAAAACACTGTAACCAATTATGGCAACAGACACATGAAACTTTAGCCAAGGACTTTGCAAAGCGGGCATCAGCGGTTGTATTCTACTTGAAAACAGTGCTGCACACCCTAAAACACCGGTAATCAGGGGAAGGATGAACACTCCGCTGCTTTGGAGTTTGTATTTAATAAGAATAAACAGATAGGTGGCGCTCATCCCCCAGGCGAAAAAGAGCAAAAACTCATAAAGATTGCTGCCAGGTAACCTCCCTGCCAGCAAAGAACGGTAAATCAATACTGTGTTGAGGAGAATAAAAGCGATTATAGTACAGATAATACCTATCTTTTCCAGGGTGTGTTGTTTGCACCATAATAATACAAGACAAATTAGAGCAGCAATTAAATAAAAACTGAAAGTTATTAAAACAAGATTCCCCTCCAAAGGTCACTCACCTTTCCTTCTCCTCTTGCTGGAAACTAGGTAATGCAGTGGTATACCACAGCCAAGAAATAGAAAGCCTGTGAAAACAATCGGAACTCCGGGATCTTTTTTAACATGAAGTCCTGTATAGTTCCTGTAGCCTGAAAAAGTGATTTTTAGCCCATCACTCAACTCCGCAGATTCCTGGGGCTTTAGCATACCTATGTCAACTGGGAAGCCGTCTGAAGTCCGTAGAAAAGCCAACTGTGGGTTGTTTGGTTGTGGTGTACGTGAAATCGGATGCCCTTTTGCATCCCTTGCCCAGTCCGGATAAAACCTCATTTGTATGAGTTCGCTGCCGTCTTCATTTAAAGCAAGCTGATCCCCATCTTTAACTAGAAAGTTTCGGGATTGTCCATCCTTCTCTAGAGAGAGATCCAGCAACCACCCGTAGTTGAACTGATAAACTTTAAGTCCTTGATAAGAAAGAGGGTTATTAACGGATATTGTTTTTTCACATAAATTATTGCCATCCTTGATCAACTTCAATTTGGTAAAGTACTGGCTAGGAGAACCATCTGTGTGGTACTCTATGTTAAACCCTTCCGCCTTCAATTCATAGCGCTGCTTCCCTAAGGTGATTGCTTGAAACCCGGGCACAGCTATTTCACAATAATGTTCATAGCTGTAATATGCTCCGATAAAAGCACCCAATAACACAAGTACTAGACCTGTATGAATAAAAGGAGAGCCAAGAAAATGGAGTCCAGCAGGAAGTGAAGGTTGTTTAATAACACAGCGATAAAAGTTCTGCCATCTCTGGACAGTACAGGCTAACAGGTTAATAAAAAGCAGCAAGCACAATACAAAAAACCAACTAGAATTAAAAACCTTATCAAAATCAAGTGCAGTGATCAAAGAGCCTACTAGATCCCCGTAATTATGATAATAAAATAAGGGATCTTCCCCTTGAGGGATGAAGATCCCCGGCAAGCAAGCTAAAGCGATAATGGTAAAAAGCAGGAGGGCAATCCTTATGGATGTTAAGAAACTCCATAATAAGGAGCCCCAACCCAAACCAGTTCTGCAATCTGTTTCACGCTTATTATCTGTCATTTGTTACCTCTCCGCGGTTCTCGCCTCTTGTGCTTTTTCTATAGCTTTGTGAGCGCAGTCAACAGCTTTACCAAGAATATATAAGCTTTCCTGTGGGTTATGAAAGCCCATGGAGTTTTCAGCAGCCATCCAGTCCCAGTACCACTGGGCCTGCCGGTGAAGCGTCCTGGCCTCATCAAGGATTTTTTCATTGACCCCTGCTGTTTTAGCACTTTTTGCTATTTCTTGAATTGCTTTTTCTATCGTTTTTCCAGCCAGGTTCTTCATTTCATAAGTGCGGTCCTGAGTATAAAAAATTCGTTCCTTTAATTCTTCAGCACTTTCTCTGTGGCAGACCAAACAGCTTTGTTCCATGTGTTTAAGAGGACTGGTCCACCAGTGGGATGTGATTTTAACATTCCCTTCTTTTACATATGGCATATGACAATCGGCACAGCTCACACCTGCTGCATAATGTGTACTATTTACAAATAATTCGTAATCCGGGTGCTGGGCTTTAATAAGTTTAGTTCCACTGTCAGGGTGAAGCCAATCGCTGAAATTTAGATCATCGTAATACTCAAGCATTTCATCTGCTTTCAGCCCCTTACCCCAGGGAAAGGTCAGTTTTTTTGTCTCGGGCTGCATGTAATACTCCACATGGCACTGAGCACAGACCAGGGAGCGCATCTCCTGCCTTGTTAATTTGTCTGGGTCTTTTCCCTGAGACTTTAAAGCCTCCAGCAAAGCCGGACGGGAAATTCTCAGTTCCATGGTTTTGGGGTCATGACAGTCCAGGCAGGCAATGGAGTGTTTTAATTGATCATTTATCTCTTCAAATCCCATTAAGTAATAGTCCTCTCCGTACTTTTCTATCAAGGATGGGATCTGGGCTGATTTACAGGTGTTGCATACCGCCCCTGCCTTTTGTCTGACCGGAGTAATGTTTCGGATATCCTCCAATGTATACAGGTGTCCCCGATCCTCATTGTATTCTACAGAGAAACCATATCCAGCAAAAAGGGTTTTCATATATGGATACTTATCCAGGTGGGATACTTTCTCAAAGGCGCCACCATATTTACCATATTTACTGTAGTCTTCCTCTGTATCGACAATCAGGTTTTTTTGGTAACTGTCATAATGGCGCGGGTAGTATTTGCCCCAGACAGCAGGATCCGCTTCATCATCCTTAATTGCGGAAAGAATAGGCTCCTCAGTCACTTCCTTATTTTGATAATAGAAGACAACAGATCCCACAGCAATTAAAAAAACAATGACAACAGCTGTAACGATCAATAGTGTTTTTTTATCCCTCATAATACCTCCCCCCTGTTTATTTCATATGAGGAACACCCCGATGACAATCAAAACAATAACTACCGCCATTTTCCCTAGTATCGCCTATTTCTCTCATCAGGGTATTATGACAGCGCAAACAATTCTCCTGCACCACATCCTTTCCCAGATTGGATATACGGATATGTTCATCTCTACCGGTCAACACCGCCAACAGGTCCTTGGTGCCTGTATAAGCTTTATAAGCTCCACCGCGCAGGACATCATGTGGTACATGACAGGAACCGCAGGTTGCAGCATCCCTATGGGATGATGCTAAATAAGTTTCAACATAGGGTTGCATAACATGACAGCGTCCGCAGAATCCTGGTCCATCCATTGCACTGCTGACAACTGGCAGTTTCATGAGGGAAAAAGTACCGATTATTAATAATGGCACAGCCAGCAGTAGCAGCAGCAATATCTTTTTTTTATCCCATAACAAGATGCTTTTTTTATTTTTAATATCCGCTCCCCCCATTTTAGGAAAATCTAAATCCTTTTTTGGGATCAAGACAAAGTGGAATCTAATTAATTACACAACGATACAATTCAACAAATAACTCTCAATACCTGCCTTTTCTTAACTTCATAACAAAAAAAATCTAAATGACATTCTCTTGACCTGTACGCTAGATAGGTTAATAAAGTAAGCCTATTTGGGGCTTAATGGTTGGTCATTATTCGTTGAAAAAAAGGTTGCCTTTGCCTGTCTGACACCGAAAAAATAGAAAAAGTAAAACAGGCTGCCTTTAAAATGAGACAGCCTGTTCTATTATTATTGTTTTTTTATTCTTCCTTTTCGGCCTTGTGTTTTTCGATTATCTCTTCTGTCAGTTTAGCTGGAACCTCTTCGTAACTGGAGAATTCCATCTTAAAGGAGCCACGTCCTTGGGTGATTGACTTTAAAACAATGGGATAATCCTGCATTTCGGCAAGGGGCACCTGGGCTTTAATTAACTGCATGCCATCAGCCTGTGGTTCCATCCCCATAATCCTGCCGCGTTTTCCATTGAGATCACCCATAATGTCACCCATGAACTGCTCAGGAACAGTGATCTCCACATTCATGATCGGTTCCAGCAGAACAGGATCAGCCTTTTCCATACCCTTTTTGAAGGCCATAGAAGCAGCAATCTTGAAGGCCATTTCTGAAGAATCCACCGGGTGGTAAGAACCATCATAAAGTGTGGCTTTAACTCCAATAACCGGATACCCTGCTAGGACTCCTTCAGTGATCGCTTCTCTGAGCCCTTTTTCCACAGCTGGGAAGTACTGCTTGGGAACTGCGCCACCAAAAACCTTTTCTTCAAAGATAAAATCTGCTTCTGTAGTGGGTTCAAAGGTGATCCACACATGGCCGTATTGACCCCGTCCACCGGTCTGTTTTTTATATTTGCCTTCCTGCTGCACTGTGCCTCTAATAGCTTCCCTGTAAGGTATTTTGGGTTTCCTGGAGGTGACCTCCACTCCAAACTTTTGCTGGAGCCTCTCCAGGACAATATCTAAATGGGTTTCTCCTGTTCCGGTCAGGATAGTCTCTTTTGTTTCTGTATTCTTTTCAATACGCAGTGTGGGATCAGCCTCAGTCAGCTTTCCTATGGCACCACTCAGTTTGTCCTCATCACCCTTGCTCTTGGGCTCAATGGCGATAGAAAGCATTGGTTCTGGAAAATCTATCCCTTCAAGTATGACAGGGTTATCCTTTTTGCAAAGTGTATCACCGGTTTCTGTTACCTGTAATTTGGCAACAACAGCTATGTCACCAGCCTTAACTGCGGTAAGGGATTCCTGATGCTTTCCACGCATAGTGAAGATCTGGGCGATCTTTTCCTCTTTCTCTTTATTGGCGTTATAAACAACACTGTCGCTTTTAAGTTCTCCACCATAAACCCTGAAGAAATTAAGCTTACCCACATAGGGATCAGCCAGTGTTTTAAAAACTAGTGCGGACACAGGTTCTTCAGCTAGTTTCTTTTCAGCTACAGCTTCAGGAGAGGGAACCACATCCACTAGAAAATCAAGCAGGTGTCTGATACCCATATTGTTCAGTGCTGTACCGCATAGAACAGGTACAAAACTGTCAGCTTGAAATGCCTTTTTCAGCCCAATATTGATTTCTTCATCAGAAAGAGCTTCCCCATCCAGATATTTCATTAGAAGTTCATCATCACCTTCAGCAGCTGCCTCCATCAGAGCATCTCGGGCTGATTCCGCAGCGCTGATTAAATCAGATGGGATCTCCTGCTCCTGATAACTACCATCCTTGGAGTTATATAGACAGGCCTTCATCTTTAAAATGTCTACAACACCTTTGAAATCAGCTTCACTGCCGATAGGAAGCACTAAAGGGATGATATTCTTTTTAGAAAAATCCTTTAACTGCTGGACAACACGCCCGAAATTGGCATTTTCCCGATCCATCTTATTAATAAAAACTACTTTGGGGATCTTTTTCTGTTCAGTTTCTTTCCAGCCAATTTCGGTTTGCACTTCAACACCTGAAACAGCGCATACAGTTACTAGTACACTGTCCACCACCCGTATAGCACCCTTGACTTCACCAAAAAAGTCCGCATAACCAGGTGTGTCTAAAAGATTGATCTTGCAATCCTTCCATTCACAGGGTGCCAGTGCTGTGCTAACAGAAATCTTGCGTTTTATTTCCTCTGGGAAAAAATCTGTGGTCGCTGTGCCGTCATCCACTTTGCCCAATCTACTGGTATGCCCAGCATTAAAAAGCATTGCTTCAACTAAAGATGTTTTACCCGCACCACCGTGCCCAATCACAGCAATATTGCGTATGCGGGAAGAGTCATATACTTTCAAAGCTGTCTTTCCCTCCTCTAGGTTATGAAAAAACCAGAAAAGTGTACATGATTATTGATTTAATGAATATTTTACTGATTCATTATATTATAGTTTACCTTTCAAGTCAAAAACAACAGTTTAAAGCATAAATTAGCTGTATAATCATACGTCAGCTATTGAACAATAATAATGGGTGCACAAAGGAGGTTTTTAATGGGACGACGAAACAGAGGGTTAATGTCTGAAGCGCTGAAGTACGAACTGGCTAAGGAAATGGGAGTTCTGGATCTGGTGCAGTCAGAGGGTTGGGGAAGCGTCCCCTCCCGTGACTGTGGTAACCTGGTAAGACTCGCCATTGAAAGAGCCGAACGCAGTCTCCAGACAGGTAACCAGTTTCGCTCTTAAAACCAAGTGCACCCGGCCGGGGATCAATCCCCGGCAATTATCCTGTTTTTTCTTTAAATACCAGTGCTCCTACAGGACATACCTTAACACACTCACCACACTGTGTACAGCGGGATTCAGCTAAGGGGACATCACCAAATGTGCCAACTTTACGGTTAAATCCGCGATTAATGAACCCAATAGCCCCTATCTCCACTACTTTATGATCCACCCAAATACACTGTCCGCAAAGTACACACCTGTTCGGATCATAAATAAAAACATCTGTTGAATCATCTACCGGTTTTTCTTCAGTGAGCAGCGGCCGCAGCCTGGTCAGTTTCAATTTCAATTTCCGCTCCCTGGATATCTTCTGTAGCTCACACTGACGGTTTTGGGGGCATTTACCACAGCGCAGCTTATGGTTGGATAACAGCAGTTCAAAAGCTGTTTGCACCAGCCGGTCCACTTGAGGTGTACGGGTTTTAACCACCATTCCCTCAAACACCTCCTGTGTACAGGAGGTCACAGGATTACTGAATCCCTCTATTTCAACAAAACATAGCCTACAGCTGGCATCTGGACGCTCCTTATCCTTGTTGGCGCACAGATGAGGGATATAAACCCCACAATCCAGCGCTGCCCAAAGCAGTTTTTCTCCTGCAGGCACCTGGTAGTGCTGCCCATCTATTGTGATATTGACCTTACTCATCTGCTCTGCCCCCTTCCACCGTTTCTTTTTCTTCAACAATAGGAGGCGATACTTTGCTGACCGCTTTGTACTGAGGCGGACAGGCTACCATACAGCTGTTGCACTTAACACATTTATCCAGATAAATGGCTTTGAGCATATCTGGCCTTGTGTAGATAGCTTCTGTAGGACAACTGCCGATACAGACATCACACAGCTTACTGCACTTTTCAGGGATGATGATATAAGAGATCAAGTCCTTGCACATCAATGACGGACAGCGCCCCTCATTGATATGTGCCTCATATTCATCCCTGAAATAGCGAAGGGTAGTCAGCACAGGGTTTGGCGCAGTTTTCCCCAGGCTACACAGTGATCCCAGTTTGATGTCCTCAGCCAATTCCTGTAATATATTCAGGTCCTCAGAACTGCCCTTGCCCTGTGTAATATCTGTTAAAATATCCAACATCTGCTTGGTTCCTAATCGGCAGAAGGTGCACTTCCCGCAGGACTCCTTTT